>NZ_CM174421.1:0-415000 GCF_057835245.1 Stenotrophomonas sp. GL_111
ATGGATGCCTGGTCCCGTTGTCTCGAGCGCCTCGAAGCGGAGTTCCCGCCCGAGGATGTTCACACCTGGTTGAAGCCGCTGCAGGCAGATCTGCGCGCGGACAGCCTGGTGCTTTATGCGCCAAACGCCTTCATCGTCGACCAGGTGCGCGAGCTGTACCTGCCGCGCATCAAGGAACTGCTGGCGCACTTCGCCGGTTTTGGCGACGTTTTTCTTGAAATCGGCTCGCGTCCGCGTCCGGTAGAGCCGCAGATCGCGTCGAATTCGGGCTTTTCCGCGCCTGCCGCGGTGGCCGAGCCGCTGGTGCCGTTCGCCGGCAACCTGGATTCGCACTACACGTTCGCCAACTTCGTGGAAGGCCGCAGCAACCAGCTGGGTCTGGCCGCGGCGTTCCAGGCGGCGCAGAAGCCCGGCGACCGGGCCCACAACCCGTTGCTGCTGTACGGCGGCACCGGTCTGGGCAAGACCCACCTGATGTTCGCGGCCGGCAATGCGATGCGTCAGGCCAACCCGGCCGCCAAGGTGCTGTACCTGCGTTCGGAGCAGTTCTTCAGCGCGATGATCCGGGCATTGCAGGAAAAGGCCATGGACCAGTTCAAGCGCCAGTTCCAGCAGGTGGACGCGCTGCTGATCGATGACATCCAGTTCTTCGCCGGCAAGGACCGCACCCAGGAAGAGTTCTTCCACACCTTCAACGCCCTGTTCGATGGCAAGCAGCAGATCATCCTGACCTGCGACCGGTACCCGCGCGAAGTCGAGGGGCTGGAAGCACGGCTGAAGTCGCGGCTGGCCTGGGGCTTGTCGGTAGCCATCGAGCCGCCGGACTTCGAAACGCGCGCCGCGATCGTGCTGGCCAAGGCACGCGAGCGTGGTACCGATATCCCCGACGATGTGGCGTTTCTGATTGCCAAGAAGATGCGCTCCAATGTCCGCGACCTCGAGGGTGCGCTGAATACCCTGGCCGCACGCGCCAATTTCACCGGCCGTGCGATCACCACCGACTTCGCCCAGGAAACCCTGCGCGATCTGCTGCGCGCCCAGCAGCAGGCGATCAGCATTCCGAACATCCAGAAAACCGTGGCCGACTACTACGGGCTGCAGATCAAGGATCTGCTGTCCAAGCGTCGGACCCGGTCACTGGCCCGTCCGCGCCAGGTAGCCATGGCGCTGACCAAGGAACTCACCGAGCACAGCCTGCCGGAAATCGGCGATGCCTTCGCCGGCCGGGACCACACCACGGTGCTGCATGCCTGCCGGCAGATCCGGACGCTGATGGAAACCGACGGCAAGTTGCGGGAAGACTGGGACAAGCTGATCCGGAAGTTGAGCGAATGATGCATGTACGCCGCTAAGGCGTCATCGCATAAAACGGTGCAGAATCCGGTAGTAAGCACGGGACAGCTTGTGGATAAAAAAGCCGGTTGATCCGGCGGTAAATTTATCCACAGCTTTCCCCACCCCCTGGGGGCGAGTAATGCATAGGGTTTCGAGGTTGGAAAACCTTTTGTTTACAAATACTTAGATGAGTTTTCCCGCGATTCTGGTCCTACCAGCACCACCAAGCTTTTGATTTATTCCACATTTTTTTAAAGCATAGGGGCACGGAACCACATGCGTTTCACACTGCAGCGCGAAGCCTTTCTCAAGCCGTTGGCACAAGTCGTCAACGTGGTCGAACGCCGCCAGACCCTGCCGGTTCTGGCTAATTTCCTGGTTCAGGTCCAGAACGGCCAGCTGTCGCTGACCGGTACGGACCTGGAAGTGGAAATGGTGTCGCGGATCGCGGTGGAAGATGCCCAGGACGGCGAGACCACCATCCCCGCCCGCAAACTGTTCGAGATCATCCGTGCCCTGCCCGATGGCAGCCGGATCACCGTCTCCCAGACCGGTGACAAGATCACCGTGCAGGCCGGGCGTAGCCGTTTCACCCTGGCAACCCTGCCGGCCAACGACTTCCCGTCGGTGGACGAAGTGGAAGCCACCGAGCGCGTTGCGATCGGCGAAGCCACCCTGAAGGAACTGATCGAACGCACTGCGTTTGCGATGGCCCAGCAGGACGTGCGCTATTACCTCAACGGTCTGCTGTTCGACCTGCGCGGTGATGCCCTGCGTACCGTGGCCACCGACGGTCACCGCCTGGCGCTGTGTGAAACCGAACTGGAAAAAGCCAGCGGCGCCAAGCGTCAGATCATCGTGCCGCGCAAGGGCGTGACCGAGCTGCAGCGTCTGCTGGAAAGCGGCGATCGCGAGATCGAGCTGGAAGTCGGTCGCAGCCACGTGCGGGTCAAGCGCGACGATGTCACCTTCACCTCCAAGCTGATCGACGGCCGTTTCCCGGATTACGAAGCGGTAATCCCGATCGGTGCCGATCGCGAAGTGAAGGTCGATCGCGAAGCACTGCGTGCCTCGCTGCAGCGCGCCGCGATCCTGTCCAACGAGAAGTACCGCGGTATCCGCGTGGAAGTCTCGCCGGGCAACCTGAAGATCAGTGCGCACAACCCCGAGCAGGAAGAAGCCCAGGAAGAGATCGAAGCCGATACCACGGTCAGCGATCTGGCCATCGGCTTCAACGTGAACTACCTGCTGGATGCCCTGTCGGCGCTGCGCGATGAGCATGTTGTCATCCAGCTGCGTGATTCGAACTCCTCCGCCCTGGTGCGTGAAGCCAGCAGCGAGAAGTCGCGTCATGTGGTGATGCCGCTGCGTCTGTGACCGGTTGACGGTTGGTTCCACGTGGAACCGCAGTAATTGAAGAAACCCGGCTTATGGCCGGGTTTCTTTTTGCACCGCTTCTGAGGTTCCACGTGGAGCATTGCAACGTGCAGGGTGTTGCAGGTCCTGGTGTTGTCGTGAACAGAGCGGCGGATCTGGTCTGGGGACCCGTTGCTCAATCGCTTGGTCTTGCTCCGCTCTGCGGCAACCGGGCTCAAGGCAGATTGCGATGTGAGTGGATGATTCTTCCAAACCAAACCTTGCCGGTGAGCGCCGCGCAGATTGTTCTCGCCGCACGTTGGGATTGCCCCTGGATTGCCCTCGAATCACAGCTCTAAGCTTTTAAAAACTGTATATAAATCTAAAGCTAGGTGGTGGTGGTAGGGTCAGATTTGGTTGAAAAGTACCTTAACTGCTTGTATTTAAACAAGAATATGGCCTTGAAACCCCCTGTAGAACAGGTGCTGAGCCTGGGGTTGAACCTGTGGGTATCTTTAAAGGGGTCCCAGGGCGTCCTTTTTATCCACAGCTTGTACATAGATTGTGCATAAGTCATACAGAGCCCCTGTGGATAGCGTATCTGAGACCTCTTCGGATTCTTTGAGATCTGAAAGCAGCTGCCCTGCCCTGCGCGCCAGATTTGAAGAAATTCACGAGCGTGTACGCGACGGCCTCGCGAACGACGTCGACCAAACGCTGAAATTCCTTGAAATCTGCAGGCCTGCACCCCTACCGCGGCAACAGATTTCAAGGATTTCGAGGCATCACCGGGTGACGGCCGCGCTGCGGATAGGGCTTACCGCGACCACGTGGAACCCAATCTATGCAGTAAGCTGATCGATTCCCCCGAACCGACCGCCGCAACCCGCGGCCTTGATCGACCGCATGCACATCCGTCGTTTATCCCTGCACCAGGTCCGCCGCTTCGACAGCGTGGAACTGGCCCCTCAACCGGGTATCAACCTGATCACCGGCGACAACGGGGCCGGCAAGACCAGTGTGTTGGAGGCCCTGCACGTCATGGCCTATGGACGCAGCTTCCGTGGGCGGGTCCGCGATGGCCTGGTGCGGCAAGGGCAAGACGCTTTGGAGGTATTCGTCGAGTGGGATGAACAGCGCGAAGGCGACACCAGCCCGACACGGCGCAAGGCCGGCCTGCGTCACAGCGGGCAGGAGTGGAAGGGGCGACTGGATGGCGAAGACGTTGCCCAGCTGGGAAACCTCTGCGCTGCGCTGGCTGTGGTCACCTTTGAGCCGGGTAGCCACGCGCTGGTCAGTGGCGGGGGCGAGCCCCGTCGTCGCTTCCTCGATTGGGGCTTGTTCCACGTGGAACCAGACTTCCTGGCCCTGTGGCGCCGTTACTCCCGTGCATTGAAGCAGCGCAATGCCCTGCTCAAGCAGGGCGGGCACCCGCACGCACTGGATGCCTGGGATCGGGAGCTCGCAGAGGCCGGTGAGCCGTTGACGACACGTCGCCAGCACTATCTGGAACGATTGCAGCAGCGGACCATCGCGCTGGCCGAGTCGTTGGCACCGAATCTGCAGATCCAGTCGATGACCCTGAGCCCCGGCTGGCGCAAGCACGAGGTTTCGCTGTCCGATGCCTTGCTGCTGGCCCGCGAGCGTGATCGGATGGCGGGCTATACCTCGGTCGGCCCGCACCGCGCGGACTGGAGTGTCGGTTTTGCCAGCATCCCCGGCCGCGATGCGCTCTCGCGCGGACAGGCCAAGCTCACCGCCCTCACCTGCCTGCTGGCCCAGGCCGAGGACTATGCGGAACAGCGCGGCGAGTGGCCGGTGATCGCGCTGGACGATCTGTCCTCCGAGCTGGACCGCCATCACCAGGCGCGGGTGCTGGACCGGTTGAAGGCGGGCCCGGCGCAGATCTTCATTACCGCCACCGAGATACCGGCCGCGCTGGCCAACGCTACCGACGTCACCCGGTTCCACGTGGAACATGGCACTGTGCTTCGCCAGGATCCGCTGTGAAACCGCACTCTCGCCGCCCAGCGCGCATGCTGACGCTGTGCCATAGTGGGTCTCCAGAGGCCACGGTGCCCGGCTGGTATAATTGCGGTTGAAACCCCTTATTCCTCGGCGCCCCGCCCCCCGGCGGTGGCCCGACCTGCGGAGCCTATGGCAAGCGCAATGACTGAAGAACAGAACACCCCGGCAACGAACGGCAATTACGACGCCAACAGCATCACCGCCCTGGAAGGCCTGGAGGCAGTTCGCAAGCGTCCGGGTATGTACATCGGTGACGTCCATGACGGCACCGGTCTGCACCACATGGTGTTCGAGGTCGTCGACAACTCGATCGACGAAGCCTTGGCCGGCCATGCCGACCACGTGGCCGTGACCATCCATGCAGACGGTTCGGTCTCGGTGACGGACAACGGGCGTGGTATTCCGGTCGGCAAGCATGCGCAGATGAGCGCCAAGCTCGGCCGTGAGGTGTCCGCTGCCGAAGTCGTGATGACGGTGCTGCATGCCGGCGGCAAGTTCGATGACAACAGCTACAAGGTTTCCGGCGGCCTGCACGGCGTCGGCGTCAGCGTGGTCAACGCGCTGTCGCAGAAGCTGCTGCTGGATATCTTCCAGGGCGGTTTCCACTACCAGCAGGAATTCGCCGACGGTGCCGCGGTCAACCCGCTGAAGCAGCTTGAGGCCAGCACCAAGCGAGGTACCACCCTGCGCTTCTGGCCGTCGGTGAAGGCATTCCACGACAACGTCGAGTTCCACTACGACATCCTGGCGCGCCGTCTGCGCGAGCTGTCATTCCTGAACTCCGGTGTCAAGATTGTCCTGGCGGACGAGCGTGGCGATGGCCGTCGCGACGACTTCCATTACGAAGGCGGCATCCGCAGCTTCGTGGAGCATCTGGCGCAGCTGAAGACCCCGTTGCATCCGAACGTCATCTCGGTCACGGGCGAGCACAACGGCATCGTCGTGGACGTGGCGCTGCAGTGGACCGACTCCTACCAGGAGACGATGTACTGCTTCACCAACAACATTCCGCAGAAGGATGGCGGTACCCACCTGGCGGGTTTCCGCGGCGCGCTGACCCGCGTGCTGAACAACTACATCGAACAGAACGGCATCGCCAAGCAGGCCAAGATCAACCTGACCGGCGATGACATGCGCGAAGGCATGATCGCGGTGCTGTCGGTGAAGGTGCCCGATCCGAGCTTCTCCAGCCAGACCAAGGAAAAGCTGGTCAGCTCGGATGTGCGCCCGGCGGTGGAAGCGGCCTTCGGCGCGCGCCTGGAAGAATTCCTGCAGGAAAACCCGAACGAAGCCAAGGCCATCTCCGGCAAGATCGTCGACGCCGCCCGTGCACGCGAAGCGGCCCGCAAGGCGCGCGACCTGACCCGCCGCAAGGGCGCGCTGGATATCGCCGGCCTGCCGGGCAAGCTGGCCGACTGCCAGGAAAAGGATCCGGCGCTGTCGGAACTGTTCATCGTCGAGGGTGACTCGGCAGGTGGTTCGGCCAAGCAGGGCCGTAACCGCAAGAACCAGGCCGTGCTGCCGCTGCGCGGCAAGATCCTCAACGTGGAACGTGCCCGCTTCGACCGCATGCTCGCCTCGGACCAGGTCGGTACGCTGATCACCGCGCTGGGCACCGGCATCGGTCGCGATGAGTACAACCCGGACAAGCTGCGCTACCACCGCATCATCATCATGACCGATGCCGACGTCGACGGCGCGCACATCCGTACGCTGCTGCTGACCTTCTTCTACCGGCAGATGCCGGAGCTGATCGAGCGCGGCCACATCTACATCGGCCTGCCGCCGCTGTACAAGATCAAGCAGGGCAAGCAGGAGCAGTACCTGAAGGATGACCCGGCGCTGGATGCCTACCTGGCCAGCAGCGCGGTGGAAAACGCTTCGCTGATTCCGGCCGACGGCGAACCGGGCATCGAGGGCGTGGCGCTGGAGAAGCTGTTGCTTGCCTACGCCGCGGCGCAGGAATCGATCACCCGCAACCTGCATCGCTACGATCGCCAGGTGCTGGAAGCCCTGATCGACTTCACCCCGATGGATCTGGAACACCTGCGCAAGGCCGGCGCCGACGAAGGTCTGGCGGCATTGGCCAAGCGCCTGAACCAGGGCAGCCTCGGCTCGCCGCGTTTCAGCCTGGAACTGCAGGAACCCAACGATGAGCGTCCGGCGGCTCTGCTGGTCACCCGTCGCCACATGGGCGAAGAGCTGATCCAGGTGCTGCCGCTGGGTGCGTTTGAAACCGGCGAACTGCGTGCGCTGCACCAGTCCTCGCTGCTGCTGCACGGTCTGGTCCGCGAGGGTGCCAAGATCAGCCGCGGCGCCAAGTCGGCGGAGATCAGCACCTTTGCCGAGGCGCGCAACTGGCTGTTGGACGAGGCCAAGAAGGGTCGCCAGATCCAGCGCTTCAAGGGCCTGGGTGAAATGAATCCGGAGCAGCTGTGGGATACCACGGTGAACCCGGATACCCGCCGCCTGCTGCAGGTACGGATTGAAGACGCGGTCGCCGCCGACCAGATCTTCAGCACCCTGATGGGCGATGTGGTGGAGCCGCGCCGCGACTTCATCGAAGACAACGCGTTGAAGGTCGCCAACCTGGATATCTGACACAATCGGGACAGGGCCGGCCGGTTGCGACCTGCAACCTGGCCGGCATCCGTCTCCCGATGCCAGGAATCCGATGTCTGCAACTGCTCCGGCGTCCCTGACGCCTCCGCTGCCTCCCGGCTTGCCGCCGTCACCGGCAAAGAAGCCTGGCTCTCCCGTTGCCGGTTTCCTGATCGATATGGGCATCGCCGTGCTGGCGTTGCTTGTGCTGAGCATGCTCAGCGGGCTGGTCTGGGGCCTGTACCGTGCCGTGGTGACCGTGCGCGACGGTGCCGTCATCGACACGACCGCCGGCATCGCGCAGCAGGTCGGCCAACCCGGCGCCCTCGCCCAGATCCTGATGGCGGTGACCGCTACCGGCGGCGCGGCACTGTTGCTGTATTTCCTGCGTCGCCGCGCTGACCGCAGCGAACGCAGCGCGTCCGCGCAGGCGGCACGACGTCCCTCGACGTGGGGATGGACCCTGTTGGTGGCGCTGGGCGTGGTGATCGGCAGCAATCTGATCGCGTGGCTGGCCAAACAGGCCGGGATCGAACCGGTGCCGACCAACCTGACCCTGATGGAACAAGCCCTCGCCCGCTTCCCGTGGTTCCTGGCGGTGTTCGCGATCGTGCTGGCCCCGGCCTACGAAGAGCTGCTGTTCCGGCGCGTGTTGTTCGGTCGCCTGTGGCAGGCCGGCCGGCCGTTGCTGGGCATGCTGCTGAGCAGCTTCGCCTTTGCCCTGGTGCATGAAATTCCCGGTACCAGCGCCAACGGGCCGTGGGAAATCGCGCAGTTGTGGCTGGTCTATGGCGGCATGGGCGCCGCGTTTGCGTGGCTCTACCAGCGCACCGGCACCTTGTGGGCGCCGATCGTGGCGCATGCGTTGAACAACGCCATCGCGCTGGCGGCCCTGGTTTTCCTGGGCCTGCATTGAACCTGCAATGCGCTTGACGCGGCCACAACAAAATTTTACGTCCCGCAGTTCCACACTGCGCATATGAACACGGGGGCTCATCGATGAAACCAGTCCTGTTGGGAATCGCCATCGCACTGCTGGTCAGTGCCTGCGCGACCACCACCTCACCTACCGGCCGCCGGCAGATGGTCGGTGGGGTGTCGCAAGCCGAGCTCGACCAGCTTGGGGCGCAGGCCTTCACCGAGACCAAGCAGAAGGAAAAGGTCAGCACCGATGGCCGCCAGAACGCCTACGTGCAGTGCGTGGTCAACGCGCTGGTCGCGCAGTTGCCGCCTCAGTACCGTGGCGTACGGTGGGAGACGGCGGTGTTCGTCGACAAGGAACCCAACGCCTTTGCCCTGCCCGGCGGCAAGGTCGGGGTCAACACCGGCATCCTGACCGTGGCCAAGAACCAGGACCAGCTCGCTGCGGTGATCGGCCATGAGATCGGCCACGTCATCTCGCGCCACCACGAGGAACGCCTGACCCGGCAGATGGGCGCACAGACCGGCCTGGCCGTGCTTGGCGCGCTGGCGGGCGCCGCGTACGGCGAGGGGGCGGTGGGTACGGTCAACCAGCTCGGCGGCATGGGCGCCCAAGCTGCCTTCCTGCTGCCCGGCTCGCGCACCCAGGAAAGCGAGGCTGACGTGGTTGGCCAGCGGTTGATGGCCGAGGCCGGGTTCGATCCCGCGCAGGCGGTCAACCTGTGGCAGAACATGATGGCCGCCAGTGGCGGACGGTCGCCGCAATGGCTGTCCACCCACCCCGACCCGGCCAACCGGATCCGTGAGCTGCAGCGCGACGCACCGGCCCTGTCCGGGGTGTATCAGCAGGCGCAGTCGGCGGGCCGCAAGCCGAGGTGCGGCTGAGGTGCGGCCGCGGCACGCCACTACGACTAAAGGATGCTGTATTGCAGCATCGGAAACGATTTCTCACGCCATCAGTTTCTGATACGTTTGGCGGCTCAGAGTTTTCTGACAGTCCGTTTTGATGCCGCTGCGGCGGTTCGATCGAGGTGAAAGATGATTTTCAGCAACCACAAGCAAGCCGTCCTTTCCGTCCTCATCGCGACCGCCATCGGTGGCGCCATGGTCACCGATGCCTTTGCACAGTCCTCGCGCTCGTCCGAGCGGGGTGACCGTCGCGGTGGAAAGCAGCAGGCCAAGGCCGAGGTGCTGTATCCGAACGCGACCCGCCAGGAGCCCGGCATCAAGGCCTCGCCCAAGCTCGGCAACAAGCTGCAGAAGCTCATTGACAGCTACAACGACCAGAAGTTCCCGGAGACCCGAGCCCTGGCCGACGAGATCCTCGCCAACAGCGCCGCCAACGAGTACGACAAGTCGCTGGCCGCCCAGCTGGCCTCGCAGGCCGCCTACCAGACCGACGACAACGCTTCGGCCAAGAAGTACCTGCAGCAGGTGTTGCAGTTCAACGGCCTGGAAAATAACGGCCACTTCCAGTCGATGCTGATGCTCGGCCAGCTGCAGCTGCAGGATGACGAGACCGCCGCCGGTCTGGCCACGCTGGACAAGTACTTCGCAGAGAGCAAGTCGACCAAGCCCGAAGAGCTGGTGGCCAAGGGCCAGGCCCTGTACCAGAGCGAGCGCTACGCAGAGGCCATTCCGGTGCTGCAGCAGGCGATCGCCGGCGCGACCGAGCCGAAGGACAACTGGACCCAGTTGCTGATGGCGGCCATGGCCGAAGCCGGTCAGACCGGTGAAGCGGTCAAGCAGGCCGAAGCCATCGTGGCGCGCAACCCGAACGACAAGAAAGCCCAGCTGAACCTGGCCAGCATGTACATGCAGGCCGACCAGATGGACAAGGCCGCAGCGGTGATGGACAAGCTGCGTGTGGCAGGCCAGCTCACCGACGAGCGCGAGTACAAGCAGCTGTACTCGATCTACGCCAATACCGAGAACAAGGAAAAGGACGTCATCGCGGTCATCAACGAAGGGTTGCAGAAGGGCATCCTGAAGCCGGATTACCAGGTATACCTGGCCCTGGCCCAGTCCTACTACTACTCCGACCAGGTGCCGAAGGCGATCGAAGCGTGGCAGAAGGCCGCCCCGCTCTCCAAGGACGGTGAAACCTACTTGAACCTGGCACGCGTTTTGCATGCTGAAGGTCGCATCCCGGAAGCCAAGCAGGCTGCCCAGCAGGCGCTGGCAAAGGGTGTGAAGAACCAGGCGGATGCCAAGAAAATCATCAACCTGAAGTAAGTAGGAATAACGCCTGAACGCCTGCCACATTGATGCGCAGGCGCTCAGGATTGGTATAAGCTTGGAGGTTCCTGCGGTGTCATGCACCGCTGATCATGGGCTACCTGTCCCCGGGTATCCCGGCCCCACTAATGAGCTCTTGGCGCATGACGGAACAACTAGTCGTTCACAGGTACGAACAACGCGATGACACCGGCTTTAGCTGGCCGCGCATCGTGGGTATCGCCTTTGTAATCTCATTGCATCTCGCCGCCTTCATGATGCTTCTGATCCCCGCCGTTGCCCCCAAGGCCGCCGCGGAGAAGGAACGCAACATCATGGTGACCCTGGTCGACGCTCCGCCGCCGCCCCCACCGCCGCCGCCGCCGCCGCCGCCGACTGATACGCCGCCGCCGCCGGTGAAGAATCTGTCGCCGCCGAAGCCGTCGCCGGTTCCGCCGCCGCCGCAGCCGCCGATCGTCGATGTGCCGCAGCCGCGCGCCAACGACATCGTCACGCCGCCGTCGCCGCCGTCCCCGCCGCAGCCGCCGAGCTCCATTGAGGCCAGCGTCGATATCTCCTCGAAGAACATGAATCCCCCGCGTTACCCGCCGGCTGCATTCCGCGCAGGTATCCAGGGTGAAGTCATCCTGATCATTGATGTCGATGCCAATGGCAACGTCACCAATGTGTCGGTCGAACGGTCCAGCCGTAACCGTGACCTCGACCGCGCCGCGATGGACGCCGCACGCAAGTGGAGCTTCCGTGCAGCGGAGTCGGGCGGGAAGAAGGTCGCAGGTCGCGTTCGCGTCCCGGTCAACTTTGCGCTGAACTGATGGTGTCGGTGGCCCGCCGGCCACCGCTCCCTCGGTTATTCAAAGCAACATCATTCATCACCACACACAACAAAGGTAAGCGTCATGCTGCAGGAACTTTTCATCGCCGCTGCTGCCGGGGGCAACCCGTCGAACGCCCTCTCGCAGATGGGCTTCGAGCACTTGATCCACGAAATGACCACCAAGCCGGGTGATTTCGCCGTTTCCTGGGTCGTGCTGCTGACCCTGATCATCATGTCGGCCATGTCCTGGTACTGGACCGTCATCAACATCTTCCGTGCTACCCGCCTCAAGAGCGCTGCCGACAAGGTCGTGAGCCTGTTCTGGGATACCCCGAACGCCCAGGACGCCATCCGTGCGATGGAAGAACAGCCGGCTTCGGAGCCCTTCTCGAAGATCGCTCTTGACGCTGCCCAGGCAGCTGCCCACCACCAGCGTGCCGAAGGCGGCGCAACCGGTGGCCTGGGTGAGAACCTGAGCCGTTCGGAATTCGTCGATCGCGCCCTGCGTCAGGCCGTGACCCGCGAAAGCAACAACCTGCAGTCGGGCATGACCCTGCTGGCCACCGTCGGTGCAACCGCTCCGTTCGTCGGTCTGCTGGGTACCGTGTGGGGCATCTACGGCGCGCTGATCAAGATCGGTGCCACCGGTTCCGCCTCGATCGACGCCGTTGCTGGCCCGGTGGGTGAAGCACTGATCATGACCGCCATCGGTCTGTTCGTGGCTATCCCGGCCGTGTTCGCCTTCAACTTCTTCAGCAAGATCAACAGCGCCACGATCAGCAAGTTCGATACGTTCGCTCACGACCTGCACGACTTCTTCGCTACCGGTTCGCGCGTTCGCTAATAGCGACGCGCGTCACCCTGCGAGAACGTAGTCAACACGATCTAGACGGAGCCCGTTATGGCTTTCAGTAGTGGTAACAGCGGCGGCCCCATGGCCGACATCAACGTTACGCCCCTCGTGGACGTGATGCTGGTGCTGCTGATCATCTTCATCATCACGGCGCCCCTGATGTCCCACAAGGTCAAGGTGGATTTGCCTGAAGCCAACCTGGTGCAGAACCCGGAAGACGCTGAAAAGCGTATGGGCCCGATCACCCTGGCAGTCAAGGAAGACGGCTCGATCTACTGGAACGACGAGGAAATCGACAAGCAGACTCTCGAGTCGCGCTTGGCGACCGCCGCCCAGCAGACCCCGCAGCCGCCGCTCAATCTGCGTGGTGACCGCACCACGAAGATGCGCGTCATCAATGAGATGACCAAGATTGCGCAGGAACAGGGCATGCTCGACGTTGGCTTCGTTGCCACCAAAGAGAAGGGGCAGTAAGCCATGGCTTTCAGTACCGGTGGTAACAAGGGCCCCATGGCCGACATCAACGTCACGCCCCTCGTGGACGTGATGCTGGTGCTGTTGATCATCTTCATCGTCACCGCGCCGATCATGACGTACCCGATCGCCGTGGACCTGCCGCAGCGAGTGCTCAACCCACCGCCGCAGCTGGTTGAACCGCCGCCGCCGATCGAACTGAAGGTGGATGCGAGCAACCAGGTGTCGTGGAACAACAGCCCGGTGGCTGTGGGCGAGCTGCAGCAGCGTATGGAGCAGGAAGTCCAGCGCGATCCGACCAACCAGCCGGAGCTGCGCATCGACGCCAGCCCGGACTCCGAGTACGACGTGATGGCCAAGGTATTGGCCGCCGCGAAGAACGCTCAGATGAAGAAGATCGGTTTCGTGCAGCAGTAATACGCAATACAGCAGTCGTGACGCGACTGAAGGCGCCCCTGGAAACAGGGGCGTTTTTTTTGGTTCTTCTCCCGTCTGTGGGAGAAGTCCACGGCGCTTCTTTCCCGTGTAAGGCCCCGCGGTGCAGATGGCTGGGGCGCGGGCCCTGATGCCCATGCGCGCGAATGTCCCCCGGCGCCGGCCTGCGGCCGTCACCTCCTCCTTTACTTCGCCCGCATGGGCATCGGGGCCCCCAACGCTCGCCCCACACCCAGACGAAGACAGAGCAGTGGTCGGCAACCCAGCACCCTGCAGCTGTTGATCTGGAAGTGAAACGCGAAGAACTATTTCTCGCCCCCAGGCGCCGTGCCATCCCTCCGCCTACGCCGGACACACGCAGCCCGTTATCATCAGCGCATGCTCGCCTTCTTCCCTGCCCTCACCGAATGGCTCGATGCCATCCCGCATCTGCGCGCCCTGCTGGTGGTGGCCTACCTGCTCTATCTGTTCTGGCTCACCGGTTGGATCATGCTGCAGAAGCGCGAGCCGGTGGCCACGCTGAGCTGGATCCTGTCGCTGGCGGCGCTGCCCTACCTCGGGCTCTTCATCTACTACCTGCTCGGCCCGCAGAAAGTGAAGCGGCAACGGTTGCGGCGTGGCCGCGCGCGCTCGGGCATGGAGCACTACAGCGCCGTGTGCCCCCCGGATGCGGACTGCACCGAGCTGGCCAAGATCGCCCAGGCCACCACCGGGCTGGCGCCCAGTTCGGCCACCGAAGTGGAGTGGCTGGTCGATGGCGCGGCCACCTACCGTGCGCTGCTCGCCGCGGTGGCACAGGCCCGCGACCACCTGCATGTGGAGTACTACATCTTCAACCCCGACCATGCCGGCACCGCGCTGCGCGATGCCTTGGTCGAACGTGCCCAAGCCGGTGTGCGGGTGCGCCTGCTGCTCGATGCGGTGGGTTCCTCGGCGATCCGCACGTCCTTCCTGAAACCGCTGCTGGATGCCGGTGGCGAAGTGGCCTGGTTCCACCCGCGGCAGCTGCTCAAGCCGTTCAAACGGCCGTGGTTGAACATGCGCACGCACCGCAAGCTGGTGGTGATCGACGGCCGGCTGGCCTTCACCGGTGGCATCAACATCACCGACGAGGAAGACGAGAGCCGGCGCCCCGACGCCTACCGCGACCTGCACATGCGCCTGGCCGGGCACGTCGTGCGCAGCCTGCAGCTGGTCTTCATCGAGGACTGGATCTACGCCACCGGGCAGACCCCGGAACGTTTCAACATCGCCCAGCTGTGGCCGCACGACATGCCCAGCCGCACCGACGGCAGCATCAATGCGCAGGTGCTGGTGTCCGGCCCCGATTCGTCGTGGGAAACCATCCACCGGCTGCAGGTGGCCGCCATCCAGGAAGCGCGTGAGCGGGTCTGGCTGGTGACGCCCTACTTCGTCCCCGGTGAGGCGGCGCGCATGGCACTGACCTCCGCCGCGCTCGGCGGGCTGGACGTACGCCTGCTGGTGCCGAAGATGAGCGACTCCTGGTTCGTCACCCAGGCCGCGCGCTCTTACTTCGATGAACTGCTGCAGGCCGGGGTGAAGATCTACGAGTACGGCCCGCGCATGCTGCATACCAAGGCCTTCATCGCCGATCACGACGTGTGCATCGTCGGCAGCGCCAACTTCGACCACCGCAGCTTCCGGCTCAACTTCGAGCTGTCGATGATGCTGGTGGATACCGACCGGGTGGCCGCGCTGGAGCGGATCCTGGCCGCCGAGTTCGACGCGGCCGTGCAGGTACGCGACGACCGTCGCCGCTCGCTGTGGCTGCACCGTGTGCCCGAGGCCTTTGCCCGCCTGGCCTCGCCGCTGCTGTAGCGCCATCCACGTGGAACCGGTGGCACTGCCGGCGCTACACTGCCCGGGTCAAATGGGGGAGAAGGACAATGTACTGGCTGTTCCTGCTGCTGGCGCTGGGCTGTTTCACGATGGCACTCAAGGCCACCCATACCGGGATGATGGTGCTGTGGTTGCTGGGCACCCTGGTGCTGCTGCTGGTGTGGGTGCGCGGGCTGTATGTGGCGCGCTTCGGCAACCTGCAGCGCGATATCTCCACCGTCATCGATCCCCTCGAACTGCGCCGGCTGCGCGAACAGGCCCAGGCCCGTCGTGCGACGGATGAAGACGCCTCCAACGCCCCGTAAGCCCATGACCCAGCTGAGTGTCAACGTCAACAAGATCGCCGTGCTGCGCAACTCGCGTGGTGGCACCGACCCGGATGTCCTGCAGGCCGCCCGCGCGTGCCTGGATGCGGGGGCGCATGGCATCACCGTGCACCCGCGCCCGGACCGCCGCCACATCCACGCCGAAGACGTGCTCGCGCTGTCGGCACTGACCGGCGAACGTGGCGTGGAATTCAACATCGAGGGCAACCCGTTCGCGCCGCCGCGCGAGGGTTACCCGGGCCTGCTGCCGTTGTGCGCGCAGACCCGCCCGGCCCAGGCCACCCTGGTCCCCGATGGCGATGGCCAGCTCACCTCCGACCACGGTTTCGACTTCGCCCGCGACGCCGAACGGCTACGCCCCCTGATCGCCGAACTCAAGTCGTATGGCTGCCGGGTCAGCCTGTTCGTAGACGCCGGCAACCCGGACCTGGCCCAGGCCGCGGCGATCGGTGCCGACCGTATCGAGTTGTACACCGGTCCCTACGCCGAGGCGCATGCCGCCGGCGACGCCACTGCGATGCTGGCGGTGTTCGCCGATGCCGCACGCCGCGCCCAGGCGGCCGGCCTCGGCGTGAATGCCGGCCATGACCTCTCGCAGGACAACCTGCGCGACTTCCTGGCAAGCGTGCCGGACGTGCTGGAAGTCTCGATCGGCCACGCACTGATCAGCGAAGCCCTGTATGACGGCCTGCCCGCCACCGTGAAGGCCTACCTGCACCAACTGTAGTGCCGGCCGCTGGCCGGCTCCTCATGACCCCACCGCCAAAGACCCCCACCCTGTGGACAACTCTGGGGGCCAAACCGCGCCACACGCCCGCAAACGCTGCACTGGCCTAGGTTTCGCTTCCCTTCGAGGCTGTGGTTAGTAATACTACTAACCCATGTACCCCCGCTTTCTTCCTCGAATCTCCCCCACGACGTCTCAACCCCTGAGACGTCCCGGCGATAGCCTTTGACGATGGGTATTGCGATCAAAGGGCGAGGTTCCTCCACGCATCTGGCGGGCCGGTTCGAAGTCACCGTCAGCGAAGCGGTGGATGATGGCTGGGACGCCGACCAGAGTGAGGAATTCCAGGCGCCGCGCCTGCGCACCGAAGTGCGTGCCGAAACCGCGCGCAGCATCATCAGCCGCAACAGCTCCCCGGACGTGGGTTTCAGCCAGTCGGTGAACCCCTATCGCGGCTGCGAGCACGGCTGTTCCTACTGTTTCGCGCGCCCCTCGCACGCCTACCTCAACCTCTCCCCCGGCCTGGACTTCGAAACCAAGCTCTTCGCCAAGACCAATGCGCCGCAGCTGCTGCGCAAGGAACTCTCTCGACCCGGTTACGTGCCGCAGCCGATCGCACTGGGCATCAACACCGACGCCTACCAGCCGATCGAGCGCAAGTTGAAGCTGACCCGCCAGTTGATCGAAGTGATGCAGGAGACGAAGCATCCGTTCTCGCTGATCACCAAGAACGCCCTCGTCGAGCGCGATATCGACCTGCTCGCACCGTTGGCCGCGGAGAACCTGGTCAGCGTGCACTTCTCGGTGACCTCGCTGGACCCGCACCTGTCGGCGAAACTGGAGCCGCGCGCCTCGGCACCGCATGCGCGCCTGCGTGCGATGAAGCGCCTGCACGACGCCGGCATTCCGGTCGGGGTGATGGTGGCGCCGGTGATCCCGTGGATCAACGACAGTGAACTGGAGTCGGTGCTGGAAGCCGCCCATGACGCCGGGGCTAGCACCGCCGGTTACGTGCTGCTGCGCCTGCCGCTGGAAGTGGCACCGCTGTTCCGCGACTGGCTCGACACCCACCACCCCGACCGCGCCTCGCACGTGATGAGCACCATCAACCAGCTGCGCGGTGGCAAGGACTACAACAGCCAGTTCGGCAGCCGCATGCGCGGCCAGGGCGTGTATGCGGACCTGCTGTCTAACCGCTTCAAGCTGGCGCGCCGGCGGCTGGGTTTCGATGCGCAGAACAGCCATTGGCCGAAGCTGGACTGCAGCCGGTTCCAGCGGCCGTTGCCACCAAGGGTGGAGTCACCGCAGGGCAGCTTGTTCTAGCTACCCGCTGCAGTATCGGCACCCGTAGGTACTACCATGCGGGGAAAAGCCGCTCATGGCCGAGCGGACAGACGAACGCAGCGAACTGCAGGCGGAGAGTGGATCTGTGATGAAGAATAAATTGCGTAGAACCACCTTCTTGATGCTGATCTCAATCCACCCCCTGGTTTCCAATGCCGCGACACGTACTGCGGATGCCGGGCGTGAGACACAGCCAACCAATGAAGCGGTTGCGATGGCCTATAGACATGCAATCACGCAGTTCATCGAAGATGTCGCGTCCCACGAAGATGATGAAATGGCGGAAGAAAATAAAGTGTTCATGGCGTCTTTAAGCAACTATCGTTCCGAAGTTGCGAAGAATGGCGACGGGTTCTGTATAGCCTTCTCACCGAGAGAGTTTCAAGGAAGTCCGGTGTTCGGAGGGCGAACAGACTATTGTTTCAATGCCACTGGGACGGTCCTTCAGGAAGTCCGCGTGGAAAGATGATGCGCTCAGTCCTTTTTGAGGATGTCCACGACGGGGCTGCATAGGGTCGTGCCAGGCAGATGCCAGTTGCTGTTCCATCCGCCCCCGGCGAATCCAACCGCCTGCGTGAGCGGACAACACAAGCACCGCACTCAACATCCGGGTTCTACCCAGGAAGTGGGACGTCTAGAACAGGCAACGGCGCACCGATCCGGGCAGTCCGCTCGGCCAGAAAGCGCTTGGGCGGCGTGCCGACCGACTTGCGGAACATGGTGACGAAGGCGCCTGAACTTTCATAGCCAAGATCATCAGCAATGGCCTGGATCGACAGCCCCTTGGCCAGCATCGGCAGGGAGGTGATCACATGCATCTGCCGGCGCCAGCGGCTCACGCTCAAGCCCGTCTCCGCCGCGAACAGACGCGACATGTTGCGTGTACTCATCCCGATATGGAACGCGCGCTGGTCGAGCGTGGCTTGATCTGCAGGAGAGGCCATCATTGCATCGGCCAGTTGGCGCAGGCGCGGGTCGGACGGCATCGGTAGATGCAGCCACTCCAACGGCGCGGCGACGAGCTCATCCAGCAGAACGGCAATCAGCCGCTCCTGTGGACCGTCCAGATCGTAGTGCTCAGGCAGCTCCGCAGTACGCGCCAGCAATGCACGCATGAAGGGCGAGACGGAGATCGTGCAACAGGTGTCAGGCAAGCCCGGGGCGACATCGGGTTCGACGAACACCACGAAGCCCTGCGGGCTGCTGCTGCTGTATCCACGGTGCGCAAGGCCACCGGGAATCCAGACCGCGGCCTGCGGCGGCACCACCCACAGGCCGGCGTCGGCCTCCAGGGTGATCAAGCCGGTGTCGGCGAACAGCAGCTGTGCTTTGCGGTGACAATGGCACGGATACTCCCAGCCTTCAGTGATCGCACCCAGCCCAATGACGGTGACGGGACGATCAATCTGATCGGGGTAGTCCGGCGCAATGCCGTTCAAGCCGGTAATAAGCATGGTGGATTCCTCGTGCCGTCTTCAACTGTCCGCCAGTAGTGATCGAGCCTTGGCGTGGCCCTCATCAAGGCTGGCGACAACGAACATGGGGTAGCCCCAGAATCGGGCAAAGCCGGTTGCGAACGCCGCCATGGCGACCTGCTGCGCCACGTCCGGAACAATCTGGACATGGCCTTTGACCAGCCGACGGAGTGCAGCGCTGTTGGCCTTCATCCACTGCGCCACCTTCCGTCGCTTCGCTACGTTGTCGTCCGCGTCGTCTGGCGCGCCCTCGGCCAGAAACGCGAACGGCTCATCGCGCGCGAGCAGCGCCGAGATGCTCGTCAGCACCTCCTCCGCGGGGGCCGCCTTGTCCTCCCCCGTGTGCATCCAGACCATCGGGAATGCACTGGCATCGATGTTCATTACGGCCTCCTGCCGCACCGGAAGTGCGACTTCATTAATGAGAATCGTTATCATATGGAGGCGGGGCCGAGGCGTCATTGGACATTCCAGCCATAAAATTCTCTAATCCGGCCAGGTGCCTGGGCGCGGTGAGGGGCTGCGATAACGAATGGACAGCAGTGGCTCCGTCAGCCAACAATCGGAGTGGGGCCATGCGGCCTTCCAGGGGGGAAGGAAGTTGAATAGTGGTGCGATCACCGCCGTCACGACGGCCGTCAACGCGACGATCATTGCCGTCGTGCAGGAACAGCGCCGCAAGACGCTGGCCCATTTCAGCGATCAGCAGGCGTACTCAACGCAGACTGCGATCGATCGCGCGTCCTTGGACGCGGACCTGCAATCAACGCACGATCAGCTTTGCGCGCAGGGCATCCTCAAGGACGGCGGCGACGCAGGCTCCTACCTCGATGTCGAGGCACTGCTGGCGTATGAGAAGAAGGTAGCCAAGGGCAGTCGCATCGCGCTGGTTGCACTCATTCCGGTGCTGGTGGCAGTTGTAGTGGCCATCGTCGTGGCGATGGTTTCTTCTCGTTGAGAACGCGGCGTGGCGCTCGGCCTTTCATTGAAACGGTCGACGACTACGTGTGTGCGGCGCCGCAGGTGTACTGAAGCGGCTGCCTCAGCCTTCCCCGAACAACGTCTTCGCCTTCTGGAAAAGAATCCAACTGGTGGCAATGAACTTGTCGCCCCCACCGGGCGATTGCCCCGATGGGTGTGGGTGAATGCCGTGGGCGCGATCAGCAGGCTGCCGGGCGAAGTATCCAGCAAGACGACATCGGTGGGCTGAATATCGGCTATCCCGGGCAGCACTTCGACGCTGAATCCGCGCTTATGTACAACGGATTCAGCGATTACGATGCCAGCGTCGGCAGGAGCGCAACGGGCATTGGCGAAAGATGCATATCCGCGTGAAAAACGGCACTCAACGGCTAAGGGGGAAAATAGCAATGGCCTGGATCAAGTTGGCGTCTTATCTTCCAGTTCTGATGATTTCAGTGTGCGCGTCTGGATGCGCTATCGGAGGAAATTCCGAAAGCACTTCTCCAGAAGTTCGGCCCGATGGGCTACTGAGGGTAGTAGGTGAAACCGCACAAACAAAGGGCTTCAAATGCAGCGCCTCCAGCATGGACGAGTCGATCGCCTTCATCGGAGAGTTGAAACGGATATATCCTTCGGGATGGCGCGTGGCCTCACCTGTGACATTCGCGCCAAAATACAAGATCGTACTTGGATCGACCGAAATTCTATTGCTGGAGTACGGGGTAGTAATGATCACCGATGTTGACGGCAAGCGGCAGGCGCTGTTTCAACAGGGAAGTATTGATGAGATCGAGCAAGTGGTAAGAAGGGTGTGTCCAGCAACGTAGCAACGGTGTTGATTGCACCGGCACGGGCTTCCGCGATGATCACCTCTTTGCCATACCTCCGCAGCATATCTGTGTAGTGCCTTCGCAGGGGAACGCGGCACGCTGACGTGGTACGAGATTCGGTGCAAGTGGGTCAGAAGGTACGTCTTCTACAGGAAATGCAGCATCTAGCGCCCAAGTTGCGAACGCTGCGGGGAATGCGGCCGTTGGCCCTACTGGATCTGGAATAGGCATGCCATCGCACGCGACACGTTGGCAGCACAAGGCATCATCTGGAATTGGAAAAGCGCTGCAGCAGGCAGAGAACGGAAGGAACGTTGGGAAAATCCAGGCCCGATGGAGCTCAGCTGGAAGAATAGCGGGTCACCTGACTATCCTTCCCACAATTTGGGAGGGCGGCTGGGATGTTGGGTCGATGGTTTACTGCAGTTGTGCCATCGATTGGCAGGGATACTGGAGAGATAAATGACAAAATTACGAGATGGTGTGAATTCCAGATCTGAGTTGAACGATGATGAATTCTTCAGGATCTTCTACGAGAACTCTGGTTTGGAGAAAGATCTCGTCATCGAGTTACTGGGCTTGGTTGCTTCGGAAATCAGAGTGCCTTCCGGAAAGCTCAGACCGACCGATCGGTTCAATGTAGAACTTTCACCAGGTCGATGGAACGATTTTGATTCTGGCTTCGCGATGCTCATGCATGAGCTGGACGCCATGGCGAAAAAACGCGGCATGCGAATCGAACAGCCCATATCGACCGTGGATGAGTACATTCGTGCAATGGCGTCTTTGTACCCTGCATAAGACTTCCCAGGAAATCGCATCAAGGAATGTCCCCGCGTGACCTGAGCATTATGTGCAGAGTGACCCGATTGGTCTTGTTGTTGGTACGAATACTTATGCTTACGCGAGCGGAAACCCCGTCAGCCGAATCGATCCACTAGGACTTGCTGAGTGCCTGACAGATCCTAAAGTCGATTACGTTGCTGCAGCATTCGGTGGCGCTGATATTGTCGGGAACGGGCAGGTTGTGGCAGGTGGTCTAGTTGCCTTCCTTATTGGCGCGTCTTTGGACCAGGCCGAGGTGACGGCAGCGGGTGCGCTCGCTATGGCTGGCGGCGCGGTATCGGTTTACGACGAAAGGTGAGAAGGAATTTGTCGATGTTCTTTGCAAATGCAGGTGATATATGAACTGGTTCAATTTGTACAGTGGGTTTGCTGGCTTGGTGTTCTTCGCGATGGCGTTCCTGCTAATTTTTCATGTGGCCGAAAAATTGGTTCTTAAACTATCCCTTGCAGGACTTGATTACGCGTTCTTCTTTTTCGGGATGATATTTCTCTATGTGAGTTATATGTTCATCAAGAGGTTACTGATGAGGCGTCCTGGATAAGTCTGTTCCGGGTATGCACAATCCATGCCAGTCAGCGTCGAGAAGTTGCGGGTGCGAGGAGTGTTCGTGCTCATCGAGCAGTGCCTTGATCATGATCTGCAGAGCAACCGTTGCATGTATGTCAGGCACCACTTTTCGCTACCGATCAGGTGTCCCAAACAGCTTCTCCGCACTCTGGAACAGCACCCAGCTGGTGGCAATGAACTTGTCGCCGCCCACCGGGCGGTTACCGCGATGCGTGTGGGTGAACGCCGTCGGGGCGATCAGCAAGCTCCCCGTGCGCGGGGCGATCTTGCGGTACTGGAACAGGAACTCGGTTTCGCCCTGCTCGAAATCATCGTTGAGATAGAGCGTCCACAGCAGG
Source organism: Stenotrophomonas sp. GL_111 (assembly GCF_057835245.1). Taxonomy (NCBI): domain Bacteria; kingdom Pseudomonadati; phylum Pseudomonadota; class Gammaproteobacteria; order Lysobacterales; family Lysobacteraceae; genus Stenotrophomonas; species Stenotrophomonas sp. GL_111. The sequence goes on from NZ_CM174421.1 coordinate 22,333, forward strand.
TGGCGATGCAGGGTCTCGGCGCCGGCATCGCGCGGATACAGTTCGCAGTGCCAATAGGGATAGCCACCCTCCCCGGCCGCATACCATTGCAGATTGATGGCAGCCGGACGCAGGCAGGTGCGGGCCAGATCGGACAGCGAAGCATCGTCCATACCGGGGAAATCGTCGGCAGCCAATCGACGTGGGCTACCGTCGCTGTCTTGAACCTGCAACATCAGCGGCGAGATCAGTGCCTGTGGATAACGGCGTAGATAACTCAAAACCCCGCCGAATACGGCCTGCTGCAGCTGGATTTCCACTTCGCGCCACTCAGGCAGGCCGCTGATCCGAAGATCCTTGCTGTGCTTGAGTTCCGGGTACACACCACTGCCCACTTCGCCGGGCAGCAACTGCGCACTGGATCGCATCCTGGCCTGTATCGCCGCACAAACATCGGCGGGGATGGCGTTGTGGATTACTTCGATGAAGTCGCGCTGCGGGTCGGCCGTCATGGTGTCATCCGTGGGCATCTGCTGCCGATGGTGACCTCAGACGTGGCCGATGTCACGCCGTTGCCACGTTCGGCTTCTTGATGACACGGCGGGACCGGGCGCATGCCGGTCCCGTGCGCGGCGATCAGCCCTGTGCGTCGTCGTGCGCGCGGTGATAGCGGGTGGCTTCGGCCACTTCATTGCGCGAGCCGAGGAACACCGGCACGCGCTGGTGCAGGTGGTCGGGCTGGATGTCGAGGATGCGCTCGCGGCCGGTGGTGGCCGCGCCGCCGGCCTGTTCGACCAGCAGGCCCATCGGGTTGGCTTCGTACATCAGGCGCAGCTTGCCGGCCTTGGACGGATCCTTCTTGTCCCACGGGTAGATGAAGATGCCGCCGCGGGTAAGGATGCGGTGCACGTCGGCCACCATGCTGGCGATCCAGCGCATATTGAAGTTCTTGCCGCGCGCGCCTTCCTTGCCGGCCAGCAGGTCCTGCACGTAGCCCTGCATCGGGGTTTCCCAATGGCGCTGGTTGGACATGTTGATGGCAAATTCCTGGGTGTCTTCCGGGATCTGCATGTCCGGGGTGGTCAGCACGAACTCGCCCTTCTCGCGGTCCAGGGTGAAGGCATGGGTGCCGTGGCCGACGGTGAGCACCATCTGGGTGCTGGGGCCGTAGATGCAGTAGCCGGCCGCGACCTGCGCGGTGCCAGGCTGCAGGAAGCTGTCATCGTTGGGCTGTTCGGTGCCCGGCGGGCAGCGCAGGACCGAGAAGATGGTGCCGACGGACACGTTGACGTCGATGTTGGAGCTGCCGTCGAGGGGATCGAACAGGAGCAGGAAGTCGCCGCGCGGGTAGGTGTCGGGGACGGGCTGGCAGTGGTCCATTTCTTCGGAGGCGCAGGCCGCCAGGTGGCCACCCCAGGCGTTGGCTTCGAGCAGGATCTCGTTGCTGATGACGTCCAGCTTCTTCTGCGCTTCGCCCTGCACGTTGCCGGTACCGGCTTCGCCGAGGACGCCGCCGAGGGCGCCCTTGCTGACCGCGATGGAGATGCTGGTGCAGGCGCGGGCGACGACGGCGATCAGCTGGCGCAGGTCGGCGTTGATGCGGCCGGCGTGCTGCTCTTCGATCAGGTACCGGGTAAGCGACGAACGGGACATGGAATCTGGCTGCCTGGGCTGGAGAATCGCCTATTGTCGCCCGAGCGCGCAGCGCTTGTCTGACTCGGTTGCCGTCGCATGAAAAACGGCCGCACAAGGCGGCCGTTCTCCCTGCACTGACGCGATGACTCAGCCCTTGGCGACGGTCGCCACGGCCTGGGCCACGTAGGCCAGGTTGCCCTGGTTCAGTGCGGCCACGCAGATGCGGCCGGTGCCGACGGCGTAGATGCCGAACTCGTCGCGCAGGCGGTCGACCTGGGCGCGGCTCAGGCCCGAGTACGAGAACATGCCGGCCTGGTCGTTGATGAAGGCGAACTGCGGTGCACCGGCGGCGATCAGGTTCTCCACCAGCCCGTGACGCAGGGCGTGGATGCGCTCGCGCATCTCGGTGAGCTCGGCTTCCCACACCTGGCGCAGCTCGACGCTGTTGAGCACGCCGGCAACCAGCGCCGCGCCATGATTGGACGGGCTGGAATAGATGGTGCGGATGATGCGCTTGACCTGCGACTGCACGGCCTTGGCCGCGTTCGCGTCCGGGGCCACCACCGACAGCGCGCCAATGCGCTCGCCATACAGCGAGAACGACTTGGAGTACGAGTTGGCGACCACGAAGCTGTCGATGCCGGCTTCAGCGATGATGCGCACGGCGGCGCCGTCTTCGCTGATGCCCTTGTCGAAGCCCTGGTAGGCCATGTCGATGAACGGGAACAGCTCGCGGTCCTTCAACAGCGCAGCCACCTGCTTCCACTGTGCGACGGTGAGGTCGGCACCGGTCGGGTTGTGGCAGCACGCGTGCAGCAGCACCACGGTGCCCGGCTGCAGCTTGCCGAGGTCGGCGAGCATGGCCTCGAAGTCCACGCCGTGGGTGGCCGGGTCGAAGTAGCTGTATTCCACCACGTCGAAACCAGCGGCACCGAACACGGCGCGGTGGTTTTCCCAGCTCGGGTTGCTGATGGCGATGGTGGCGTGCGGCAGCAGCCGGTGCAGCAGGTCCGCGCCAACGCGCAGCGCCCCGCTGCCGCCGATGGTCTGGGAGGTGGCCACGCGGCCGGCGGCCAGCAGCGGCGATTCCTTGCCGAACACCAGTTCACGGGTGGCCTGGTTGTAGGCGGGCAGGCCGTCGATCGGCAGGTAGCCGCGCGGTTTGGCGTCCAGCGCCAGCTGCTGTTCGATCTTGTTCACGGCGCGAAGCAGCGGGATGCGGCCGCTTTCGTCGTAATAGATGCCCACACCCAGGTTGACCTTGGTCGGACGGCTGTCGGCGTTGTATGCCTCGGTCAGGCCCAGGATCGGGTCGCCTGGGACCAGTTCCACATTTGCAAAGAAGGACACGGCGGTACTCATTCGGATGACGGAAGGGGGAGGATGGCGCGACGCAGTTGCGGCAGAATCGGCCACAACCGGCTCATCGTAACAAAGCCGCGCCGAGGGCGCGGTGGCCACCGTCACAGCCGCTTCCGTACCATGGCGTGCGGCGCACTGATCTATCGAGGACCCCTGCCCGCATGCGACGAATTTCCCGGTTGAACCTGCACGTTTCGCTGCTTTCGGCCGCGCTGTTGCCGATCCTGGCACGGGCCCAGGAGGCTGCACCGCCGCAGGCCCCGATCGCGCGGCTGCCGGCGGTTCAGGTGCAGGCGGGCCGGGTGCAGCAGGTGGCCGATGTCGACCTGCCGGCTTCGATCAGCACGGTCTGGATCGATGAGGACCGCAACGGCCGGCTGGCGCAGCTGTCCGAAGCGCTGTCCGGGATCCCCGGGGTGCTGGCGCGCGATCGCCAGAATTACGCGCAGGACACCCAGCTGTCGATCCGCGGTTTCGGCGCGCGCTCCGCCTTCGGGGTGCGTGGGGTGCGGGTGCTGGTGGACGGCGTGCCGGCCACCATGCCCGACGGCCAGGGCCAGCTCTCGCACGCCAGCCTGCTCTCGGCACAGCGCGTGGAAGTGCTGCGCGGGCCGTTCTCGGCGCTGTATGGCAATTCCTCCGGCGGGGTGGTGCAGGTGTGGAGCGCGGACGGCGCCGCTGGCGATCCGTGGCGGCTGCGCATCGATGCAGGCGGGGACAACACGCTCAGCACCGGGGCCCAGCTGCGCGGCCAGCAGGGGCCGGTGCGCTACAACGTGGCAGCCAACCACTTCCGTACCGACGGCTGGCGCGAACACAGCCGTGCCCGACGCGAGTCGGTCAATGCGCGGCTGGGCACCGACGTGGGCGGGGGCCAGCTGGAGCTGGTGCTCAACTACTTCGATGCGCCCGACGCACAGGACCCGCTGGGCCTGAGCCGCGCCCAGGTGCGCGAAAACCCGCGCCAGGCCACGGCGGTGGCCGAGCAGTACAACACCCGCAAATCGGTGCGCCAGGCCCAGGCCGGGCTGGTGTTCACCCGTACCGACGGCGCACACAGCTGGCGCGCGATGGGCTATGCCGGGCAGCGCAGCGTGCAGCAGTTCCTGGCCATTCCGCCGGGCCCGCAGAACTCCTTTCCACTGCATGCCGGTGGGGTGATCGATCTGGATGGCGGCTACGGTGGCCTGGACGCGCGCTGGGCCTGGCACGGCGATCGGGCCGGGCGGCCATTGGATCTGGTGATCGGTGCCAATGCCGACCGTCAGGCCCAGAATCGGCGAGGTTACGAGAACTTCGTGGGCGATCAGTTGGGCGTGCAGGGTCGCCTGCGGCGCGACCAGCGCGATCGGGTGGAGAATGTCGATCAGTTCGCCCAGGCCTGGTGGCAGTGGGCACCGCGCTGGTCGCTGCTGCTCGGCGTGCGCCACAGCCAGGTGCGTTTCCGCTCCAGCGATCACTACATCACCGCGACCAACCCCGATGACAGCGGCTCGCGCGATTACACCGCCACCACCCCGGTGGCCGGGGTGGTGTTCCGCGCCAGCGAGGCGTGGCGGCTGTACGCCTCGGCCGGGCGTGGCTTTGAAACGCCCACCTTCAACGAGCTGGGCTACCGTGCCGACGGCCAGGCCGGGCTGGCGCTGGATCTTTCGGCGGCGCGCAGCCGCAACCTGGAACTGGGCAGCAAATGGCACACGCAGAGCGGCGCACGGCTGGAGGCTGCCCTGTTCCGCGCCGACACCGACGACGAGCTGGCGGTGGCCAGCAATACCGGCGGGCGCAGCACGTATCGCAACATCGGCCGGACCCGCCGCCAAGGCGCCGAAGCCAGTTACCTGCAGCCGCTCGGCACCCAGCTGGAACTGACGCTGGCCTATACCTACCTGGAGGCGACGGTGCGCGACCCGTATCCGCTGTGCGCGGCGAGCACTTGCGCGGTGGTGGCCGCCGGTGCGCGCCTGCCCGGCGTGCCCCGGCAGCAGTGGAACGCGCAGCTGCAGTACCGCCCCGGCGACTGGCAATGGGCGGGCGAACTGGTGGCCGCCAGCGACACCGTGGTCAATGACCTGGCCAGTGAACGGGCGCCGGGGTATGCGCTGCTCAACCTGGAGGCCGGGCGGCGCTGGCGTACCGCGCAGGGCGACCTGCGCGTGTTCGCCCGCATCGACAATGCGCTGGACCAGCGCTACATCGGCTCGGTGATCGTCAATGACGGCAACCAGCGCTTCTTCGAGCCGGGCCCGGACCGCCGGCTCAGCCTGGGCCTGCAGTGGCAGTGGGCACCGTGATCGGTTGATCGCTACTGCGGGATCTTGGCCGGCACGAACGGCGAAGTCGGGTCGCTGGCCGGGAAAGTCTCCTCCAGGGCCTCGTCCTGGTTGTCGCTGGCGTGCTGCTTGCGCAGTTGGCGCTGGTGTTCGTCCTCGCGGCGGTGATGGCCGGCCGGGCCGGCGGCACCGGGCGCCAGGTCCTTGCGGTCGCGCGCGGGCGCCGGCGGGGTGGCGACGACGGGCAGATGATCCGGCTCGGCGGGGGACGACATGCCGGCGCCGCGGTCCTCGGCGTCCTGCAGGTCGTGCTTGGCGCGCATTTCACCCGGAACCGGGGTGGTGGCTTCGCGCAGGGGATCGCGTGGCATGGGAGTGTCTCCGCAGCGGGGACCCCACTACAGCGCGCGGCGGGTGAACCCGCCGCGAATCCGCCGCACTGAACGGATCTGTCACGGCTGGCTAACGGGGGCGGGGCTATTCCTGCCTGCCCCGTACTGCCGGAGCCGTGCCATGCCCCGCCTGGACCGCCGAACCGCCCCCGCGCTGTTCAACGCCTACCTGCAGCCGGACCGGGGCGGGCGCCGTGCCCGCCGCGACCGCACCGAAGAGGCGCACGCCGTCGCGCAGGACTACCTCCAGTACATGCGCAACGACTACGAGCGCCGCCGTGGCCACGGCCACCGCAGCTGGCGCGATCTGTATCCGGCCTATGCCTTCGCGTTGACCACGCACTACGCCGACTGGCCGCGTGGCACCGACGACGACACCGATGGTGAACTGGCCGAGCATTGGGAACAGATGCGCGGGCAGTCGCGGCTGGGCTGGGCGCAGGCACGTGGTGTGGTGGAAGATGCCTGGCTGGCGCTGGACCACATGCCGGCCGCGGCGGTGCACGGGTTGTTGCAGTAACCCGCAGCCGTCAGTGCGAGCGGTAGCGCGCGCCGAGCCAGATGCCAACCGCCTGGAACGGTAGCGAGACCAGCAGTACCGCCACGAACCAGAACGGGAAATCGCTGCCCAGGTCCCAGGCGGCGTACACCGATGCGGCGGCGATCAACGCCCAGACGATGCCGCCGTGCACATACGGCCACAGCGGCGCATAGCGGCTGGCGAACGCGGTGGCGGCAACCCCGCCGAGAATCGTCCAGGCCAGGTCCCAGGCCAGCCGCGGCTCACCGTCGTCGGCCAGGCCGACCCACGGCGCGATCCAGCCAGCGGCATTGCTGAGCATGCCGAGCACGAACAACGCCACCACCACCGACAGCAGGGACAGCACGACAGTCTTGGCGATCGACAACGCAGGCATGGGCAGGCAACGGCAGCGGGAACACCGCCATTATGGCCCGGTGCGCCAGGCCTGGCCCGAGCGGTTCAGCCGACCAGGGCCGCCGATGCACGAGCCAACTGTTCGATCCCGGCCCAGTCGCGCGCCTGCAGCAGCGCACGCGTGGTGAGCCAGGAACCGCCGATGCACAGCACGTTGGGCAGGTGCAGGAAATCGCGCGCGGTCTGCGCGCTGATGCCACCGGTCGGGCAGAAGCGCACATCACCGAACGGCCCGTTCCACGCCGACAGCATCGCCGCACCGCCGGCCTGCACCGCCGGGAAGAACTTGAAGGTATCCAGGCCGTGTTCCAGGCCCAGCATCAGCTCGGAGGAGGTGGCAACGCCGGGCAGGAACGGCAGGTCGGTCTCGCGCGCGGCCGCATACAGCCGCGCGGTGGCGCCGGGGGACACCGCAAAACGGCCACCGGCCTGCTTCACCTGCTCCATCTGCGCGGCGGTGAGCACCGTACCGGCGCCGACCACGGCATCGGGCACCGCCTCGACCATGGCCTTGATCGCTTCCAGCGCGACCGGGGTGCGCAGGGTCACTTCGATCACCGGCAGGCCACCGTTGAACAGCGCGCGCGCGACCTCGACCGCATCGTCGACGTTTTCCGGGGTGAACACCGGAATCACCGGGGCCAGTTTCAACACTGCGCGTACGCGCGGATCAGCGCCGGACATCGAATCGCTCCTCGCCCACCAGGGCCATGACGTCAGCCTCGCTGACAGGGTTGAAGTCGCCGGGAATCGAATGCTTGAGACAGGCGGCGGCCAGGCCGAAGCGCACGATCGCCTCCGGCGTGAAGCCGCGCATCATGCCATGCAGGATGCCTGCGGCGAAGGCGTCGCCACCGCCGATGCGGTCGACGATGCCGATCATCTCGCGGGTCGGGGCGGTCGCTCGGGTGCCGTCGCGACCCAACAGCATCGCGCCCAACGCGTGGTTGTCCACGCTGTGCGGGGTGCGTTGCGTGCAGGCCATCCACTGCAGACGCGGGAAGGCCGCGAAGGCCTGTGCCGCGGCAGCCTCCACGCGCGCGGCCGGCTCGGCCTGGTGGAAGTCGCCGCCGAGCACGGTGGCGATGTCGCGGTAGTCGGCAAACAGCACGTGCGCACAGTCGAACAGCCCACGCAGGATGCGCGGTGCATCGCCCTGCCAGCGCGCCCACAGCGAGGGCCGGAAGTTGCCATCGAACGACACCGGCACCCCGCGCGCGCAGGCGGCCTGCGCCGCCGCCAGGGTGGCCTCGGCCATGGCCGGGTTCAACGCCGGGCTGACCCCGGACAGGTGCAGCCACTGCGCACCGTCCAGCAGCGCATCCCAGTCGTAGTCCGCGGCCTGGCTGCAGGCGAACGCCGAATCGGCGCGGTCATAGACCACTTCGCTGGCGCGCTGCACCGCACCGGTGGTGAGGAAGTACAGGCCCATGCGGCCGTCGCGCCGCTGCACCGCGCCGGTATCCACGCCCTGCCGGCGCAGCTCGCCGAGCGCGAAGGCACCGAGCGGGTTGGACGGCACCGTGCTGACCATCGCCACCGGATGGCCCAGGCGGGCCAGTGACACCGCCACATTGGCCTCGGCCCCGCCGGCATGCACCGCCAGCTGCGGCGACTGCAGCAGCAGTTCTCGGCCGGGTGCGCTCATGCGCAGCAACAACTCTCCGAAACAGACGACACGACGCATGCGATGGATCCTCGTGGAGGTCGTGTCCCGGGTGGTCACGACCGGTGTGGATGACTAGCGGTGTCATTTTAGCCTTGCGGGGCCTGACGTCTACCTCTCCCGCTGCGTGAAGCCATTGTCCTGCAAGCGTCTACGGGACATTGCAGGTCTGCTGCGGTGCAAGATGCTCCGTCTGGAACGGACTGTTAACGTCCGCCCTGACCAGCGGTGTCATTGCACTGACATGTCGCCGGATAGCTGTTTCATGTAGCACCTTGGGAGAGGGAAAGCATGCAATCTCGAAACATCCAGAAAAAGACACCGGTTACCTTGCTCGCGCTGTCGGTCGCCCTGGCGCTGAGCGGAACCGCGCTGGCCCAGGACGCCGCCAACCCGGCCGCCACCGACCTGGACACCGTCACCGTCACCGGCTACCGCGCCAGCGTCGAGAAGGCGCTGGACATCAAGCGCGGCGAAGCTGGCGTGGTCGATGCGATCGTTGCTGAGGATATCGGCAAGTTCCCCGATCTCAACCTGGCCGAGTCGCTGCAGCGCATCCCCGGCGTGGTGATCACCCGCGAAGCCGGCGAAGGCCGCAACATCTCCGTGCGCGGCCTGGGCCCGGATTTCACCCGCGTGCGCATCAACGGCATGGAAGCGCTGACCACGGTGGGCGCCGGCGACCAGAGCGGCGGCACCAACCGCGGCCGCGGCTTCGACTTCAACGTGTTCGCCTCGGATTTGTTCTCGCAGCTGCTGGTGCGCAAGACCGCCTCGGCCGATGTCGAAGAAGGTTCGCTCGGTGCTACGGTCGACCTGCGCACCGCGCGCCCGTTCGACTATGACGGCTTCACCTTCGCCGCCAGCGGCCAGGCCAGCTACAACGCCATGGCCGAAAAGGCCGATCCGCGCATTGCCGCGTTGATCTCCAACACCTTCGCCGATGGCACCTTCGGCGCGCTGTTGTCGGTGGCCTACTCCGAGCGCCAGGCGCTGGAAGAAGGCTCCAACACCGGCCGCTGGGCCAACGGGCCGAGCAACAACAACTTCAACGCCGCTTCGCCGTTCGCGGCCGCGCGCAGCGCCGACGTCTACCACCCGCGCTTCCCGCGCTACGTGCAGATGGAACACGAGCAGAAGCGCCTGGGCGTGACCGGCACGCTGCAGTGGAAGCCCACCGACGCCACTGAAATCTCGCTGGACGCGCTGTACTCCAAGATCGACGCCAAGCGCGACGAGCACTACATCGAAGCGATCTCCTTCAGTCGCGGCAACAGCACTACCCCGCGCCTGGTCGGCAAGCCGGCGATGATCGTCAAGAACGGTGCGATCGAGAACAATGCGCTGGTCTACGGCGAGTTCGACAACGTCGACATCCGCACCGAAAACCGCCATGACGAGTGGAGCACCGAGTTCAAGCAGCTCGCGCTGAACGGCCAGCATCGCTTCGGCGATGACTTCACCTTGTCCGGCAAGGTCGGCATCTCGCGCTCCAAGCACGAGAACCCGATCCAGACCACGATCATCATGGACAAGTACGACGTCGACAATTACAGCTACGACTACCGGGGCAACAGCCGGTTCCCGACGCTGAACTACGGCATCGACCCGACCAATCCGGCCGGCTGGGAACTGGCCGAGATCCGCATGCGGCCGCAGTACGTGGACAACGACTTCGACACCGGCCAGATCGACTTCAACTGGAACATCAGCCCCGGCTTCCGCCTGAAGGGCGGCGTGCTGGCCAAGAACTACACGTTCAAGACCGTCGAGCTGCGCCGTGCCAGCGAGTTGGCCGTGCCCAACTTCCCCAATGGCAGCAAGATCGTGCCGGTGGACATGACCCAGCAGGAAGGCCTCAAGGGCATCGCCGGCAACCCCAACAACTGGGTGGTGCCGGACCTGAACGCGATCGCCAACGAATTCGACATCTACAGCAACACCGGTATCTTCGCCGTCGCCCCGCGTGCCAACAACGTGCGCAGCGTGGAGGAAGAGGATCGCGGCGGCTACCTGATGGGCGAGTTCTCCACCGAACTGGGCAGCATCCCGTTCTCGGGCAACTTCGGTGTGCGCTACGTGCGGACCAAGCAGACCGCCACCGGCCTGTCCACGCTCACCACCACCACGGTGTCCACCACCGCCAGCCGCACCTACGACGACACCCTGCCCTCGTTCAACCTGGTGGCCGAAATCACCCCGGACTTCCTGATCCGCCTGGGCGCGGCCAAGGTGATGAGCCGCCCGGGCCTGGGCAACCTGACCCCGGGGTCCACCGTGGCCGTGGCGGGTGCGGCGCGCACCATCGCCACCGGCAACCCGGACCTCGACCCGATCCGCGCCACCAACGTGGACCTGGGCTTCGAGTGGTATTTCGCCGAAGGCGCCATGGCCGGTGTCGGACTGTTCTACAAGGACATCGACACCTTCATCCAGACCACCCGCGAAACCCATCCGTACAGCTTCAGCGGCCTGCCCGATGCGCTGCTGATCGGTACCGGCGCCAGCCCGGACAGCGACTTCACCTACACCAAGCCGGTGAACACGCCGGGCGGCGAACTCAAGGGCGTGGAGGTCAACTACACCCAGCCGTTTACCTTCCTGCCCGGCAAGTGGTCCAACCTCGGCGTGCAGTTGAATTACACCTGGGTCGACTCGCAGATCCAGTACATCAACTCCAGCGGCCAGCCGGTGCTCAAGGCCGATCTCACCGGTCTGTCGCGCAATTCGTGGAACGCCACGCTGTTCTACGAAGGCAAGGTGTTCTCCGGCCGCGTCTCGGCGACCAATCGCGATGACTACCTGACCCAGGTAGCAGGCACCGAAGCCGGCTTCAATCTCGATGGCTACCATGGCATGACCGGTACCACCTTCATCGACGCCTCGATCCGCTATGCGATCAACGAGAAGCTGGAGCTGAGCCTGGAAGGCATGAACCTCACCAACGAAGCCAGCGACGAGTGGGTGTATTCGCCGGCCACCGGCCGCCTGCCGCTGCAATACACCGAAACCGGGCGGCAGTTCATGCTCGGCGTGCGTTACAAGTTCTGATCGGCAATCCGTAGCGGCGGCGTGCGCGATCGCGCCGCCGCTGCTGCGTCGCAAGATGTTGGGGAACCCTGGCTTTGCTAGCGTGCGTTGCTGGCCATCAGGCTCCGCGTTCCATCGCTGTACCGTTGCGCTGTCGAAAGGAACCTGCCATGCCGTTGCACGCTGTCCGTTTCCACGGTCCTCGCCGTTGTCTTGTCGCCCTACTGCTGTTGGTGTTCGCAGGTGGCACGGGCGCAGCGACACCGCAGGCACCGCAGCTGCTGTTCCACGTCTCGGCCGATAGCGGCTTCACCGCGGACACCGCACGGGGCGATCCGGTGCCCAACTTCCAGGACAAGGTGACGCGCGTGCCCGATGGCGCGCGCGGTGCGGCCATCCAGTGGGAAGACGATGGCGTGCTGTCGTGGAACGCACCGGGCAACATTCAAGCCCAGCGCGGCACGCTCGGCTTCTTCTGGCGTCCCCGCTACGCGGTGGGTGAAGCGCCGTTCGTGATCTTCCGCGTGGGCTACGCCGACCACAGCAGCTGGGACATGGCCTGGCTGCGCATCGACTGGAATGGCCACGGCTTCGATGCATTCGTCACCGATGCCAACCTGGCGCGTACCCGCATCTCGTTCAAATTGAAACAGAACCCGTCGCCCCGGCATTGGCAGCACATCGCCTTCGGCTGGGATGAAGACCATGGCGTGCGCCTGTATGCGGATGGCAGGGAAGTCGCCCGCCAGGACGCGACTGCCGACTACGACGCCGCGCTCGACCAGCTTGGTCTGGCCGGCCGGGTGATGGCGCCCTACCAGGTACAGAGCCGCTACAACTTCCTGCGTGGCAGCGACCTGGACGAGATCCGCGTCTACGACCGTCTGCTCGATCCGGCCGGCATGGCCGCGCTGGCCAACAACGCGGCACCGAAAACGGCCGTGGCAGCGCCCGATCCGATGCGTGCATGGCGCCACCGCTTCGGCTGGGACAGCACCGCACCGCCCGCGCTGACCGCAGCGACCACCACGATCCGCAAGATCGAGTTCGCCGACACCAAAGACCACAAGCAGTGGATGTGGAAGGCCACCGACGGCATTGCCGAAACCACCTGGCCGGGTGTCTACAACCGCTCACGCCTGCCCGGCCGCAACGACTACTTCCAGCTGCCGGACTGGAATACCTATGTTGACGGCGGCCAGCAGCTTGACCTCAGCGTGCCCGATGGCGAAACCGTCAATCGCATCGAGGTGCGTGGCGCGGCGTTTGGTTCGCTCAGCCACAGCCGCGAGGGCCAGCCCGCACAGACGCTGCTGCAGCGTGGGCCGGGCGTGGTGCGCAGCGTCGATGCCATTCCCGCGCAGACCGGCGGCGTGCTGCACTTCCGCAATACCGCGCAGGAAACCCCGATCCAGGAGATCTGGGCTTACCAGGTCAGCGATGCGCCGGAACCTGCGGGTACGGTCAAACAGCGCTATCTGATCGACAGCCAGGCGCTGCCGGATTACCTCAACATCGCCACGCTGCGCACCTATATCGACGGCCGCTACCCGGCCGCCGAACGCAGCACCGTGATGGCGCTGCCCAAGGGGGCCGGCACACGCCGCCGCAGCGCCGATACCCTGCCCGCACAGCCGCTGCCGATCGTGCACGTGCTGATTCCCTCTGGGGTCGGTGATGCACCGGCCGCGCAACCGTTGATCCGCAGCTGGGCCTACAGCTGGGAGAACATGCATGATGGTCTGGATGGCGTGGCCATCGACCTGCCCGCGCTGGACCTGCCGGCCACCCACGACGGGCTGATCCCGCTCAACCTCCGCATCAAGGACCCGATCTGGCCCGCGCGCGACATGATCGATGTGTCGGTGTCGGTCAAGCCCGGCGAGAAGCGCACGCTGTGGCTGGACCTGCGCGACCGCATCCTCACTGCCGACAGCCTGTGGATCACCCTCGCCTCGGCCGCACCGGGCTTCAACGCCGCCACGCTGGACGGCGCGGAGATCCGCATGGTCTACAAGGACCGCGCCGAAGCGAAGAAAGAGCACCTCGCCGACCGTTTCAACCAGGTCCGCGACAACTGGGGCTTCCTGGTGGAAGAGCACACCACCTCCAAACGCCAGCGCCTGTACGCACGCGTGTATGCGGACCTGACCGACCTGCTGCGGGTCGACCCGGACCACGAACTCGGCCGTCTCTACTGGAACTACATCAGCTACAACAGCCAGGGCCGGTCCCCGTTCACCCAGCCGGTGGCGCCCAAGGGCGTGCCGCTGTGGGCGTTCCGCCAGACCGAAGACCTCAAGTACGTGCGCCGCTTCGTGGACTGGTGGATCGACCACCGCCAGATCGCCTACGGCGATTTCGGCGGTGGCATCTCCGATGATTCCGACCTCACCCAGCAGTGGCCGGGGCTGGCGCTGATGGGCGTGCAACCGGACAAGCTCAATGCCTCGCTCACCGCACTGTCCGATGCGGTGTATCGCAATGGCATGTTCAGCCATGGCCTGAGCACCATCGAGACCGACGAGCTGCACGCCTACGAGGAAGGCATCAACACCAACAGCGCCATGCTCTACCTCAACTGGGGCGATCCACTCACCGTGGAGCGGCTGATGGAAACGGTGAAGGCGTTCAACGACCGCATCATCCTGCCCAATCCGCAGGGCCAGTTGCTGTTCTCCAGCAACTGGTATGGCGGCAACAAGGTGTACCGCGAGCCGAACTGGCAGTGGCAGAAGCCGTACTCGTTCCCGGCGCTGCATCCGGCGTTCCTGGTCGGCCAGTACAACGCCGATGCCACCAGCCGTGCTTTGGTCACCGGTTTGGCCGACAGCTACCTGGCGCACGCCTACACCGATGACAAGGGGCGCTGGACGCTGCCCAACGAGATTCACTGGGCCACCGGCAAGACCCGCGGCGGCGAGCTCAACAACGGCTCCGGCGGCGGCGATGTGATGCACACGTTCTGGGCCGCGTGGCGCTGGAGCGGTGACGACAAGTACCTCCAGGCGCTGGACTACCGGGTCGAGCGCGGCGGCCCGGGTGCGTTGTCCAACCTGGGCGAGAACTACGTGGAGGTGCTCGGCCGTGGCGCGGTGTGGAACCCACGCCTGATCGCCGATGCCGACGCCGGCAACACCGGCTTCGCCAGCCTGATGGCGTGGCAGGCCACCGGCAACAAGGCCTACCTGGAAGCGCTGCATGCCGAGGGCATCCAGGCCAAGGCGCAGCGTGAGTACATGAACACCGAGGGCCACTGGTGGTCCGACCGGGTCGAGGCACCCAGCGAATTCCTGCAGCGCGCGCGGCTGGGCGGCATCGCGCTCAAGCGCAACCAGAGCTGGCCCGGGCATACGGTGAGCTGGCGCTTCGCCCAGCCCGATGCCGCCGAGCAGGTGGCGTTGCTGGTGCATGCGCCCTCGCCGGAGCGCTTCACGGTGATGGCCTACAACCTGGGGCCGCGCGCGCTGGAGGCACAGATGAGCACGTGGAATGTCACCGCCGGCCGGTGGCAGGTCCGCAGCGGCGTCGATCGCGATGGCGACGACCGCATCGACGGCACGCCGAGCGTGCATGAGCTGAACCTGGAACGCAGCGCCTCCACGACGCTGCGCTTCCCGCCCGGTCAGACCCAGGTGTTCGAGTTCGAACTGGTCCAGGCGGGTACACCGGCGGAGCTGCGCCCGGACCTGGGCATCGGCCGCGGCGATGTGCGCGTGGAAGGTCGCCAGGTGCAGGTGACCGTGCACAGCCTCGGGCATGTGGCCACCCCGGTGGGCGTGGCGGTGCTGGAGGATGCCAACGGCCGCGAAGTCGCGCGGATCGAGGTGCCTGCGCTGGCCGCGCCGCGCGATCTTCTGCCGGTCACGCACACCGTGGGCCTGCCGCTGCCGGCCGGTGATCGTCGCGGTCTGCGCGTGCGCGTGCTGCTGGCCGACGGCAGCGCCGAGGTGACCCAGCTGAACAACCGGGTGGCGCTGTAGCGCGGGGCCTTACAGCGTCACCGTGCCTTCGATGCAGGTCACGCAGTCGCCGCCGATCCACAGGTCCTCGCCGATACGCTCGACCTGCAGCCGGCCGGCGCGGCCCAGCACCGTGCCCTGGCTGATCACGTAGCGGTCGGGGGTCTGCCCTTCGGCCTGCAGCCAGCGCGCGATTCCGGCGTTGAGGCTGCCGGTGGCTGGATCTTCCGGTGCGCCATCGCCGGCAATGAAGGCACGCGTTTCAAACTGCGCCCCGCTCGCGTCGTTCTCCGGGCAGGCACCGAACACGCCGACCTTCAGGCCTTCCAGCTGCGCATAGTCCGGCTGCAGTGCCAGCACCGTGGCGCGGTCGCGCAGGCGCAGCGCCAGCCAACCGGTGCCGTTGTCCACCCAGCGGGCATCCAATACGTCCTCGGCTGACAGGCCCAGCCCGCAGCGCACGCGCTCGCGCAGCACCGGTTCCAGTGGCATGCCACGCAGCAAGGGCGGTGCCAGGAACGCCAGGCCGGCAGCGCTGCGGCGAATGTGCACCAGGCCGATACCGCATTCCTGCACGATCTGTTCGCCCTTGGGCTCCCCGCCGTGCGCCAGCCACGCGTGGCAACTGCCGAGAGTGGGGTGACCGGCAAAGGGCAGCTCTTCCAGCGTGGTGAAGATGCGCACCCGGTAGTCCGCACGCGGATCGGTGGGCGGCAGCACGAAGGTGGTTTCGCTCAGGTTGGTCCATCGGGCGAACGCGGCCATGCGTGCAGGGTCGATGGTGGTGGCCGCTAGTACTACCGCCAGCGGATTGCCCCTGAGGGGATCGGGGCTGAAAACGTTGACTTGTTGGAAGGGATGGGTGGACATCTGGGGCTCCGGGGGCGTCGGTGGATTATCCGTTGGCCTTGCTCCGGATGTTGTTGCCGAGCATGGCTCGGCACTACCGCTTACGCGGCGTCGGTTTCCATTGCCTGCACGCGGCGCTGGTACCAACCCTCGCCCTCGGGCTCGAAGATCGCGCTGCGGGTCATCTCGCCTTCGTAGACATGCACCGAAATCGCCAGTTCTTCTTCGCTGGTGTTGCGGATGGTGTGGTACTCGTGCGGCGGAATCAGGCTGCCGGCACTGCCGCAGTCGCCCACGATCGCCGGCTCGGCGCGGAAGTTGAAACGCTCACCGTCGCGGTGCAGCAGGCGGTACTGGGTGATCTCCAGCTGGCCCAGCCACACCCCTTCCACGCACCACAGCCCGCTGTGGTCATGCAGCGGCGTGCCCTGCCCCGGGCCCCAGCTCATCGCCACGATGCTGTACCCGTGTGCGCTGCTGCGGTAGAGCTCGCGGCGGGCGTAGTGGTCGCTGATCGGGCGGTGCACGCAGGCCGGCAGCTGGATGCGGCTGTCGGCGATGGCCTCGCGCAGCGCCTGGCGCAACGTGGTGGCGATCCGATGTGGATCGTCGTGCTGCACCGCGTGGTCGATGGCGGCGATCAGTCGATCGCGCCCATGGAACGGAGGAAACGGCGTGCAGGTGGCTTGCATGCCTGCAGTCTAGGCGATCGGGGTTAACAACATGTTTGACCGGATTCACGTTGAATCGCCACACGATCCGCGACGTAGTGATCAGATCGCGTGTTTCAGTTGGAATTGCCTATTGCTGCACGTGCGCGCTCAGAACGTTCCGCGTTGTACGAACGGGACCTGCCGATACAGTTCGCGCTCGCCGCCGCGCGGGTCATCGGCCAGCTGTGGGGTGAGGTCGAACAGCATCGTTTCGCGGCGTGTCAGCGAATAGCCGCGCCACGCCGGCAGCCCGGCATGGTTGGGATCGCCATGCCGGGCGAAGGCCAGCAGGGCCTCGCTCATCAGTGTTGCCATGCGCGTGGCGTCCGCGCCCGAGCCGGTGCGTGAGCCGGCCTGGGTGGTGGTGTCGAACACCAACGGGATATCCAGCGTATGGAACGCGCCCAACCGGCCACCGTCCAGCGGAGAGCCCCAATCCAGCTGGTAGGCCCAGGTGGGCGCGCGCTGGCGTGCACGCGCTTCCAGCTCCTCCACCGCACCGCGCCAGGAGCGGCCGGCCGTGGTGGCGGCAAAGAACACCTGTGAAGGCGTGTAGTGCGGGTACATCCGCCGGTAGGCGGCGATCACCGTGGCCGGCAGCAGATCCACGAACTGCTGCTGTTCGAGCTTGGCCGGCAGCGTGTCCCAGGTGAGGGCGAAGTTGGCCGGATCGTGGCCCAGGAATGCACGGGTCTCATCGCGGGTGTTGCCGATCACCATCGGGATCGCCGCGGACTGCGCAGCGGCTTCGGGCCAGAACGGATGCACCGGCAGCGCGCCGCCATCCAGCACCGGGCCAAAGTACAGGCCGGTGTCTTCCACCCGCGACGGATCGCGCGCGCGGGTGGCCGCCAGCAGCGCTGCCATCGGCATGCTGCGCAGGGCCTCGACATCACGCGCGCCCACCGCCTGCATCGCGATGCGCGCGCGCTGGGTGGCCGCGCGCGGCCCGGCGGCGGTGACCTGCTGGCCGCTCATGGTCCAGGCGCGCTGGAACAGCCCGCGCGCGGCGGGCATCGCCATCAGCGTGGCGATCTTGGCGCCGCCACCGGATTGACCGAACACGGTGATGTTGTCGGCATCCCCGCCGAACGTGTCGGCATGTTCGCGTACCCAATGCAGCGCCTGGATCAGGTCCAGCTGGCCGACATTGCCCGAATCGGCCATGCGCGTATCGCCGAGCTGGGCCAGGTACAGATAGCCGAATACATTGAGCCGATGGTTGACCGTCACCACCACCACGTCGCCGCGCCGGCACAGCGCGCTGCCGTCGTACAGCGGGTCACTGCCTGAGCCGTTGTTGTAGGCGCCGCCGTGGATGTAGAACAGGATGGGCCGCTTGCCGCTGTCGCGCAGTGCGGGGGTCCACACGTTGAGATACAGGCAATCCTCGCTGCCGGGGCCGTCACTGCCGGTCTGCGGTGCGGCGTCGCCGTAACGGCGTGCCTCGCGAATGCCGCGCCACGGCAGCTCCGGCAAGGCCGGCTGGAAGCGTCGGGGTCGGGTGTCGGCACCGTAGGGAATGCCACGGAACACGTTCACGCTCTGCTGCAGTTCCCCGCGCAGGCGGCCGCTGCGGACCTGCACCACCGGCGCTGTGCCCATTTGCGACACGGGCGCAGCAATGGCCGCCGCCGACAGCAGCGGCAGGCTGCCCGCCGCGAGCAGCGCGGCATAGCGCGCACTGTCCTGCAGGAAGCGGCGGCGTTGCAGGTCGCTGGGCGCATCGCTCATCGGCGGCCTCCTACGGCCTGCGCATCGATCCAGCGCAGCGCCAGCGCCGGCCATTGCGCGGTGGTCGAACCGGGTGGAATACGCACGCCGAAGCCATGTCCGCCGTGGGCGAACAGATGCATCTCGGTGGGCACGCCGGCCTGCACCAGCGCCTGGTAGTAGGCCAGGCTGTTGCGCACCGACACCACCGTATCGTCCTGCGCGTGCACCAGGAAGGTGGGCGGCATGTCCGGGCGCGCGTGGTCCTGCATCGAGAACTGGGCCACCAGCGCGGCATCGGGATGCTCGCCGAGCAGCCGCTTGCGCGAGCCGGTGTGCGAGTGCGGGCCCATGTCGATTACCGGATACAGCAGCAGCGCGACGTCGGGGCGCGCGGACTGCGCGTCGATGGCATCGCGTGCGGGATACACCGGCAGATCGAATCCGGTGCTCAGCCGGGCCGCGATATGGCCGCCGGCGGAAAAGCCCATCACCCCGATGCGGCCCGGGTCCAGCTGCCAGCGGCGGGCACCGGCGCGGATCACACGCAGGGCACGCTGCGCGTCGGCCAGCGCGGCCTGGCGGTCGCTGCGCCCGGCTGGCAGCCGATAGCGCAGCACGAACAGGGTAATGCCCGCACGTTCGACGAAGTCCGGCACCAGTGCGGTGCCCTCCTTGTCGAGCACGATGCGCTGGTAGCCCCCGCCGGGAATCACCAGCAGCGCAGTGCCGGTGGGATGGGCGGGACGGTAGGCGACCAGGTAGGGCGCGTCGACATCGTCGATGTAGCGGTCGGGCAGCGCGGCATCGCTGCTGCGTTCGATCACGTTGGGCACCCGCGGCGGGCCCTGCTCGCCCGGTACCTGGCCGGCCGGCCATAGCGCGATGCGCTCGGCACTGCCCGGTGCCGGTTCGGTATCGGGCACGCTGCGCGGCGCGGCCTGCAGCAGGAGCGGGGCGCCGCACAGCAGCAGCCAGGCCAGCAACTTCAACGGAACGCGGGGCATCGAGGAGTCCTTTGTGGATGAGGCGCACCGTCATCGTGCCCGATTCTGACGCGCTGCACATTGCCAATGACACCGGTTTACCATATACAGCTCATCCAGGCGCTGTCGATGGGCAGCGCACCATTCACCGGGAGACCCGCTTGAGCAACGACCACGGCACACAGGACCTGCCCGAACCGGGCTGGGGTGATATCGCCCAGGCCTTCGTCAGCGCCCGCCAGCAGGGCCGCGCCCTGCCCGACTTTCCCGGCGAGATACCGTCCGACCTGGTCAGCGCCTATCGCGTGCAGGACCTGGCGATCGGCCTGTGGGACGACACCGTGGTCGGCTGGAAGGTGGGCTACATCGCCGCCGAACGCCGCGACAGTTCCGGCGACGACCGCCTGCTGGGCCCGATCTTCGCGCGCCGGCTCTGGAATGCTACCGGTGGAACAGTGGATATCCCGGTGTTCGTCGGCGGCTTCGGCGCGGTCGAGGCCGAGTTCGTGATCCAGCTGCTCGAGGACGCACCGGCCGACCAGCTGCACTGGACCCCGGAACAGGCCGAAGCCCTGCCCGCCCGCCTGTTCATCGGCGTGGAAGTGGCCAGCAGCCCGTTGGCCACCATCAATCAGCTCGGGCCGCGCGTGGTGGTCTCCGATTTCGGCAACAACAACGGCCTGGTGCTCGGCGCGGAGATCCCCAACTGGACCGCGCTGGACGATGCCGACCTGCGTGCGGAAACCCGAATCGAAGGGGCGGTGGTGGGTACCGGTGGCGCGACGCTGCTGCCCGGTGGCCTGCGCACCGCGTATGCGTTCGCACTGGCGCGCTCGGCGCAGCGCGGACGGCCGCTCAAGGCCGGCGACCTGATCGCCAGTGGCAATGCCACCGGCATCCATGACATCGCCGTGGGCCAACAGGCGTTGATCCGTTTCGCCGGCTACGGCGACATTACCTGCAGGGCCATCGCCGCCGGGTAAGCCGGGCGGACATGGCGAGTACGCTTGGGAGGGCGCAGATGATTACTCGCAGAAGGTTTCTCAGTACCAGCCTCGGCGCGCTCAGCGCGCCGGTATTGGCGGGGTGTTCGCGCCCGTCCGGCAGCGCTGCCGACGGCACGCGGTTGCTCACCGCCACCGATGTGCATGTGGCCGACTACCCCACCGTGACCGCGGTGAAATGGATCGGGCAGACCCTGGAAGCAAAGACCGGCGGCCGCCTCAAGCTGCGCCAGTACCATTCTGGCCAGCTCGGCCGCGAATCGGAGGCGATCGACATGGCGCGCTTCGGCGCCATCGACATCACCCGGGTGTACTCCGGCGCGCTCAACAACGCCTTTCCGCTGACTCAGGCGCTGTGCCTGCCGTACGTGTTCGAATCGGTGGCGCACATGCGCCGCGCGCTCGACGGCGGCATCGCCGATGCGGTGCTCGGCGGCTTTGAACGCCGCGACCTGGTGGGCTTGGCAATCTACGATTCCGGCGCGCGCTGCTTCTACAACACCAAGCATCCCATCGTGGAACCGCGCGACCTGCACGGGTTGAAACTGCGCGTGGCGTCCTCGGACATCTTCATCCAGCTGATGCGCCTGCTCGGGGCCAACCCGACGCCGATGTCGCTGGGCGATACCTTCTCGGGCATGGAAACGCACATGATCGACGGTGCGGAAAACAACATGCGCAGCTTCCACTCCAGCCGTCATTTCGAAGCCGCGCATTACTGGTCGCAGAGCGATCACTCCTATGCGCCGGACGTGCTGCTGATGTCGCGCACCAGCTTCGACGCGCTGACCCCGGCCGACCGCCAGCTGCTGCTGGAAACCGCGCGGGAGTCGGTCACCGTGATGCGCCAACAGTGGGATGCCTCGGAAAACAGCGCACGCCAGGCCGTGGCCGACTTCGGCATCCGCTTCAACGAGGTCGACATGCCGGCCTTCCGCAAGGCCGCCGATCCGTTGCTGCAGCAGTACCTGCAGCAGCCGGACCTGGCCGCGCTCACCCGTCGCATCCGCGACTTCGCCTGAGGTCTGCCGCGATGTCCGAACCCGTTTCCGAACTGACCGTGATCGTTCCCAGCGCGCCGCAGCGCCTGCTCAACGGCATTGCCGAGGTCGCCATCCACATCGCCGTACTGGCCCTGCTCGGGCTGGTGGTGGTGCAGGGCTGGCAGGTGTTTGCCCGCTACGTCATCAACGATTCGCCGAGCTGGACCGAGCCGGTCACGCTGCTGTTGCTGGCCACCGCGATGAGCCTGGGCGCAGCAACGGGTGTGCACACCCGGCGCCACTTCGGCTTCTTCCTGCTGGCCGAGCGCCTGCACCCGGCCGTGCGCCGCGCGGTGGACCTGTTCTCGGCCCTTGTGGTGGCGGTGATCGGCGTGGTGATCGCCTGGTGGGCCGCGGTGCTGCTGCTGGATGGGCTGGACATCAAAGCCGCCGGCGCGCCGCTGCCACAGAGCATCAACTACCTGCCGCTGGCCGTCGGTGGCGCGCTGATGGCGTTGTTCGCCTTGAACCAGATGGTGCAGGCGATCTCGCCGGCCGACGTCGCTGCTGAAGGAGACCGTTGAGTCATGGGTATCACGATCCTGTTCATGGTTTTCGCGCTGTTGCTGCTGCTCGGCGTGCCGGTGGCCTATGCCCTGGCCGCTGCCGCGCTGGCCACGCTGTGGTATCTGGACCTGCCCACGCTGGTGCTGGTCCAGCAGATCTCCGCCGGTACCGGCTCGGCCTCGCTGATTGCGATTCCACTGTTCATCTTTGCCGGTGAAATCATGATGCGCGGCGGCATCTCCGAACGCCTGATCTCGCTGGCCTCGGCGCTGGTGGGGCGCCTGCGCGGTGGCCTGGGCCAGGTCTCGATCCTGTCCTCGCTGTTCTTCGGCGGCGTGTCCGGCTCGGCCATTGCCGATGTCTCGGCGGTGGGCGGCACGATGATTCCGCAGATGGTCAAGCGCGGCTACGACCGCGATTTCGCCGTCAACGTCAGCATCACCGCCGCGCTGGTGGCGCTGCTGGTGCCGCCTTCGCACAACCTGATCCTGTTCTCCGCTGCCGCCGGTGGCGGGCTGTCCATCGCCGATCTGTTCGCGGCGGGCATCGCCCCGGCCCTGCTGATGACGGTGGCGCTGATGGTCACCGGTTACGCGGTCGCGCGAAAGCGGGGCTACGGGGTGGAAGTGTTCCCGGGCATGCGCGCGGTGCTGCTGCGGCTGGTCTCCGCCCTGCCCGGGTTGGGCCTGGTCGCGCTGATCTTCGTGGGCATCCGTGCCGGCATCTTCACTGCGGTGGAGAGTGCGGCCATCGCCGTGGTGTACGCCCTGCTGGTCACCAGCGTGCTGTACCGCCAGCTCAACTGGCGTGCGTTCCTGGGTACCGTCACCCATGCCGCGCGCAGCACCGGGGTGATCCTGTTCGTGATCGCCACTGCGGCGGTATTCGGCTGGCTGCTGGCCTACCTGGAAGTGCCTGCCGCGGCGGTGGATTTCCTGCAGTCGTTCGCGCACAGCCGCTTCATGGTGCTGCTGATGATCGTGGTGATGTTGTTGCTGCTGGGTACCTTCATGGACCTGGCACCGATGATCCTGATCTGCACGCCGATCTTCCTGCCGGTGGCCAAGGCCTACGGCATCGACCCGATCCACTTCGGTCTGGTGCTGGTGCTCACCGGTGGGTTGGGACTGGTCACACCGCCGGTGGGATCGGTGCTGTTCATCGGCACGGCGATCGGCAAGATCAGTGTCGGCGAGAGCATGCGTTCGATCTGGCCGTTCTGGTTCGCGGCATTGTCGGTGCTGCTGATCGTGACCTTCTTCCCGCAGCTGTCGCTGTGGCTGCCGCAGCTGCTGCGCAGCTGAGCCGTCGGCCGCCTACTGGAGACAGACCATGACACTGCACCACCTGCTGGCCGGCATCGTTGCAGGCTGCCTGCTGCTGGCCGGCACCGGCCACGCCGCCGAACCCGGCGCGGCGCCGGCCTGGAAACGCGGCATCGAGCACCAGCGCCAGGCCGATCTCGGCAATGGGACGTTCCTTAATCCGGTGCTGGCCGGTGACCGCCCGGACCCGTCCGTGCTCAAGGACGGTGAGGACTACTACCTCACCCTGTCCTCGTTCGATGCCTACCCCGGCCTGCCGATCTGGCATTCGCGTGACCTGGTCAACTGGCAGCCGCTGGGCCATGCGATCACCCGCAACGTGGGTGCGATCTGGGCCCCGGACATCGTCAAGCACGATGGCCGCTACTTCATCTACTTCCCGGCACGCACCGCCACCGGGCGCAGCAACTTCGTGGTCTGGGCCGACCGGATCACGGGGCCATGGAGCGAGCCGATCGATATCGGCCTGGGCAGGTACATCGATCCGGGCCATGCGGTCGGCGAGGACGGCAAGCGCTATCTGTTCCTCAGTGGCGGCGACTACGTGCAGCTCGCTGACGACGGTCTCAGCGTGGTCGGCACGCCGCGGCATGTCTACGACGGCTGGCAGTATCCGCAAAGCTGGGACGTGGAGGCCTACGCGCAGGAAGGCCCGAAGATCCACCGCCGCGATGGCTGGTTCTACATGACCACCGCCGTGGGCGGCACCGCCGGCCCGCCGACCGGGCACATGGTGATCACCGCGCGTTCGCGCTCGATCCATGGGCCGTGGCAGAACGCGCCGAACAACCCGATCACCCGCACCCGTTCGGCCGCCGAGCCGTGGTGGTCGCGTGGCCATGCCACCGTCATCGAGGGCACGGATGGGCGTTGGTGGATGATGTACCACGGTTACGAGAACGGCTTCTGGACGCTGGGCCGGCAGGCGCTGCTGGAGCCGATCGAGTGGACCGACGATGGCTGGTTCGTGGCCAAGGGCGGCGATCTGGGCCAGCCGCTGGCCAAGCCGGCGGGAAAGGCGCTTGGCCCGCATGGCATGGCACTCTCGGATGACTTCAGCGGCCCGGCGCTGGGCGCGCAGTGGTCGTTCTTCAATCCTGCCCAGGACGAGTACCAGCGCCTGGACTTCGCCGGCGATGGCCTGGCCCTGCAGGGCAAGGGCGACACCCCGCGCGATGCCTCGCCGTTGACCGCCATCGCCGGCGACCCGGCCTACCAGTTCGAGGTCGAGATGGAGATCGCGCCCGGCGCGGTCGGCGGTGCCCTGCTGTTCTACAGCGAGCGCCTGTACGCCGGGGTGGGCAGCAATGGTGAGGCCTTCATCCTGCACCGCTACGGGGAAGAGCGCCCTGCCCGGCTGGCGCCCAGTGCCACCGGCGGGCGGCTGTGGCTGCGGGTGACCAACAACCGCCACATCGTCACCGTCCACTCCAGCACCGACGGCAGGACCTGGCAGAAGTACCCGGTTCAGATGGAAGTCTCCGGCTACCATCACAATGTGGCGGGCAGGTTCCTGGCCCTGAAGCCGGCGCTGTATGCGGCGGGCAACGGCCAGGTGCGGTTCCGCCATTTCCGCTATCGGGCCCTGGATTGAACGGCCCGCTAGAATCCCCCGACTCATCCCGGTTCGAACGACATGTCATTGCGCAGCAAAACCGATCCGACCCAGCCGCATGGATTGACCAAGGGCAAGGCCGCCACGATCAACGACATCGCGCGTCTTTCCGGGGTCTCCAAGAAGACCGTTTCGCGCATCATCAACAACTCCCCGCTGGTGCGCAAAGACACCCGTGAGAAGGTCGAGGCGCTGATGCGTGAGGTGGGCTATTCGCCCGATCCGCTGGCGCGCGGGCTGGCGTTCCGGCGTTCGTTCCTGATCGGCATGGTCTACGACAACCCCACCGCGCAGTACATCGTGGACATGCAGTACGGCGCGCTGGACGCGCTGCGCGGCTCCAGTTTCGAGCTGGTGGTGCATCCCTGCGATTCGCGCAGCCCCGGCTACATCGAGGGCGTGCGCCGCTTCGTGCAGCAGCAGAAGCTGCACGGGGTGATCCTGGTGCCGCGTGCCTCCGAAGACCAGGCGCTGGTGGACATGCTGGATGAGATCGGCTGCCGCTTCACCCGCATCGCCGCGCTGCCGCTGGATGACACCTCGCAGATGGTGGTCACCCATGACCGCGATGGCGCTGCCGAAGCCGCCGATTACCTGCTCTCGCTCGGCCACCGCGATATCGCCTTGGTCACCGGCCCGAGCGCCTACCGTTCGGCACATGAGCGTACCGCCGGCTTCATCGACGCCCTCGCCCAGCGTGGCATCGAACTGCCGCCGGGGCGCATCGTCGAGGCTGGCTATACCTTCGAATCCGGCGTGGCCGCGGCCGAGAAGCTGCTGCTCGGCAAGCAGCGCCCGACCGCGATTTTCACCGGCAACGATGAAATGGCCGCCGGCATCTACAAAGTGGCGCTGCGCGCGGGCATCAACATCCCGCGCCAGTTGTCGATCATCGGCTACGACGACAGCCCGCTGGCCTCGCGCCTGTGGCCCTCGCTGACCTCGGTGCGCCGGCATACCCGCGACACCGGGCGCACCGCCGCGGCGATGCTGATCCAGCCCGAGGCCCAGGTCGCGTTGCAGATTGCCAGCGTGCGCCCGCACCTGATCGTGCGCGATTCCTGCCAGCCGCCGGAGGATTAACCCCTACGGGGGTAATCCTCGGTAGGTCACGACCGTTGGTCGTGACGCCTTTTCCGTCCTGACCCCGCCCCCGGGCCATCCGGCCCATCGTGCGCTGCAAAATGACACCGGTTTCCTAACTGACTAGAATGATCGGAAATCGCGCCGGGGCCGACCCGTCGGCCCACCCCTGCCCTGGAGACGCCATGTACTGCAAAACCCACTACGCCACCCATCCCGACGCCATCAAGGGCGCCAGCAATGACGACCTGCGCGAGCTGTACCTGCTCGACGGCCTGTTCAACGCCGATGCGGTGACGCTGAAGTACACCCACTACGAGCGCTTCGTGCTCGGCGGTGCCGCCCCGGTCACTGGTCCGCTGGCCCTGCCCGTGCAGACCGAGCCGGCCTCGGCCGCTGGCCACCCGTTCCTGGAGCGTCGCGAACTGGGCGTGATCAACGTCGGCAGCGGCGGTGGCACTGTCACCGTCGATGGCACCGTGTTCACGCTCGGCCCGAAGGATGGCCTGTACGTGGCGATGGGCAGCAAGGAGGTGGTGTTCGCCTCCGACGATGCGGCCAACCCGGCCCAGTTCTATCTGGCCTCGACCCCGGCGCACGCGCGCTTCGAGACCAAGCAGCTGTCGATCAAGGACGCGGTCGCGTTGGAGCGTGGCGCGCTGGAAACCAGCAACGAACGCACCATCTACCAGTACATCGTGCCGGCCACCTGCCAGTCCTCGCAGCTGCTGCTGGGCCTGACCGTGCTCAAGCCGGGCAGCGTCTGGAACACCATGCCGCCGCACCTGCACGACCGCCGCAGCGAGGTCTATTTCTACTTCGACCTGGGCGCCAACGACCGCGTCTACCACTTCATGGGCGAGCCGGACGCGCAGCGCCACATCGTCATCCAGAACAACGAAGCGGTGGTGTCCCCGCCGTGGTCGATCCACATGGGCGCCGGCACCAGCAACTACGCCTTCATCTGGGCGATGGGCGGCGAGAACCTGGATTACACCGACATGCACGTGCTGGACATCTGCCAGCTCAAGTAACCCACCGCGCACCGTCCGCTGCACGCGGGCGGTGCCTGTTCCGCATTGGAAAAGGACCGCATACGCAATGGCTAATCCGTTCAGTCTGGAAGGCAAGGTCGCCCTGGTTACCGGTGGCAATACCGGCCTGGGGCAGGGCATCGCGGTGGCGCTGGCACAGGCCGGCGCCGACGTCGCCGTGGCCGGCATCGCGCCGCCCACCGAGACCATCGCCAAGATCACCGCGCTGGGCCGTCGCTGCCTGGCCATCGAAGCCAACCTGATCAGCATCGAGCCGGTGGAGCGGGTGATCCGCGAAACCATCGAAGGCTTGGGTGGGCTGGATATCCTGGTCAACAACGCCGGGCTGATCCGCCGCGCCGACGCGGTGGATTTCAGCGAGCAGGACTGGGATGACGTGATGAACGTCAACATCAAGTCCGCCTTCTTCATCTCGCAGGCGGCCGGCAGGCACTTCATCGCGCAGGGCCGTGGCAAGATCATCAACATCGCCTCGATGCTGTCCTTCCAGGGCGGCATCCGCGTGCCGTCCTACACCGCCAGCAAGAGCGGCATCGCCGGCATCACCCGGCTGCTGGCCAATGAGTGGGCCAACAAGGGCATCAACGTCAACGCGATCGCGCCCGGCTACATGGCGACCGACAACACCGCCGCGCTGCGTGCCGACGAAGACCGCAACGCGTCGATCCTGGCGCGTATTCCAGCCGCGCGTTGGGGCACCCCGGAGGACCTTGGCGGTACGGCGGTGTTCCTGGCGTCCAGTGCATCGGATTACGTCAACGGCGCGGTGCTGCCGGTGGATGGCGGCTGGCTGGCGAGATAAGCCACACCCCGGCACGCTCCCACGCGTGGGGAGCGTGCTGGCCCACGCGAACAGGCGTACAAGAGCAGCCGAGCATGGCTCGGCTCTACCGGGACTTCTTCATGCTGCGCTTGCTGCTGTGCTCATTGCTGCTGGTCAGCACCGCTTATGCCGCCCCGCAACGCATCTTCATCGCCGGTGACTCCACCGCAGCCGAATACGGCCCGGAGCGCGCACCGCAGGCCGGTTGGGGCCAGGCCCTGCAGAGCTATCTGGATCCGGCGGTGTGGGACGTGCGCAACCACGCCAAGGGCGGGCGCAGTACGCGCAGCTTCATCGATGAGAAGCGCCTGGACGCGATTGCCGCCGAACTCCAGCGCGGCGACGTCCTGCTCATCCAGTTCGGCCACAACGATGCCAAGCGCGAAGATCCCACGCGCTATACCGACCCGGCCACGGAGTACCCGCAGTACCTGCTGCGCTATGTGCAGCTGGCCCGCGAAAAGGGTGCCACGCCGGTCCTGATCACCCCGGTGGCGCGGCTGCTGTACGACTTCGGTTCGCTGCTGGATACGCATGCGCTGTACACCCAGGCCATGAAGCAGCTGGCCGCACGCAAACAGGTTGCACTGATCGATCTCAACGACAGTTCCAGCCGCTGGATCCGCGCGCTGGGCGAGCAGGGCGCGCGCCCGTATTTCCTGTTCGTCCCCGAGCAGAACAAGGCCGATGGCACGCACTTCAGCGTGGCCGGCGCGAACGCCGTGGCGTGCCTGGTGATGCGCGACTGGGTGGCGCTGCGCCCGGACCTCAAGGCCGCACTAACGCGGGATATCGACTGCGAGGTGCGCGCAGGGCAGGGCAGTGAGGTGGTGAAACCATCGCGCGTCGTCCACGAACGCGACATCGCGGTGACCCAGCCAGGTCCGCATGGCGGGGCAGGGCCGACCACGGCGTACCCTTTCTTTGCCGAAGACACCGACCTGCCGTTCGTGCTGCGCAAGCGTGTACTGCACAAGGGCGCGGGCATCGGCCTGCATCCGCAGCACAAGGATGAGATCTACTACATCGTCAGCGGGCAGGGCAGCTATGTGCTGGATGGGAAGCGGCATGACGTCGGCGCAGGCGATGCGCTGCTGACCCGCACCGGTAGCTCACACGCGCTGCAGCAGCGCGGTGACGCGGATCTGGTGGTACTGCTGGCGTATCCGCGCTGACCAGGGCAGGCACTGAAAGGAAACCGATGCGCGCATGCGCTTCATACCGTGTCGTCGGTCGGTCCGGGGCCGAAATGCAGCAATCCCAGCCGCGCCAGATCCTCCGGCCGCGCGTAGTACGCTTCCTCAAATGCTCCCAGTGTCTGCTGTTCCAGCTCCGTCATCGCGCCGTATAGATCGGCAAGCTCGGTGACTGCCGGATCGTCTTCGAAACGATCCAGCAACCCACGCATGCCGGCCAGCGCGGCGCGTGTCTGCACCGCGCCGATGTCACCCAGCGCCTGCAGGGCAAGCTGACAGGTGCGGTCACCCCAGTTGCACAGGAACTGCATGAAACCGCCATTGTTGATGTCGGCCTCCATCCGCCACAGCGCGACCAGCTGCTGGTCTTGCGGGGACACCGCATCCAGGTTCCAGTCCAAGGCGTGCAGGCGTTTCAGTGCGTTGTCGTAGCGGGCATCCCACAGCAGGTCCAGCGCGTAGATCGTGCCGGTCGGCGATACCGGGCACAGCGCTGGCCAGTTGACCCCGAAACCATCGTCGGTCAGCACCCACTGTGCGCGCCGCTCGTCGGAGGCCTCCTTCAAACGCGGGTTCTGCGTGAGGAATCCGCTGAGCTGCTGGCCATTGGCCAACTGCAGGTGCAGGTGGGTATCGTCGAAGTGCAGGCTTACGATGCGGAGCGCTGAAAGGGGCATGGGCACTGAACGCCGCGGGTGATCGGGCGTTCGACCTTAGCAGAGCGCGGCGGTACGCGACTGCGCACCACCGCCGTATCCCTTACACGTCGCCGCCGTCCGCCCAACCTTCGCCGGTGCCCGTGTGGAACACCGTGTCGCCGTCCTGCACGTCACCGGCTGGCAGGTGTTCCAGCTGCTCCAGCGAGGCATAGATCGGGGTGAAGTCCGGCGAGGTTGCCTGCATCAACTGCTCGAAGCTGTCGATGACGAAGTAGGTCTTCTGGAAGGTGTCGATGCGGTACTTGGTGCGCATGATCCGCGCCAGGTCGAACCCGATCCGGTTCGGCGCGTCCGACTCCAGCGAGTACAGCGATTCGCCCTTTGAAGACACGATGCCGGCACCGTAGATGCGCAGGCCTTCGTCGGTGTTGATCAGCCCGAACTCCACCGTGTACCAGTACAGCCGGGTGAGGTGCTGCAGCGCCTCCGGGCCGATCGCATGCGCTTTCACGCCGCCGCGCCCATAGGCGGCCATGTAGTCGGCGAACACCGGGTTCATCAGCAGCGGCACATGCCCGAACAGGTCATGGAACATGTCCGGTTCGGCGATGTAGTCGATCTGGTCCGGGCGACGGATCCACCAGGTCACCGGGAAGCGGCGGTTGGCCAGGTGGTCGAAGAAATCCAGTTCCGGCAGCAGCCCTTCCACGCCCACCAGGGTCCAGCCGGTGGCGGCCCCCAGCACCTCGTTGAGCTGGTCGAAGCGCGGAATCATGTGCGCGCTCATGCCCATCTCGTCCTGCGCCTGCAGGAACTCCTTGCTGGCACGGCCCACCAGCAGCTCACGCTGGCGCTGGTACAGCGTGCTCCAGGTGGCGTGGTCGTCGGCGGTGTAGCTGTCCCAAGGCTGTTCCACGAGGGCGGTGGTATAGACCGGCACGTATCCCTTGTCGGTCTGCTGGTGTTCGACGCGGCGCGGGGTGGTGGCGGTTTCCATCGTGGTGGTCTCCTGGGAAGTCATCCCACGATGCTAGGGCAGGGCGCGCGCAAGAGGATTGCAAAGTTGCACGGATACGCTGGATTGGCGCAATATCCTTGCGTCCACCTCATGTTGCGGAGCAACAATGGCCGGAGATAACCAGTTCGACCGCACGGATCTGCGCCTGCTGGCCGAAATCCAGCAGCACGGCCGCGCCACCAACGCCGAGCTCGCCGCCCGGGTCAACCTGTCGCCGTCGGCCTGTCTGCGCCGCGTGCAGCGGCTGGAGAACGAAGGGGTGATCGCCGGCTACGGGGCACGGCTGGAGCCACGCCTGATCGGCCTGGGTCTGCAGGCCTTCGTCCGCGTCCAGCTCGAGAAGCACGACCAGCATGCCATCGGCGTGTTCGCCGACAGCGTGCTGGTGTGGGATGAAGTAGTGGCCTGCCACGCGCTCACCGGCGACATGGACTACCTGCTGCACATCTACGTGCGCGACCTGGCGCACTTCTCCAGCTTCCTGCTGGACAAGCTGCTCAACGCGGCAGGGGTGGCCGACGTGAACTCCAGCTTCGTGCTGCGCACGGTGAAGGATTTCCGCGCGCTGCCGTTGTCGCAGCTGGAATGAAGCGGGTAGCGCCGGCCCTCAGCCCTCGCACTTTTCCTTGCGCCCCATCAACTTGCCCATGCGCGAAGGTTCATCGCACCTGGGCTTGGCCGGCGGCGGCGCCAGTGCAGCGGCGCGGGCCTTCTGCAACTGCTGGATCTTGGCGCGGATCTGCGGCATCGCGGCCATCGCGGCCTTCTCGCCTTCCAGGATCGCGTTGTTGCGCTGGCTGAAATCGGCCGCGCCGATGTCCAGCACCTTCGGGCGGATGATGATGTCCGCGCGCGCCAGTTCCTGCTCGCCCAGGCGCTGGCCCATGATCGAGATCGACTGGTTGACGATGCCGAGCATGCCGGTCGGCGCCTTGCCGCTGGCCTTGCTGGAGATGTCCACGGCGATCACGAAGTCGGCGCCGAGCTGGCGCGCGGCATCCACCGGTACCGGGCTGACCACGCCGCCGTCGATGTAGTTGCCCTTGCCGATCTTCACCGGCTCGAACACGCCGGGGATGCTGCTGGAGGCGCGTACCGCCTGGCCGGCATTGCCACGCACGAAGATCGCGCGGTCGCCGGTTTCCAGCTGGGTGGCCACGGCCGCGAACGGCTTGCTGAACTTCTCGATCGGGCGGTTGCCGACCTGCGCGTTGACGTAGTCCTGCAGCTTCTGGCCCTGCACCAGGCCGCCGGAGAACAGGCGCACGTCGCGGATGCTGGTTTCATCCAGCGCCACCGCCTTGGACTGCATCTGGAAGGCATTCATGCCACTGGCATACAGCGCACCGACCACGCTGCCGGCGCTGGTACCGGATACCACCACCGGTTCGAACCCGTTGGCTTCCAGCATCTTGATCACGCCGATATGCGCAAAGCCCTTGGCCGCACCGCCACCCAGCGCGATGCCGATCTTGACCGGCTTGGCCGGTACCACCGTGGTGACCACCGGCGGCGGGGTCGGGCGGACGGGATCACCGCCGCAACCGGCCAGCAGGCCGAGCAGGGCAACGGACAGCGTGAGACGGGTGCGGCGCAGTGATTTCATCGGGATCGCAGAAAGTGAATGGGCATTGAGGGCGCCAGCATACCGGTAGCGCCGGCCGCTGGCCGTCCAGCGCAGGCGATGCGGTCAGATCGTAGCCAGAATCGCGCCTTCACTGCCGAACCGGCCGGTCCTGCCCCACGGCGGCGGGAGGCCCCAGCGCCATGTTCAGCGCCAGTAATGAATAGCCGTGATTTGCGGCGTTGTTGTTGTACTGCAACAATTGTCTGGTAGCGCCGGTCCACCACCCCTCCCAACACAGCCTAATCGCCATGTTCCCGAACCGCACTGCCCACGGCCGTACTGCGTCCGTGCATCCGCTCGCCATCGCCCTTGCCGCCCTGCTGCCATTGACGGCCGCAGCCCAGGACGCCCCCGCCACCAAGGATCCGGTCGCCCTGGATACCCTGCAGGTGACGGCCCAGCGCCGTGTCGAGAACGCCAAGGACGTGCCGGTATCGATCTCGGCCATCCAGGGTGAAAAGCTCGACGTGCTCGGTTCCGCCGGCGACGACATCCGTTTCCTGTCCGCGCGCGTGCCCAGCCTGAACATCGAATCCTCCTACGGCCGTGCCTTCCCGCGCTTCTACATCCGCGGCCTGGGCAACACCGATTTCGATCTCAACGCGTCGCAGCCGGTCTCGCTGGTGTATGACGATGTGGTGCAGGAAAGCCCGCTGCTGAAGGGCTTCCCGCTGTTCGACCTGGCCGGCGTGGAAGTGCTGCGTGGCCCGCAGGGCACGCTGTTCGGCCGCAATACCCCGGCAGGCGTGGTCAAGTTCGATTCGGCACGTCCCTCGCAGGATGCCGACGGTTACATCAAGGTGGCCTACGGCAGCTACAACACCTGGAACACCCAGGCCGCCTACGGTGGCCCGCTGACCAGCCGCTGGTCGGCCCGTGTGTCGGCGTTGTACCAGCGCCGCGACGACTGGGTCACCAACACCCGCGCCAATGCACCGGCGCAGGGTTTTGAAGGCTATGACGAAGCCGCCGCACGCGTGCAGTTCCTGTACGAAGGCGATGATGTCGAGGCGCTCTTCAACCTGCACAAGCGCAAGCTCAACGGCACCGCGCGCCTGTTCCGCGCCAACATCCTCAAGCCGGGCACCAACCAGCTGGTCGAGAACTTCGACCGCGATGAAGTGTCCACCGACGGGCAGAACTTCTCCGAGCTGGAAACCTGGGGCGGCAGCGCGCGCCTGAAGTGGGACCTGGGCCGGGTCACCCTGCACTCGATTACCGGCTATGAAACTGCCGAATCGCTCAACCATGGCGACATCGATGGCGGCTACGGCGCCAGCTTCCTGGGCGCGGGCAACTACGGCCCGGGCAACATCCCGTTCGCCTCGGAGTCGGCCGACGGCCTGCCGCACCACCGCCAGTGGACCCAGGAATTCCGCATCGAATCCAACGAATGGGGCCGCTTCGACTGGCAGGCCGGGCTGTTCTACTTCGATGAAGACGTCACCATCGACAGCTTCAACTACGACTCGCTGACCCCGGGCAATCCGCAGAACGGCCATGCCGTGCAGAGCCAGCGCAACAAGGCCTGGGCGGCCTTCGTCTCCGGCGATTTCGACGTGACCGAGCGCTTCAAGCTGCGCGGTGGCGTGCGCTACACGCAGGACAAGAAGGACTTCAGCGCCAGCGTGCTGCAGGCCGTGCCGTTCGGTACCCCGGTGAGCGGCCCGTACCTGGCCAACACCGACGTCAACGACGTCAGCTGGGACCTGAGCGGTGTGTACCAGATCACCGACAACCTCAACGCCTACGCCCGCGTCGCCAAGGGCTTCCGCGCTCCGTCGATCCAGGGCCGCCTGGCCTTCGGTGGCGTCTCCCAGGCCGACTCGGAGAAGGTGATCTCGTATGAGGCCGGCATCAAGGCCGACCTGTTCGACCGCCGCGCCCGCCTGGGCTTCAACGTGTTCCGCTACAACGTGGACGGCCAGCAGCTGATCGCCGTGGGCGGCAGCAACAACACCGCCACCCTGCTCAACGCCGACAAGACCCTCGGCCAGGGCGTGGAGCTTGATTTCGAAGCCTATCTGACCGACCACGTGCTGCTGACCCTGGGCAGCAGCTACAACGACACCGAGATCAAGGACCGCGACCTGGCGGTGGCGATCTGCGGTGGCGGCTGCACCATCACCGACCCGACCACCGTCATCGATGGCGCCACCTATGCACTGGTCAACGGCAACTCGCTGCCGCAGGCGCCGAAGTGGATCCACAACCTGACCCTGCGTGCCGGCTTCCCGCTCAGCGATGCCAGCGAGCTGTACGTGTACACCGACTGGGCTTACCGCAGCGAAGTGAACTTCTTCCTGTACGAGTCGCCGGAGTTCCGCAGCCGCTCCTCGCTGGAAGGCGGCCTGCGCCTGGGCTACAACTGGGATTACGGCCAGTACGACGTGGCCGTGTACGGCCGCAACCTGACCGACCAGGTGCGCGTGGTGGGTGCGATCGACTTCAACAACCTGACCGGCTTCCTCAACGAGCCGCGCACGTTCGGTGTGGAGTTCACCGCGAAGTTCTGATGCCTGTCATCGGTAGGTGCCCACCGTTGGTGGGCACGCGATAGGTACCGACCGTTGGTCGGTACAGCACCTTGAAAAACGGCGCGGAGAGATCCGCGCCGTTTCTGTTTCCGCACCGTTCTGCAACTTCTTGCATTCTCCGCAACCGGCACGTTGTCCCACACTGCGCGGCCCACGCTCGGTGGATCCACCCGGTGCCCTTCGCCAAAGCTGCAGGAGAGCTGGACGTGACCGATCACCCACGCCCGATGCGCAACACCGCCTTCCTGTTCTGGGGAGGCATGGATGCGGCACAGATACTCCTCTACGTCATCGCAGCACTGCGCAGCGGGCGCACGCCGTACCTGGATGATGTTCGCGGCTCGCTCGCCGTTCTGGACAGTCATGGCGGTACCGCGACGCTGTTGCTGATGCCCACATGGGCGTTGCAGGCAAGCCTGTTCGCCTCCTGCGCGCTACTGCTTTGGCGCAGCAGGTATGGCCGTTACCTGGCCTACCTGCAGGTTCCGTTGCGCCTGTGGCTGCTGCTGCCATCGCTGCCGTTCGTGCTGCTGCTCGTACGCGATCCGCGCATTTCGCCCATCACCCAGCTGGTGCTGGCCGGTGGACTGCTGCTGCTCATCGAGTCGGTCAAACTCTGGACCCTGGGCCGTCAGCGTCAGCGCGCCGCGGAGATATCGGCCCAGGGCGGCATCGATACGGCGCGCTGACGCGATGGGCGTTGCGGAGGCCTTACAGCGCGCTTGCCGGACGCACCTTCAACACCGCCTCTTCGGTGGCGCAGTCGCGGCTGGAATGCAGCCCGGCCTTGCGCGCTGCCGCGATCTCCTTGCGTGCAGCAATCAGGTCGCTATTGAAGGCTGCATTGTCATGCAGGCGTGCCACCGCAGCGGCCCCCATGAAGCGGCCTTCCAGAATGTCGCTCTGCCAATGCACGTTGCACACCAGCCGGCTCTCGCCATAGTTGCGGCCACGTGCCTGGATCGCGTCGGCACGGTCGGGCGCAATCTCCGACAGGATCAACGCCCAGGCCCAGCCGATCGAGGTGTGGCCGGACGGGTACGAACCATTGCCGCGCAGGTCCTGCTCGTCTTCCGGGCTGCAGGTAGGTTCGTTGTTGACCATGAACGGACGGGCGCGCTGATAGTGCTTCTTGGCCGTGCGCGTGGCGGCACTGGCGTCGATCCGGCTGCGTTCGAGCAGGCGGTACAGCGCCGGCGTCTTCTGCGCGTCCACGTCGATATCGACCGCGCACGAGAACTGATTCGCCCCGGCCGGGAAGCCAAGCTCTGCATCGCGATGGGCTTGCTCGAAACGCGCGCTGCCGCGCAGTGCTCGCCCCTCACGGCTGACCTGCTCATCGAGCGCGAAGCCGGCCGAGCCCGCTGCCGGCGGCGCCGGTACCAGGGCCAGGCTGGCCGGTACCGCGTCCGCGTGCAGGTAGCCCACGGCGCGGGTCACCACAGAAGCTTCCACCGGCGTGCTGGCGGGCGCGGTGCCGGTGGCGCAGCCGGCGAGGGTGGCCAGCAGGGCAACGCCCAGCAACGGGCGCAGCGCAGCGGTGGTAGCGGAAGACGACGACATCGGCAGGTCTCGGCACGGGGGAAGCGGCCATGATCGCAGCTTGATTGGCGGGCGGCAGTGGCCGTTGGTCATGCAGCCAGATCCGGCATGGTGAGTGCCGGGTGAAGGTTGGGACTGTGTGCGGATCCTGGAAACCCTCTACTGGTTCACGGAAATCAACGTGCGCGCGACATAGCTTCCGCAAAGGCGCCATCAACCGTCACACGCGTATGGATAGATGCATGCCATGCCGCCGTGGGAGCGCCGGTCATCAGGGGGACCATCAGCAATGGAGATAGCGATGCGAAGCAACGCAGCAAAGACGGGCGGTGGACTCGCCCTGGGCTTGATGCTGTCCTGCACCAGCGTGCAGGCCGCGGACGTGGTGGGAGTCGCGTTCGTGCATGGCACCGGCAAGCAGACCGACGCACGTACCGATTACTGGCAGCCGGCAATCATCGATACCGTGCGCCAGGGCCTGCCGAACAGCGCCAACTACACGGTCATCAACTGCGATTTCGAGCAGTACATGTGGAAGCCCGAGGCCGCCGGTTGCCTGGCCGGGCAGCTGACCAGCTTCATCAACGGCAAGGGCATCACCAAGCTGGTGGTGATCACCCATTCCAACGGCGGCAACGTGGTGCGCTGGATCCTGTCCAACCCGACCTACGACAGCCGCTACCCGAAGATCATCCAGACCATCAGCAAGGTGACCGCGCTGGCGCCGTCCTCGGCGGGCACACCGCTGGCCGATGCGGCGCTCAACGGCAATGCGTTTGAAGCCTCGGTGGGCTGGTTGCTCGGCTACACCAACGACGCCGTGCGCCAGCAGCAGGTGGGGCATATGGCGACTTACAACGCACAGAACCTGTACGGCACCGCAGGCCGGCCCGCCCTGCCCAAACCGTTCCGCGCGGTGGTGGGTTCGGATGTCGAATCGGCGGTGTGGGACAGCAACAGTTACTGCGGCGGCTATGCGCAGAACGTCGGGCTGGAGCTCACCCAGAACTGGCTCAACAGCTGCTCCGACGGGTTCCTGGAGTGCAGCAGCCAGAAGGCTGCCGGCAGCCTGTGGTTCACCGACAAGGCGCGCACCAAGGGCGCCGAACCGCTGAGCCACAACCAGAGCCGCCGCGAATGTTTCGGCCTCGGCGCGATCCTGCGCAACGACCTGACCCTGTGAGGAGCACGCCATGACTTCAAGACTGACGATTGCCGTGGCGGTGGCCGCCGCCGTGCTGGCCCTCCCGCTGCAGGCCGCGCAACCGCTGCTCACCGCGCGCGCCGCCGACCAGGTGCCCAGCCGCGTGGACGCCGCGCCGCTGCTGCCCAACGACGCCAGCGAGCGCGCACCGCTGAGCCTTGCCTGGGCGCTGGACCCGGCGCAGGCGCTCACGGCCCCGGCCCCGTTCGCCGCCACCAGCCGCAGCTACTGGGAAATGGTGGACGCGCCGGCCCTGCAGCAGGGCCTGGAACTGCCGTTGACCGCACCGGATGCGGTGATCCAGGTCAGCCCGGTGCAGGGCGCGCGCCGGCTCACCCCGGAGCAGTGGCAGGTACGTGATCCGGCCGGTGCGCTGGCGGTCGACAAGGGCGTGGATGCACAGCAGCTGCGTGCGGCCGGCATGACCGTGGCCGAGGGCAGTGCGATGGTGCGCACCGGGCGCAGCGCCGTACTGGGTACCTATCGCCTGCAGAGCGCACAGGCGCAGGGCCGCTACGTGGTGCAGGTACTGGAACCCAACAGCACCGTCGCGCTACGCCTGCAGGCCAGCCGCCAGCAGGTGCTGGCCGGGGGCAGCCTGGAGCTGGACGCGCGCCTGGTCGACGACGGTGGCAGCACTGCACTGGCCGCAGGCCGGGCTTTGCCGGCCGGTGGCGAAGCGCTGCTGGTGGCGCCGGACGGCCGCAGCTGGCCGGTACCGCTGCAGGCCTCGCGCGACGGACTGCGTGCGCGGGTGGCCATTCCGCGCGATGTCGGTGCGGTACAGGGGCTGTGGGAGCTGCAGGCGTTCGTGACCGGCAAGGGTGTGCAGCGCGACGCCAAGATCGCCTTCGCGGTAGCCCAGCCGACCGCGCGCTTCGATGGCCAGGCCGAGGTGGACACCGCCACGCGTGCGGTGCGCCTGCCGCTGCAGATCGGTGCGCCCGGGCGCTATGAAGCCCGCGGCACCCTGTATGCGACCGGCCCGGACGGGCGCCTGCACCCGGTGGCGCAGGCCCACAGCGCGGCGTGGTTTGCCGGTGCCGGCAAGGGCGAGCTGGCCCTGCCGTTTGCCAGCGTGGCGCTGCCGCGCGGTTACGCCGCACCGTTCGAGCTGCGCGACCTGCAGCTGCAGGACCAGAGCCGAATGGCTCCGATCGAAGCCCGCGCGGTGGCGTTGACGTTCTAGGCAAGGCGGGAGACGGGGGCGATGGCCTCCGTCTCCCAGGTAACGCCATGCCATGCATGGCTGCCTTTACCTCGAGCACCCGCGCAGCCCGCCAGCCACGCATGGTGTGGCTCTACCCTCAGACGACGGGGCCGCGCTCAGCCGGCGACGGCGCTCAGGTGCCCGTCCTGTTCCAGCACCCGGATCGGCCCGCCGAATACCTCCGACAGCGGTCCATCGCGCAGCAGGTCGGCACGGCCGCCGTCGGCGACGATCTTGCCGCCGCGCAGCAGCACCACGCGCTCGATCTCCGGGATGATCTCTTCGATATGGTGGGTGACCAGCACCAGGGTGATGCCCTGGGCGGCCAACGCGCGCATGGTGGCGATCAGGTGCTGGCGGGCGATCAGGTCCAGGCCGGTCGAGGGCTCGTCCAGCAGCAGCGCCTGCGGCCGGTTGACCAGTGCCCGGGCGATCAGCACGCGGCGGGTTTCACCGGCCGACAACTCGGCATAGCCCCGCTGCAGCAGTGCCAGCGCGCCTGTCAGGGCCAGCGTCTCGCGTACCCGCGCCCGCATGTCCGCACTGACCTCGCGGAAGGCCGGCACCACGAAGCTGGCGAAGAAGCCCGACAGCACCGCTTCCTCCACGGTCAGCCCGGGCATGTCGGCCAGGTTGCTGCTGAGGTCGCCGGTGACGATGCCCAGCTGCGCGCGCAGCCGGTCCACCTGCCAGCGGCTCTGGCCGAGCACGCGCACCGCCACGCTGCCGTCGGCATGCGCCAGCGGGTACAGCTCGCGGGTGATCAACTTGATGAAGGAGGATTTGCCGCAGCCGTTGGGGCCGAGCAGGGCGGTGTGCTGGCCTTGGGCGATGCGCAGGCTGAGATCGTGCAACACCCGCACCTGGCCGCGGATCACGCAGGCGCGGTCGAGCTCGATCAGGGGGGCGGTGGCGGCCGGAGCGGCGGGGGAGGCGGCAACTGTCATGAATGCGTGGGCATGCTCACGAAGAGGGAAATCAACTGAATGACGGCGTAAAAATCGCATCAGACGGATGAAGTTTGCAACCTCAGGCCCCATGATGTGCCCAGGTGTACCCGTTTCCTTGCTGGCCGACTGCGGCCTGGAGTCCTGCGATGCTCGATACGCTCCTCAACTTCCTGACCGGCGGTGTCGTCGGCCTCGGCTGGTGGGGCATGGCGCTGGTGCTGCTGGTATTCACCCAGCTGACCATCTTCGCCGTCACCTTGTACCTGCATCGCAGCCAGGCGCATCGCGGCGTGGATTTCCACCCGGTCATCGCGCACTTCTTCCGGTTCTGGACCTGGCTGACCACCTCGATGATCACCAAGGAGTGGGTGGCGATCCATCGCAAGCACCACGCCAAGGTGGAAACCGATGAAGACCCGCACAGCCCGGTCACCAAGGGCATCGGCATGGTGTTCTGGCGTGGCGTGGAGCTGTACCGCGAGGCCCGCGCGATGCGCGCGGACATTGAACAGTACGGCCGCGGTGCTCCGGACGACTGGATCGAACGCAAGCTCTACACCCCGCATGCCAATCTCGGCCCGGTCGCGCTGCTGGCCATCAACAGCCTGCTGTTCGGCCTGCCCGGCGTGGCCCTGTGGGCGATCCAGATGGCCTGGATCCCGTTCTGGGCGGCCGGCGTGGTCAATGGCCTGGGCCACTGGTGGGGCTACCGCAACTTCGAATCGGCCGACACCTCCACCAACCTGACCCCGTGGGCGTTCTGGATTGGCGGCGAAGAACTGCACAACAACCACCATGCCTTCCCGAGCTCGGCGCGTTTCTCGATGCGCCGCTGGGAATTCGATATCGGCTGGGCCGCCATTCGTGGCCTGCAGGCCCTGCGCCTGGCCAAGGTGCTGCGCGTGGCGCCGAGCATGGACGTGCGCCCGAACATCGCCGTGCCCGATGCCGAAACCCTGAAGGCGCTGCTGTCGCACCGCTTCCAGGCGATGACCGATTACCAGCGCAACGTGTTCGTACCGGCGCTGCGTGAAGAAGCGTCCATGGCCGGTGCCAAGCTGCGCAAGCTGCTGCCGCGGCGGTTGCGCCGTGGCCTGGTCAATGATGGCCGCTGGCTCAAGCCCGATTGCCGCGCCCAGCTCAGCAGCTGGGTCGAACAGCGCCCGCGCATCCAGGTGCTGGTGGAACATCGCGCCCGCCTGGCCGCCCTGCTGGAAGCCCGTGGCAACGACGCCGCCGAACGGCTGAAGCTGCTCCAGGCCTGGTGCCACGAGGCTGAAGCCAGCGGCATCGCCGCCCTGCAGAACTACGCTGCGCGGCTCAAGGGCTACGCACTGACGGCGCACTGACGAATGCCGTCAGTGCTGCATCACCGTTTCGCGAAACGCCGCCCCGTGCGGCGTTTTTCGTGGCTGGCACTGCTGCTGGTGGCCAGTGCCGTGCAGGCCCAGGTCACCGACACCGGCAGCTACCTGCAACGCATGGATACCGACGGCGATGGCCGGGTCAGCGTCGAGGAGTACGTGCAGTGGATGCTGTACGCCTTCGAGCGCATGGACCGCAATGGCGACGGCATGCTCAGCGCCGACGAACTGCCCGGCGGCAAAGGCACCCCGATCACCCGTGAGCAGCAGCGGCAGACGCTGATCCAGCGTTTCCACAAGCAGGATGCCAACGGCGACGGGTACCTGAGTGCCCGGGAACTGGCGGCGCCGCCGCGCTGAGTCTGGTGAGCACCATTTGGCCTTGCTAATTTTGACGCAAATTTAACTTTTGCTATTCTGTAGCCTCGATGTTCGCGCAAGCCTCAAGTCCTCCGGTCTCTGGCCGATAAGCTTCCTTGATGGAAGCTTTTCGGACAGATGACGGTACGTGGGCGCCGATGAAAGCACGCAGTTGAGGAGCAGGTAGCAGGAGCACAAGGTTGTGCAGGTGTGTGCGGACCCGGTGATGCGCCGGCGCTCCGCCGCCTATGCGCGTTGTTGCAGAGAGCGACCTGGAACGGGGGCAGTAGTGGGCGAACGGGCCGTGTGTGGCCGCGGACGTCCGGCTGCCGCAACATCACGATCCCGGTTTCATGGCAGTCGATCAGGTTGTACCGCACGCTTGGTGTATTGGCCGCGATGGAGAGCGGCTTGATGGGCACGGGCAGGACGCGGTGCGGTCGCGACGACGCACATGACCAGGACAATGGCAGGACGGTCTGGTTGAATGGATGCAGTAGCAGTGTCGTCTTGGCGCCCGCGGGGTGTCATGTTGTTTGCGCTATGCGCATGGCTTGCAGTCCCTGTAGTTGCCTGGGCGCAGCAAGGCCAGCCCTCGTTGGCCGATCAGCAGGCGTTGCGTGACCGCGCCGAGCGCGAGGCGCGCGAGCGTGCCGAACGCCAGGCCATTCCAGAAGTGACCCTGCCGGCGACGGCGGAGGTTTCCGATCATCGCGTGACCCGCCTTCCAGAGGAGTCGCCGTGCTTTCGGGTCGACGCGATCCTGCTTGAGGGCGCACACCGCGACAC
Source organism: Stenotrophomonas sp. GL_111 (assembly GCF_057835245.1). Classification (NCBI taxonomy): domain Bacteria; kingdom Pseudomonadati; phylum Pseudomonadota; class Gammaproteobacteria; order Lysobacterales; family Lysobacteraceae; genus Stenotrophomonas; species Stenotrophomonas sp. GL_111. The sequence goes on from NZ_CM174421.1 coordinate 64,738, forward strand.
CTTCAGGTTTGCCCAACGCTACCTCGACAAGTACGCCGGACGTTGCATCGGCCAGGAGGGCATTGCCCTGATGGTCCGCCGGGCCTCGGACCTTATCCTGGCCAAAGGCTACGTCACCACCCGGATCGGACTCCCTGAGCAGAACCTTGGTGCCGGTACCCTGCGCCTGCAACTGGTACCCGGCGTGATCCGCCAGATCCGCTTCGCCGAAGGCGACCACCGTGACACGATGTGGAAAAGCGCGTTCCCCGCCCGTGCTGGCGATGTGCTCAATCTTCGTCAGCTGGAACAGGGCCTGGAGCAGCTCAAGCGCGTGCCGTCCCAGGACGTGGAAATGGAGCTTGTTCCCGGGGCACAGCCCGGTGAATCGGACGTGGTGATCACGCTGAAGGCGGCCCGTCGCTGGCGCGGTGCGCTGTCGCTGGATGATGGCGGCAGTGAAGGCACCGGCAAGCAGCAGGCAGGCGCCACGGTGTGGGCCGACAACCTGCTGGGTATCAACGATCTGTTGAGCATCGGCGTCAACAGCGACGGCAGTGCCGAGCGCGGCAAGGGGACCCACGGTTACAACGCCTCGTGGAACGCGCCGTTGGGCAACTGGCGTTTCTCCACCAGCACGTATGGGTCGCGCTATGCGCAGATCATCAATGGCGGCAACGAAGACTTCAGCAGTACCGGGCGCTCGCGCAGCATCGACCTGGGTATCGAACGGCTGCTCTGGCGTGGGCAGAGCTACCGCACCGCAATGGAATTGCGGATCGCGCAGCGTCGCTCGCGCAGTTTCATCGAGGGCAACGAGCTGCTGGGACAACGTCGCCGCACCACGTCGGCCGAGCTCGCACTGTTGCATCGCCAGTACATGGGCAGCCTGCAGGCAGACGTGCGTGTGGCGCACCGTCGCGGTTTGCCATGGTTGGGCGGGGACGATGATGCGCCGGGCCTTGGCGAACAGGCCCCCACCTTCCGGTATGCGATGACCGTGCTGGACATCGGCGTTGCTGCTCCGCTGCTGCAGGGCGCGCGCCCGATCTACTGGAACAGCGCGCTTCGCTACCAGTGGTCGTCCGATCCGCTATATGGCTCGGAGTTCATCAGTATCGGCGGCCGTTACACAGTCAACGGCTTCAATGGCGAAGTGGTGATGGGCGGTGGGACCGGTGGCTACTGGCGCAACGGTCTGAGCTTCAACCTGCATCGTCGCTTCGCGCCTTACGCCGGCGTGGACATCGGCCACATCGCCAACAACGCAGCCCAGGGCATTGCCGGTGGCGACCTGGTCGGTGCCCACGTGGGCGCGCGTGGGCAGGCGCTGGGCCTGGACTGGGATGCGTTCATCGGATTCCCACTCGAGGCACCGCGTGCCATCCGCGAACAGAGCGACGCCCGCGTGGTTGGGTTCCGCCTGGCAACGCAGTTCTAGTTCCCGGAACGCCGTAGTAGGCCGGTTGGCGCAGCCCGCCGGTGAAACCGTAATACCACGTGTCCCACATGGAAGACCCGTCATGATGACCCGCACCCGCCCCGCCGCCTCCCTGTCGCTGTCCGGTTCTCGCTTGCGAACCGGTGTGCTGGCCGCTGTGGTCACCCTGGTCTTCGGCGGACCGTTCAGCTCCTTTGCACAGGTGCAGCCGCAGGCCGGTGGGCAGACCCGCCAGGAACCGGCGGCAAACGGCGTGCCCGTAGTGCAGATCGCCGCCCCCAACGCGGGCGGGGTATCGCACAACCGTTTCGAGGACTACAACGTCGGGCGCCAAGGGCAGGTGCTCAACAACAGCGCTGTCACCACCCAGACCCAGCTTGCCGGCTATGTCCAAGGCAACAGCAACCTGTCGTCGGGGCAGTCGGCGCGGCTGATTCTCAATGAGGTCACCTCCAGCAATCGATCGCTGCTCCAGGGCCACGTCGAAGTGGCCGGTGCCGCCGCACAGGTGATCATCGCCAATCCCAACGGCATCACCTGTGACGGCTGCGGCTTCATCAACACCACCCGTGGCGTGCTGACCACGGGTACGCCACTGTTCGGCGGTGACGGCAGCCTGTCTGCATTCCAGGTTGGGCGCGGCACCATCCGTCTGGAAGGTGCTGGCCTGGATGCCGACAACCTGCAGCGGATCGACCTGCTTGCGCGTGCGGTGGAAATCAATGCTGGGCTGTGGGCCAAGGAAGCCAACGTGGTGGTGGGTGCCAACCAGATCGACTACGCCACCCTCGCCACGCACGCCATCCAGGGCGAAGGTGCCACCCCGGGCTTCGGCCTGGACGTGGCTGCGCTGGGCGGCATGTACGCCGGAAAGATCCGCCTGGTGGGCACCGAGGCGGGTGTCGGGGTGCGCAGCGCCGGTGCGTTGATCGCTACCGGCGGCGACTTCGTGCTGACCAGCGGCGGGGATGTGCAGCTGACGGGCCGCACCGCGGCAGCGGGGGATGTGGTGGTGGAAACCGGCGGCACGCTCACTGTCGCCGGCGTGACCCAGGCCGGCAACGATCTGCGATTGACCGGCCGCCAGTTGCAGCTGGCCAGCGAGGTGAGCGCTGCCAACCGGCTCGACGCGCATGCGCGGGATGGCCTGGAAACTTCCGGCAGCCTGCTTGCTGGCCGGGTCCAGCTGGGCGCGGACGGCAGCTTGAAGCTGGCCGGGCGAATTGAAAGCCGCGGTGATATCGACCTGCGTGGTGGCCTGCGCCTGGACAACAACGCCCAGGTGATCGCGGCGGGTCAGTTGCAGGCACGTGCCGAACGTATCACTCAACAGCAGGGCGCGCGCCTGGCAGCACAGGGCAGGGTGCAGTTGCAGGCCACTTCGCATATCGACAACGCTGGCGTGGTGATCGGTGGCGGCAGCACCCGCATCGAGGCGACGAGTCTGGACAACAGCGGCCAGCTTTACGGCCAGCGCGACGCTGCGCTGGCGGTCACCGGGACGATCGACAACCGTGGCCTGATCGGCGCCGCGCAGCGCCTTGATGTATCGGCGGGGGACCTGCGGCAGTCGGTGAGCGCCGAGCTGTCCGCCGGTGCCGATGTGCACCTGGACATTGCCGGCACGCTGGACAACGCCGGGCAGTTGATCGCCGAGAACGCGCTGCTGGCGCAGGCTGGTGTCTTCAACAACACCGGCACCACCGCAGCGGGCAATGCCACGCTGGTGCTGGGACAGCTGGACAACCGCGGTGTCGTTCTGGCTTCGGATACGCTGGACATCCAGGCCGCGCGTCGCCTCGACAACGCCGCCGGCGCGCGGCTGCGCGCGGGGGCGGCAATCGTGCTCGGCGCCGCCAACCTCGACAACGCCGGCGAGATCATCAGTGACGGCGATCTGCGGGTGAACGCTGCGACCCTGCTGAATCGCCAGCGCCTGGAGGCGGGGCGACGGCTGCAGCTGGACGCCGACGCTCTGGTACAGACCGCGCAGGGCCTGGCGCTGGCCCGTCAGCTCGACGTCAACACGATCGGCCGCCTGGAAAATGCCGGCCGCCTGCATGCCATCGACGCGCTGGCGCTGAGCGCCGGCAGCCTGGACAACACGGGCACCCTGTATGGCGCGAAATCAGCACGCCTGGACAGCCGCGGCGAGCTGCGCAATGCCGGCATCATCGCCAGCGATGCGACGCTGACCCTGCGCGCGCAAGCGCTGCAGAACCTGGCCGACGGCGATATCTCCAGCGCCGACCTGCTTGATATCGAGGTGCTGCAGGTGGCCGCCAACGCCGGCAATCTGTATGCACGGCAGGCACTGGCGCTGCGTGCAGGATCCATCGACAACACCGGCGCCGCCTATAGCGCCGGCCTGGCCACCGTGGTGGCGGCCGACACACTGAGCAATCGTGGCAGTCTGGTTTCGGTGCAGACGCTGGACGTGCAGGCCGGCGCTGTGGACAGTCGTGGCGATCTGGGCAGCGAGCAGTCCGACGTCGTGCTGACCACCACCGGCGACCTGGCGATCACTGGAAAGACGATCGCCGCCGGGCAGGTGCAGGCTCGGGCTGGTGGCACCCTGCGGCAGGGGGGCAAGGTCTACGCTGCGGCCGGCGTCGATCTGCGCGCGCAGCGCGATCTGCTGCTGTCTGGCAACCTGGACAGCAGCGCGGATATCGCACTGCACGCCAGCGATTCCCTCATCACCGAAGGCGAGGTCTATGCCAGTGGCGCCGTCACTGCCACGGCCGGCACCGTGCTGCGCAATACCGGCAGTGTGCAGGCGAGCGACCTGAGCCTGCAGGCCGGCACCGTGGAAAATCGTGGTCGGCTGCTGTCCAGCGGTGACGTGGACCTCGCCGGGGCCAGCGTGGACAACAGCGGGCAGATCGTGGCGGGATTGGGGGCCGATGGTCGCCTGGGCAGTACCGGGCGGGTCAGCATGACCGCGCAGGGATTGCTGCTGCAGTCCGGCAAGGTTCACGCGGGCCAACAGGTGGTACTGCAGGGGAGCGGCCTGGACCTGCGCAACGGCCTGGTCTGGTCTGGTGGCGATCTGGTGGCGCGTGCCACGGCCGGCAACCTTGACAACCGCAACGGCAGCCTCGCCGCGACCACGACCCTGCAGTTGGAAACCACGGGTGAACTGGTCAACCAGGGCGGCTCGCTGCAGGCCCGCCAGCTCGGCATCCTGGCGGCCGCACTGGACAACCGTGCCGGTGAGCTGATCCAGACCGGCAGCGATGCCCTGGTGCTCACCTTGAGCGGTGCACTGCGCAATGACGGTGGCCGCATCGCCGCCAACGCCACCGACCTGACCCTGGCAGTGGCGGTATTGGACAACGCAGGGGGTCGGATTGAACACGCCGGCACCGGCAGTGCGACCCTGCGTGCGTCCCAACTCGACAACCGCGACGCGGGTTTGATCGTCAGCAATGGTGCGCTGCTGGTGGATGTGGTGGAGCGCTTGAGCAACACCACCGGCAGCCAGATGAGTGCCGGCGGCGGCGCAGACATCCGCGCGCGCTGGATTGACAACAGCGGCGGCCGCATCGATGCGGTCGGCAACCTGCAGTTGCGTGCCCTCGAGACGCTGCAGAACAGTGCCGGCACCCTTGCCCAGCGTCAGGCTGGCACCCTGCAGCTCACCGCTGGCAGCGTGGACAACCGCAATGGCTTGATTGGCGGCGAAGGCACCGCCAGCGTCATCACCGCCAGCCTGGGCAACCAGAACGGCAATCTGTATGCGAAGCAGAATCTGACCCTGGATATCAACGGCGATCTCAGCAACGTCGGCGGCCTGCTGTACGCCGGCGGCCAGCTGCAGGTAGACGTCGATGGCGCGCTGGACAATCAGGGCGGCAGCATCGAAGCCTATTCCGCCTCGCGCGTTGCGGCATCCACGCTCGACAACCGTGGTGGACGGCTGGTCGTGGAAGGCGGCAACGACCTGACCGTCACCACGACCGGGACGATCAACAACGTCGACGGCGTATTGGGCACCGCTCAAGGCAGTCTGCAGCTCAGCGCGACGCACATCGACAACCAGCGCGGCAAGCTGGTCGCAGGACAGAGCGCAACGCTGCAGACTGCGTACCTGGACAACCGCAATGGCCGTGTCCACGCAGGCGCCGACCTGGTGCTGGACAACGCCGCTGCCACCGTCCTCAACGGTGCAGGGGAACTCTCTGCCGGCAATCTCTTCACCTTGCGTGCGGCTACCCTGGACAACAGCGGCGGCCGCCTCGTCACGCGCAGCAGCCGTCTATATCTGGGGGCATTGAACAATGCCAGCGGCGAGATCAGTGCCTACCAGCAGCTGTGGGCACAGCTGCAGGCGTTCCAAGGGGCGGGCCGCCTGTTTGGCGGTGCCGACCTGGAGCTGCACCTGGCCGGCGACTACCTGCACCAGGCTGGCCAGCAGCTGCAGAGCAACGGGCGCCTTGCGCTGAACGTCGCCGGTACGCTGACCAACCAGGGGCGCATCGAAACCAACGGCAGCCTGGAACTCAACGCAAACCAGATCAACAACACCGGCGCCGGCACAGTCAGCGCAGGCAACGGTGCCGGTACCGCCAGCGCCACGTTGAATGCCCAGCAGGGCATCGAGAACCAGGGCCGCATCGACGGCGATCGTGTGCAGACAAGCAGTGCGTGGCTGACCAACACCGGCACGGTGATGGGTGACCAGGTCACGCTGACGGCCAGCACGGTCACCAACGGTCGCGAACTTGGCAGTACCGTGCCCGTGCGCGACTACAACGAAGGCCTGATCGCCACTACCGGCACGCTGGCCATCAACGCCGATGTCTTCAACAACCTCGACGGCGAGCTGTACAGCATCGGCGACATCCGCATAGGGGGCCGCCACGGCGGCAACGCGCAGCAGATCACCAACCGCTCCGGTCGTATCCAGGCCGAACGTGACCTGGTACTGCTGGCGTTGGGCGTGCGCAATGAACGTCGCGTGCTGCAATACGAGACCAAAACCTACGCTGCCGCCGACCAGGCGGGCGATCCGGATGCAGGTGAGCATGGGGAAGAAGGTGTCCCCTACGAGATCTACGAACGCTTCTGCGGTGACGCACGCAATCCGTGTTTCATCTGGCGCCCGCAGGGCGTTACCCATGTAGATACCGTGCTCTCCGGTACGCGCGTCTATGCCGCCAGTGCCGCTGGTCAGTTGCTGTCCGGTCGCAACATGCAGATCGCCGGTACGGTCGATAACCTGTACTCGGCCATTGCCGCCGGCACCAACCTGACAATCAGTGGCCGCGGCTCGTCCAACAGCGACAACCCGGCCGATTGGGCAGGCGTGGTCAACAACGTGGGTTTGACGGCGACCAAGACCATTCGTCGCGTATCGACCTGGGAAGTCGAGTATCAGACCTGCGCCTCGCGCATGACCTGTGACGAAGAGCCAAACTGGGCGCGCGGCGAACTCGGTACAAGCACCGTCACCAAAGAGGTGGCACTGCCCGGCGGCAATGCCAGCATCACCGCTGGCCGCAACGTCACCATCGAAGCGCGCGAGGTCAACAACAGTGTCGTCAACGCCGGAAACGGCGGAACGGCTGCCGATATCGGCGGTTGGAACGGCGTGGGTGCTTACGTGCCGGGGCTGGGCAACGGCAGCCAGGCTGGCACGGCCACCGGCAGCACCGGGGCCCCCGATCCGGTGACGGGCGTCGCCACAGGCCCCGCCACGGGCACCTTGACCGGCTCTGGCCAGGCACCGCAGGTCGGCGTTCCTGCACCCGGTTCCAGCGGCGTGGTCAAGCCACCGCAGGTGGTGGGCACCGTACAGAACCCGCTGCCGGGCCTGCTGCCGCCGAGCAGCGGCCTGTACACCGTCAATCCGGGCGACCAGCGTTGGTTGGTGGAGACCGATCCACGCTTCGCCAACTACGGCCAGTGGTTGGGTTCCGACTACATGTTCGAGCGCCTCAACCTCAATCCGGATCAGCGCCTGAAGCGGCTGGGCGATGATTTCTATGAGCAGCGCCTGGTGCTGGAGCAGATCACCGGTCTGACCGGTCGCAAGTACCTGGATGCCGATCTCGACAATGGCATGGACCAGTACCGCGCCATGATGGACGGCGGTGTGGCCGAGGCCGGTCGTCTGCAGCTCACCGTGGGCATCGCGCTTTCCGCCGAACAGATGGCGGCGCTGGATGAGGACATCGTGTGGATGGTGGCCCAGGAAGTCGGCGGGCAGCAGGTTCTGGTGCCCGTGGTGTACCTGAGTCAGTCCACCGCCGACCGCCTGCAGTTGGGCGGCGCCGCGATCGCGGGCGAAAGCGTGGATATCCGTGCCGGCAACGTCACCAACCAGGGCATGATCAGCGCGGACTACCGCCTGTCGATCGATGCCGGCAGCCTGCTCAATGATCGCGGGGCCATGACCTCCGGCGGCAGCGTGCGCGTGTCGGCCGTGGAAGACATCATCAACAAGGATGGCCTCATCCAGGGCGGCAGCATCAGCCTGGTTGCCGGTCGCGACCTGCAGAGCGTGGCGAGCCTGGGCGTGGCCCGGATCGAATCCGCCGGTGGCCTGGAACTGGTCGCCGGCCGAGACCTGTCGCTGGTAGGCGCGCAGACCAGTGCCAAGGGCAACGCGGCACTGCAGGCCGGTCGCGACCTCAACCTGACCACCCAGCAGAGCGGCGCCTCGGGCGAAGTGTTCAACCGCACCACGCTGGACGTGGGTGGCAGCCTTGGCCTTCAGGCCGGGCACGACCTGACCTTGACCGCCGTGCAGGCGAAGGCAGGCAACGGCCTGAGTGCGGTTGCCGGCAATGACATCAACCTCAACGTGCTGACCACGCAGCAGGACAGCAACAACGGGCGCACCCAGAGCACGCGGCAGACCCTTCAGACCAGTGGGCTGGAGGCCGGCGGCAGCATGGCATTGCAGGCGGGACAGGACGTCAACCTCAACGCCGCCAACCTGACCGCCGGCAACGCGCTGGCCGTGGTGGCCGGGCGTGACCTCAACGTGGGCGAGGTCACCACCACCAACACCAGCGCAACGGACATTCGCCGCAAGCGCTACTCCCAGCAGACCGAAACGCTGGATGAAACCGTCCACGGCAGCGCGCTCAAGGCAGGCGGGGACATAGCGCTGATCGCCGGCCGGGACGCCACCCTCACCGCCGCCGGCGTGTACAGCAACGGTGGCACCGTTGCCGTCTCCGCAGGCCGCGACGTCGTGCTGGCAACGGCGGAAGAGGATCACAGCTTCGAGCAGGACACCTACAGCAAGAAGAAGAAAACCTTCTCCAGCACCACCACCACCACCCGCGAAACGTCGTCGGACACCTATGCGGTGGGTACCACGCTCAGTGGTGAAGGCGTGCAGATCGCCGCTGGCCGCGACATCAGCGCCACCGGCGTACAGGTCGGCGCAACCGGTGACGTGCTGCTGGCTGCAGACCGCAACATCACGGTGGAAGCGGCCACCGAACAGCACAGTGAATCGTTCGAACAGAGCAGGAAGAAGTCTGGCGTATTCGGCGGCGGCGGTGCCAGCGGCTTCGGTGGCATCGGCATCACCGCGGGCAGCCAGAAGGGCAGTACGGCCACTTCGCTGGAACAGACCACCCGCTCGGGCAGCATGATCGGCAGCCTGGAAGGCAACGTCAGCATGATCGCGGGTGGCGACGTCACCCTCAGTGGCAGCGACGTGCTGGCCGGCCGTGCGGCCGACGATGTGCTGGGCTTGGGGGGAAACATCGCCATCCAGGGCAAGAACGTCACCATCAATCCGGCCGAGGAAACCGAGCAGTACCGGGCCAGCCAGAGCAGCCGCAGCAGTGGCCTCTCCGCCACGCTCACCGGCACACCCATCGACACCATCCGCAACCTGCAGCAGGTCAGCAACAGCTCGGGCAGCACCGCGGACAAGGCCGGTGGCTACATCAAGGAACTGGGCGCGGCCTCGCTGACCCTGCCCGGCATCAACGTCGGCTATGGCAGCAGCAAGAGCCAGGGCAGCGTTGCGGTGGACACTACCACCCAGCGCGGCAGCAGCCTCAACGCCGCTGGCAACGTCAGCATCCGCGCCACTGAAGGCGACATCACCGTGGCGGGCAGCTCCATCGCCGCCGGCGGCACCGCCACCCTCGATGCCCAGCGCCACGTGATGCTGCTCACGAGCATCGACACCCAGTCCAACGACCGGGCGGGGTCTTCAAGCAGCAAGCAGTATGGTGCCAGCTCCATCTCACCGGGCGACATGATCCGCCATGTCCAGGGCGGGCCCAACAGCAGCGGCGTACGCATGTCGCCATACAACAGCGGCAACAGCGAAGGTGGCAGCAACCAGCAGGTTGTTGGCCAAACCGGCAGCACCATCAACGCCGACAAGATCAACCTGGTCAGCCGCGAAGGCGACATCACCCTGCAAGGAGCACAGGTCGCAGCGGAGAATGCGCTCAACGTGCTGGCCCAGAAGGGCGGTATCGAACTGCTGCCCGGCGAGATCACCCGCACCTGGCAGGAGACCCAACGCAGCAAGCAGATCGGCGACCTCGGTGGTGACGGCTATACGGGCAGCACCGGTGTGCGCACTGAGCTGCACGATGTCAATGGCCGCCAGACCGAGCAGAACAGCGTCCGCACCAGCCTGAGCAGCAACAAGGGCGACATCAGCGTGGTGGCCAAGCAGGACCTGATCGCGCGCGGCGCCGATATTGCTGCCGGCCACGACGTCACTCTGGTCGGTCGCAATGTCATCCTCGACGCGGCAACCGATACGTTGACCCAGGCCGAGCGTCACCGGGTCCATCAAGCCGGCGGCACCATCGCCCTGTCTGGTTACGGCGTACAGGCCGCGCAGGCGGCTGAAGCGGCGCAGCGTGCCTCCGACGCTGGCGACGACCGCATGGCAGCCCTCTATGGCGCACAGGCCGGCTATGCCGCCAAAGACGCCATGCAGGGCACTGGCGCAGCGGTGAAGGTGACCGCGAGCGTTGGCAGCAGCAGCGGCTCCAGCAGCAACACCCTGCACCAGTCCACGGAGCAGGGCAGCACGGTGTCGGCCGGGCGCAACGTCACCGTCATCGCCACCGGGGACGGTACCACCGGCGCCGATGGCTACGCCGCCAACGGCGACATCACTCTGCGCGGCGCGCAGATCAGCGCGGGCAACAACGCCAGCTTCGACGCTGCGCGCGACATCAACTTCCTGTCCAGCCAGAGCAGCAACCAACAGGACGGTACCCACAAGAGTGGCAGTGGCAGTGTCGGTGTGGGCTTCGGCCTGGGTGGCTCGCAGAACGGCTTCACCATTGAACTGGCAGCGTCGGCTGCGCGCGGTGATATCCAGGGCAATGGCACCACCCATCAGGCCACCCAAGTGGAGGCGGGCAACCAGCTGTCGCTGATCAGCGGCCGCGACGCCACCCTGCAAGGCGCCCAGGCTACGGGCGACAGCGTGCTGGCCGACATCGGTCGCGACCTGACCCTGACCAGCAGCCAGGATCGCCAGGTCTATGACCAGAAGGACCAGAGCGGCGGTTTCGGCGTCTCGCTGTGTATTCCACCGCTGTGCTACGGCACCAGCAGCGGCAGTGTCAGCTATGGCCAGACCGATATCCGCAACAACTACAACAGCACCACCCAGCAGACCGGTATTGCTGCCGGCGCTGGCGGCTACCAGATCAATGTGGGCAACCACACCCAGTTGGATGGCGCGGCCATTGCCAGTACGGCAGATGCCTCCAAGAACCTGCTTTCCACCGAAAGCCTGGGCGTTACCGATCTGGTCAACGTCGCCAAGTACAGCGGTAGCAGCCTTGGGGCCTCGGTCGGGTTCAGTGGCTCGATCGGTGACCAGAGCAATGGGGGGGGCAACCCGGGCGCTCCGACTGACAGCCGTTGGAACAACCCTGGAGCCAGTCCAACCTTGGGCATCGCGCAGGGCGACTCGGCCACCAGCATCACGCGTAGCGACATCTCCACTGGCACGGTGATTGTTCGCAACGGCGATGGCTCCGCCATAGACGGGTTGGAGCGTACGGCGACCGAGCTGCAGCAGGAGGGGCTGGCGAACAAGTTCGACGCTCAGAAGATTGAGCAGAACCTGGAGGCCGGGAAGATTGCCGGCGAAGTTGCATTCCGTACCGCCGGAGCTGTGGCAGAGAAGATGCAGCGCGATGCAATCAATGAGCTGATTGCCGCAGGCGCGGACCCTGAGGCGCAGGAAGCTGCCCGGGCCCGCATTGCAGCCTGGAGTGAGGGTGGAACGAACAAGGCCCTCCTGCACGGGCTGACGGGCGCTGTGGTGGCTGCGCTGGGCGGCGGCGATGCGTTGGAAGGAGCACTTGGTGCGGGTACGGTCGAGAAGGCAAAGGGTGCAATGGGGGAATACCTCCAGAAGACACTGGGGCTGAGCCTTGGTGACCCGATGTACAACGCACTGATGGAGGCCAGCAGCCTTGCTCTTGGCGCAGCAGCGGGGGGGGCTACTGGAGGAAGCACCGCGCTATCCGGTGATCAGTTCAATCGGCAGCTGCACCCCGACGAAATCATGTTCCTTGCCAGCAAGGCTGGCGAGTTCGCGAACGTACTTTTTGCATGCGGTAACCAATGCACGCCGCAGCAGGTAGCACAGGCCCGCGACAGGCTCATCCGAGAGGGATACGCCAGCGTCGACCTGATTGCGTCTGAAAAATACGAATCGGATTCGCTTGCTCAAAACTTCATCCGAACGAATCCTGTGATGTTCAGTTGGGGTGAGGGCTTCATCGAACCTGACTCCAGCAAAGTTCGCGACCCCAACATCTACAAGGATCTCTACGTCGGCAACCATCAGGCGTTTGATCTGCTGACCAGTGCCCTGATGACCGGCGGGATGACAGAATCCGCTGTACGCGTTACCTACAACAAGCAGCTTGGGGAGATGGCACAGGGCGCTGTCGGGCGCGACGGTCTCATGATCCTGGAGAACTTCACTGGCGACCTCGGGACCCTGCTGACCTTCGTTACTGGGTTCTTCGAAGGCAATGGAGACAAGTCGAGCATTGCGGCGATATCGTTGCTGATACCCGTAAAGCTGCCGGGTACGGGCAACACAGTCGCTGCGGTAGGTGAGTCGATTGCGCAGCAGGCGCTAAAGCAGGGAGAGCATGCGGCGGAGCAGATTGCTGCGGATGTTGCTGCAGCCGCGCAAAAGGCTCCACCACCGAGAACGCTCGATCAGCTACTGTCCGACGGGAGGGTCCCGGGTCCTGAGAACGGTGAATTCGCTCGATGGTTTGATGATCTTACGGTTGAAGAGCTTGATCTCATCTGGCAGAACCCAACTATAAAGCGAGTGGTCGAGCGCAGAATTCGTGCCCCAGGTGGACTGCACGAGTGGTGCATGGTCTGCAGGGCACCTGAGTTCAAAGAATGGGGCGTGCCGATGAGCGAAATTCAGCGATTCAGAACCGAGACAAAGTCGTTAGAATGGATCAACCCCTCAACTGGCCTACCAGGCAAGCACGGCGGGCATGGCTCTGGCTCCTTCCACAATGAGCTGAAGGATGTAATCGACAGTAGTAAATCCTTGGAAGAGTTTAATCTACGCGTCATCGAGCTTCGTGATCGATGGAAAATTGACCCGAGTTTGTTGCCCCCGCTGCCTAAAAAGACCTAGATGAACGATTTGCTAAAAGACTGGATCCTATTTTCAGAAGGAAAGCGTGACTTTGAAAAGTCGCACTTCCTTGGGCTGTTTAAGAATCAGCTTAATGAAAAACAGCTGCTCTCTGTCTTTGCTGGAATTCCGTCCGGGGCAACGCTGTATCAGAGAACTAAGAATGTTCTCGATTCTTCCAGCCTAGATAGCTATCTCTACTTCCAGCCCAAGAGCGACGCTAATCGTCTACTCATGGTGTCTGCGGCCAAGACATGGCTGGAGGAGCTTTCCAGGTTTTGTGTCGAGCGGGGAAATTCAAAACTTCACGGGATAGTGGCAGGCTCACGTGTTGTCGTCCAGGATCGTAAATCATTCCAGATGCCTATAAGTTCGGACACCCCAGCCGGATGGATGCTCTCATTTGTAGGCGATGAAGTTGATTATGCTCTTGGGGATGTAGGTCCAGTAATTGATGGTCTTATGGAGGCGCTTTACGGAATTGCGGCTGACTACTATCTCTGTTGGTACGTAATGATGCCCATGATTCCGCTTTCGCTGAACTTTGATCCGTACTTCTCCATCTGGAGCCAAGGCGCCCGACCAGTGCTGACGGAAGATGCCTTGGTGCTACTTGTGGAGACTGATGGGGGGCTGTAGACCAGCATGGCTATCCTAATGAAGACATACGTCAAAACTGCGCTTCGTAGCCGCATCGATACGAAGTCACAGGAGGTTGGAAGGGCGTTGCTAAACGTACTCTCCCTGGGCGACGGGCATCTGTATCCGCAGCAGGTGTCCCACAACCCAGATAGATTCAAGGATGGTTTTAAAGGCGCTGATGCCTTGGATCTCTGGTGGAACGAAGTGGCGCAGATGCGGGTTGAGGGTACTGTCTCTGATTTCAGCCTTGACTTTGCGTGGAGGCGAAAGGACGCAGTGAAGTCGACCGGCTACGTTCGCCATACGATGCGAAACAACCGGGGAGCAGTGGTGCCTGGGACGGTTAGCCTTACGGCCCAGTGGAGTCCGGAGATAGAGTGGATTGAAGTCTTTCGCGCGCTCATTGGCGTCTTTCCCCCTCGTTTGGCGATGCTCCATCTTTTCACCTCTCCGGAAATAGGGCGGCCGAGTTCATGGTCGTCTTTCGAAGCGGGATCGTTTGGGGCAGCTTTGAATCCAGATATCACCAATATCGCGTGGGCTATGTACTACGGAGATGAGTTCGCAGATGAAGGAGATCGTCAGAAGATGCGCGAACGGGGATTTTCTGTAGACGAGCAGTCCAATGGATACCTCGTCACCGTGATCAAAAGGTTGGAAGATGTGACGAATGATTTCGATTCCTTCTCACGTCGCCGCGCAGAGCTCAAGACGTTGTACCGCCCCGGAAGATTTCGGATTGAGGAAGAGCCCATGCTTGAGCGCGATGTCACCTGATCAAAAGAGGGCGGTCTCAAGAATCAAGTGCTTGGACTCAACTTCCAAGTGCAATACCCCGCAATCACTTGGGGTGGCCGCATGGGAAAGCAGTACAGTCATGTGAGTTCCCAAGAGCGTGCCGTGCTTCAGATCGAGCGCGGTAACGGTGCGAGCATCCGCTCCATCGCGCGCCGCCTCGGTCGTAGTGCGTCCACGTTGGCGCGTGAAACGGCTCGGCAGCATGGATCTGTCTACGCTGCCAGGGTCGCGGCACAGAACTATAGGTTGCGCCGCTGAGCCTGCGTTCGTAGGCGCAAGCTCGTTGAGGACAGCGTGTTCTTGCAGGAGATCGGTGACCACCTCGTTCTGTACCGCTGGTCGCCTCGACCTTGAACTCCTGCGTGTATCGCTTGCTGCTCATAGACACCCCTAGTGCTGCTGTGAATTATGGCTGCAAGGTGTCTAGGAAAGTCGGGGCGATTCAGTGAGGGTTGGCTCGGCGACGGTAGACAGGACAATAAGAGAGGCTGTCGCGGTGAGTGAAAGTCGGTGGTGACGAACGTGAAGAGCGCTGACTACCTCAGTGACATAAGCGGCGCGATTGAGCTGCTGCGCCATCGGATGCAGCCGGGTCAGTTCTATGACGCGGAATCCTGTCTTCGTTTCATCGGGACAAATACGGGTGACCCGTACGCCTGCAAAGAGCGTCTGCACATGTATGCAATCGCTAAGGCGATGCTCTCGTGGTTCGAGGGGCAAGACCTGGAAGGGATGAAGCAGTGGTCGTACGTTGCAGCAAAGATCAGGCGCATCCTGTTTCAGGAGCGTCCAGCAAAAGACTGCCGTACGTCCATGTATTTGACGCCTTTGCTTTCCGACAACGTGGACCTCGTCGAGTGGTTCTCGCGTTTCGACTATCCATTCACGCCGGGAAGTGGCTCGCTATCTGGGAAGCGTCGTAACAATCCAAAAATGGATGAGTACTACCACTACAACACCCTGCTGGCGTTGCGTGGTGATTGGGAAACCTTGGTCCCGCGCTGCGAGGTATTTCTGGGGGATGTGCCTGCCAAGCTTGGAAGCTACCAAGCTGACTATCGCTTTCACATGGCGCTCGCGGAAGGGGACGTCGCCGGCATGGAAGCCTCCCTGGACGATTTGGTCGAGCCAAAGCTGATGAAGCGTCGGCAGGAAGAGGAAAGCGGTACCACCGGGCCATTCATATGCACGTTCGCGGTTGTCTACGCA
Organism: Stenotrophomonas sp. GL_111; assembly: GCF_057835245.1. Taxonomy (NCBI): domain Bacteria; kingdom Pseudomonadati; phylum Pseudomonadota; class Gammaproteobacteria; order Lysobacterales; family Lysobacteraceae; genus Stenotrophomonas; species Stenotrophomonas sp. GL_111. The sequence continues at coordinate 80,445 of NZ_CM174421.1, forward strand.
AAGATTGCATGGCTTCACGGTCATCAGGTACAGGTGTCATCTCCATACGTGCCGAAGGAGTGGTTGCCCATTGCGCCGCTACCGAAGTACGAATAGGCGTTTGCGTTCATGACGGAGTCTGACGACTCGATGCCGGTTCCAAGCACCTGATGATGGATTTGATCGTGAGGCCACCGCGCCTCGACCATGGAGCAGCCGGTGTTTGCCATCCGCTCGAGTCGTATCAAGAACCTGCAGACGGGTGAAGAGCTCCGCAAAGAGAGTCCCTACACCTGCAACGCAGCGAAATGACGCGCGAGGTGGCCGAGGCTCATGGTCCGATCAAGCTCAAGGTCATGGCGGACTACGGGTGCTTTGTCATCTGGGATGACGGGTTCCCGACCGGTGCCATCGATCCTGCATCGCTGCCATTGACGCCTTGGTTGGTCGACGATCTGCAGCAGTGGGCGGATATCTTCGATTCCATGCTCAATTGGGACGATCCGCATGAGGACTAGTGGACTGCAGAAAGGGAGCAGGCCTTCAATGCGCAGGGCAGGATGCTGACTTGCCGCGTTGCGGTTGAGCTCCGCAGTGGATACGCCGTCCGATACTGGCGTGGGGCGGAATCGCATGACGCGCGGCATTTTGAGCTCTAGGAGAAGATGCAGTGATTCCGGAAGACGTTGTCATTTGCCAGAAAATAGTCGCGCTCATCGATCAGGGTATCGTCGATGGTTACGACGCCTTCTCCTACGCCTGCAAGGTGGCGCAGGCTTCATCCACACGGAGCTGGCCGTTGAGCTGGATGGAATTACCAGCAGCTCGGTCCGGGAAGAGATTGACGGTTTGGGGATGATCAGAGCAGCGACCGGGTTACAGAAGAGCGCCGCGAGCCGTGGCGAAGGTTGGACATCGTTCGTGATGTGCTATCGGCGCGGCGGGAAGGTTGCCGTGAACTACGTTCGCGGCGACGCTTTCATGAGTGCGCCATGACTACTGACACGTATCCGCAACTTGGAACGCGGCGCCGTTGCTCGAAGAAGCTGTCAAGGAAGCTGGGAAATGAATGAATACCTTGATGAATGGCTGGAGTACTGTGCTGGCAGACGCGACCGGGATTCCTGCAACCTTCTGGGTCTGTTCAAGTTGGACTTGAGCTCAGAGGAATTGGATCTGGCGCTTGCTTCGTTTCCCCATGCGGAGGAGATGAAGGCTAGGCTGGTGAAGCTGCTGGACACGGGTGAACTGGGGAACTATCTCTATCTTCATCCGCAGGGGCGTGCTTCCCGCGACGCGCTGGAACAGGCGGCGAAGGCGTGGCTGGGCGAGCAGGCAAGGTTCTGCCTTGAGTGCGGGAACGCAGAGCTTCATCAGCTTGCTTCAAACGTGGCTGTCACATTTGTAGGCGAGGAGGCGTACTACGCAGCGCTGATGCGTGATCATGCTGGCAGCTGCATATCGGAGTTCGTAAGCGACACGCTGATTGCGTCCTACAGTGAATTGCCACCTTCGATCTACGGGCTCGGCGAGGCGCTCTACGGGATCGCCGCTGATTACGATCTGGCTTGGTACGTGATGCAGCCCTTGCTGGAGGTCTCAATTGACTTCTCGATCTACTATGAGTTCTGGCGAATGGGCGGGCAGTCTTTGCTGAGTGACGAGGGCCTGTTGGTTCGTGCGGATTGATTCCGTGAACGACTGGGAGGGCGTGCCTTAGAATCTCCCCATGCCCGAGCTCCCCGAAGTAGAAACCACCCGCCGCGGCCTTGCCCCCCACCTGGAAGGCCGCCGCGTGCATGGCGTGATCCTGCGCCGGGCGGACCTGCGCTGGCCGATTCCGCCGGAGATCAGCGCGCTGCTGCCCGGCCAGGCCATCGACGGCGTGCGCCGCCGCGCCAAGTACCTGCTGCTCGATACCGCCATCGGCAGCGCGCTGCTGCATCTGGGCATGTCCGGCAGCCTGCGCGTGCTGCCCGGTGATACCCCGGTACGGGCGCATGACCACGTCGATATCAGCCTGGACAACGGCCGCCTGCTGCGCTTCAACGACCCCCGCCGGTTCGGCAGCCTGCTCTGGCAGCCGGCCGGGGAAACCCACGCGCTGCTGGCCGCGCTGGGCCCGGAGCCACTGGAGCCGGCGTTCGACGGCGAGTACCTGTTCCAGCGCAGCCGTGGCCGCAGCGCCTCGGTGAAGACCTTCCTGATGAACCAGGGCATCGTGGTCGGGGTGGGCAACATCTACGCCGCCGAGAGCCTGTTCATGGCCGGGATCAACCCGCTGCGTGAAGCCGGGCGGATCTCCCGCGAGCGCTACGAGCGGCTGGCCATGGCGGTCAAACAGATCCTCGGCCACGCGATCACCCGCGGCGGCACCACCCTGCGCGATTTCATCAACCCGGACGGTGCGCCGGGCTATTTCGAGCAGGAACTGCTGGTGTATGGCCGTGAAGGCCAGCCCTGCCGCCAGTGTGGGCGGCCGCTGCGCCACGCCACCATCGGCCAGCGCGCCAGCGTGTGGTGCGCGCACTGCCAGCGCTGAATCCTCGCGCCTTCCTCGCTTCGGCGGCGGTATAGTCCGCCCAACATCACCGGCGGGGGTGTGCGATGGACGAAGGCCCGGATATCACCGTATGGCTGGATTCGGCCCGTGCGGGCGACCGCGCCGCATTGGACCGGGTGCTGACCCTGCTCTACCAGGAGCTGCACAGCATGGCCCGGCGCCAGCTGGCCGGGCAGCAGGGGCGCACCCTGGATGCCACCTCGCTGGTCCACGAGTCCTACCTGAAGCTGCTCGGCGCCCGGGGCGCGGCGCGCTTCGAGGACCGCGCGCACTTCTTCGCCTATGCCGCCTCGGCGATGCGCAGCGTAGTGGTGGACTACGCGCGCAACCGGTTGGCGCGCAAGCGCGGCGGTGACCTCAAACGGGTGGAGCTTCCGGAGAACAGCAGCAGCGGCGTGCGCATGGACGAAGACCTGCTGGCGCTGGACGTGGCGCTGGCGCGGCTGCAGGCGGTGGATGGGCACCTGGCCAAGGTGGTCGAGCTGCGCTATTTCGCCGGATTGTCCGAACAGGAGATCGCCGACCTGTGCCAGCGCTCGGAGCGCAGCATCCGGCGCGACTGGCAGAAGGCGCGCATGTTCCTGCTGGCCTCGGTGCGCGAGGACTGATCCACCGGTAAGCCCAGGGCCCCGCGTGGCGGCGTGGGCGGCATGCAGCGTTCGGGGAGCGGAGCGATGGAGGCGTCACGCTGGCGGCAGCTGTCCTGCCTGCTGGACCAATTGCTGGAACTGCCCGAAGCGCAGCGTGAGGTGCGCCTGGCGCAGCTGCACGCGGCCGATCCCGTGTTGGCCGAGGACCTGCAGCGGCTGCTCGCACACGAGCGCGACAGCCGCGAGTTCATGGCCCAGCCGCTATGGACGGCCGCGCCGGAGGACAGCCGCGCCGGTACCCGGATCGGCCCCTACCGGCTGCTCCGGCCGCTGGGCGAGGGCGGCATGGGCGAGGTCTGGCTGGCCGAGCGTGCCGACGGGCTGTACCAGCGCCAGGTGGCGCTCAAACTGCTGCGCAGCGGCTATGCCGACCCGGGCCTGCGCCAGCGTTTCAGCCGCGAACGCGAGATCCTGGCCCGCCTGCAGCACCCGCACCTGGCGCAGCTGCTGGATGCCGGGGTGGATCTGCAGGGCCAGCCCTACCTCGCCCTGGCCTATGTCGAAGGCGAGCCGATCACCGACTACTGCCAGCGCCTGCAACTGCCGCTGGAGCGCCGCCTGCAGCTGATGCTGCAGGTCTGTGCGGTGGTCAGCCACGCGCACGCCAACCTGATCGTGCACCGCGACCTGAAGCCCTCCAACATCCTGGTCACCGCCGAGGGCGAGGTGAAGCTGCTGGATTTCGGCATCGCCAAGCTGCTCGATGGCCAGGACACGCGCGACACCGGCCCACATCCGCCTACCGAAGCGCGCGCGTTCACCCTGCACTACGCCGCGCCGGAGCAGGTCCGTGGCGAGCCGGTGACCACGCTGACCGATGTGTATTCGCTGGGTGTGGTGCTGTTTGAAGTGATCACCGGGCGCAAACCCTACCGGCTGCGCCGGCACAGCGATGCCGAGTGGGAGCGCTCGATCATGGAGGTCAATGCACCGCGCGCCTCCAGCGTGGTGCTGCGCGCCAGCGGCGACGGTAAGCCACCCCCGGCAGCCGCACGGCGGCTGGCGCGGCGCCTGCGCGGCGACCTCGATACGATCCTGCTCAAGGCGCTGCAGAAAGACCCGGCGCAGCGCTACACCTCCATCGAGGCGCTCGCCCAGGACCTGCACCGCTTCCTGGAAGGCCGCCCGATCCACGCGCGCCCGCAGCGCAGCCTGTACCGCCTGCAGAAGTACATCGGCCGGCACCGCTGGGGCGTGGCACTGGGGTCGTTGAGCGCGCTGGCACTGGTCTCGCTGGCGGGGGTGGCGCTGTGGCAGATGCAGCAGGCACAGCGCGAGATCGCCCGCGCCCAGGCCATGCAGGAATTCACCGTGGGCTTGTTCGACCGTGCGGCCGGTGTGCGCCACGGCAGTTTCGACGTGCGCCAACTGCTGGCCACCGGGCAGCAGCGCGGCGAGGCCGAACTGGCCGATCAGCCGTTGTCGCTGGCCGACCTGGAGGGGGTAATCGGGCGGCTGCGCATCGGGATGGGCGACTACCAGCTGGCACTGCAGACACTGGACCGGCAGCGCGCGTTGCTGGAACAGGTTCCGCAGGTGCCCCCGACCCTGCAGCTGGAAGCGGTGACCCAGCGCGGCCGCGCGCTGCGCATGCTCGGGCGTTCGCGCGAGTGCGTGGCGCACATGACCCCGATGCAGGTCCTGGCGCTGCAGCAGCGCGCGAGCCTGCCCAGTCTGGTCGCCGAATACCAGGCCCAGCTGGGCCGCTGCCAACAGCTGCTCGGTTACCGCCAGCAGGCGCGCGCGGCCTTCAACGCGGCCCTGGCACTGCGTCGCGACGTGCTGCACGACGCGGTCGGCAGCGCCGACAGCCTGGCCGACCTGGCCGCGCTGGACAGCGATGAAGGCCACGACCAGGCCGCGCTGTCCGGCTACCGGCAGGCGCTGGCGCTGCTGCAGAGCCGGGTCGGCGCACGCCACCCGCAGAGCATCACCCTGCGCCGCCATCTGGGTGAAACCCTGGCCGCGCAGGGCGAGCTGGCCGCGGCCGAGCAGAGCCTGGACCTGGCCTTGTCCGACGCGCTGCGCCTGTATGGCCCTGAACACCCGGAAACGTTGTCGATCCGCCGGTTGCACGGGGTGTTGGCGATGCGTCGCGGGCAGCTGGTGCAGGCCGAACAGATGCTGCAGGAGGTGCTGCGCTCGACCCGCCAGGTGGTGGGGGAACAGCACCGCGACACCGGGCTGGCCTGGCATGCGCTGGGCCAGCTGGCCCTGCAGCGCGGCGACGTGGAGGCGGCCGTGGCCGACCTCGCCCGCGCCGTGGTGATCTGGCGCCAGCCCGACTGCGTGGGACTGTTGCCGCAGGGCCTGTACGACTATGGCCGCGCGCTGGCCCAGGCCGGGCGCGACCGCGATGCCCTGGCCGCGTTGCACGAAGGGCGCCAATGGCAGGCCGCCCAGCGCGGCGAACACGACCCGCTGGTGCAGCGGGCCGACCACCTCAGCGCGCAGCTCCTGCGCGCGCGCACGGACACCGTCCCGGCCGCCAGCCCCGCCGTGGCCGACGCCGCGTACGGCCCGCAACCGCCTGGCTGAACGCCGCGCACGCACCACCTCGGCGAATTAACGTTCGCCTGCCTATGATGGCCGGCCCTTTCCTGCCATCGCTGCCTGCATGCAACGTCGCGACTTCATCCGCAATGCTTCCCTGGCCCTGGCTGCGATCGGCCTTCCCGCGCTGCCGGCCTGTGCCGCGCAAGGCTCCCAGGTGGGGCTGCGCCGGCTCGGCCAGCCGCAGCCGTTCGACTTCGCCACCCTCAAGGGCCAGGCGCGGGCGCTGTCGCAGGCCGCCTACCAGACCCACAAGCGCACCCTGCCCGGGCCGCTGGAGGCGCTGGACTGGGACCAGTACCAGTCGATCAGCTACCGCCAGGACCACGCCTTGTGGGCGGACAAGCCCGGCAAGTACCAGGCCAAGTTCTTCCACCTGGGCCTGTACTTCCATTCCCCGGTGCGCATGTACGACGTGGTCGATGGCACCGCGCAGGAGCTGGCTTACGATCCCGCCGCGTTCAATTACGGCAAGAGCGGGCTCAAGGGCAGCCACCTGCCGGCCGACCTCGGCTTTGCAGGCTTCCGCCTCAACACCCGCCAGGACACCGACCGCGACTTCGCCGCGTTCCTGGGCGCCAGCTATTTCCGCGCGGTCGGCAAGGAAGGCCAGTACGGCCAGTCCGCGCGTGGCCTGGCGATCGACACCGGGATGGGCCGGCCGGAGGAATTCCCCGACTTCATCGCCTACTACCTGGAACAGCCGGCCGCCGATTCCAACACCCTGGTGGTGTACGCGCTGCTGGATTCGCCCAGTGTCGCCGGTGCCTACCGTTTTGCGATCACCAACGGCGATGTGCTGCTGATGGATATCGATTGCGCGCTGTACCCGCGCAAGGCGATCGAGCGGCTGGGCATCGCCCCGTGCACCAGCATGTACCAGGTGGGCGAGAACGACCGCCGCATGGCCTGGGACTGGCGCCCGGAGATCCACGACACCGATGGCCTGTCGCTGTGGACCGGCGCTGGCGAGTGGATCTGGCGCCCGCTGTGCAACCCGGCCAACCTGCGCTTCAACATGTTCGTGGACAACAACCCGCGCGGTTTCGGCCTGCTCCAGCGCGACCGCAACTTCGACCATTACCAGGACGACGGCGTGTTCTACGAGAAGCGCCCGTGCCTGTGGGTGGAGCCCAAGGGTGAATGGGGCAAGGGCTCGGTGCAGCTGGTTGAAATCCCCACGGTGGATGAAACCTTCGACAACATCGTCGCCTTCTGGAACCCGGAAGCGAAACCGCAGCCGGGCCAGGAGCTGCTGCTCGGCTATCGCCTGTACTGGGGCGCCGAGCCGCCGGCGCGGCCGCCGCTGGCGCACTGCGTGGCCACCCGCACCGGCCTGGGTGGGGTGATCGGCAAGAAGCGCGAGTACTTCTCCTGGCGTTTCGCGGTCGATTTCGAGGGCGGCGAACTGGCCGCGCTGATCGACAAGGGCGAAGTGGAAGCGGTGGTCCAGACCAGCCGTGGCCGCACCGAGATCGTCTCGGCGCGCCCGCTGCGCGAGATCAAGGGCTACCGCGCGATGTTCGACCTGGTGCCGCCGGACACCACCACCGAGCAGATCGACATCCGCCTGTACCTGCGCAGTGGCGGCAAGACCCTGACCGAAACCTGGCTGTACCAGTACAGCCCGCCGCCGGTGGGTGCGCCGGAGCGCACGTTGTATTAAGGATGATGGTGAGGCGGGGCCCACGGTTTGCGTCGCAAATCGTGGGGTGAACACGCGAATGCGGGTTCAAACCGCCTGCATGGGGTCGATCCGGCCTTCACCCCGCGTGATCTTCTTGAACTCCGCGCGGCTCACCGACACGTAGCGCTCGTTGCCGCCGATCTCCACCTGCGGGCCGTCCTGTACCGCGTGGCCGTGTTCGTCCACGCGCACGGTCATGGTGGCCTTCTTGCCGCTGTGGCAGATGGTCTTGATCTCCTGCATCTCGTCGGCCCAGGCCAGCAGGTACTGGCTGCCTTCGAACAGCTCACCGCGGAAATCGGTGCGCAACCCGTAGCACAGCACCGGAATACGCAGCTGGTCGACCACCTCGCTCAGCTGCCAGACCTGGCTGCGGGTCAGAAACTGCGCCTCATCCACCAGCACGCAGCCGAGCTTGCCCTGGGCGTCCCGGTCGTCGGCGATCAGCCGTTGCAGGTCGGTGTCACGGTCGAAGGCCACCCCATCGGCCTTCAGCCCGATCCGCGAGGCCACCACGCCGCGCCCGGCACGGTCGTCCAGGCGCGGGGTGAGGATGGCCACGCGCATGCCGCGCTCGCGGTAGTTGTGCGCCGACTGCAGCAGGGTGGTGGTCTTGCCGGCGTTCATCGCCGAATAATAGAAATAGAGCTTGGCCATCGGCCAATTCTAGACGCCCGGCCGGTTCCCGTCGCCGCCTGACCTCTGTCGCGGACGAAGCTGTCCACCTCGGCCGACCGCTGCGACCGGGCCGGGCACCCGGCTACAATGCCCCTCCCCCGGAGATGGCATGCACGGTCTCAATCCCCCCCAACACGCGGCAGTGATGCACTGCGAAGGTCCCCTGCTGGTGCTCGCGGGCGCGGGCAGCGGCAAGACGCGCGTGATCGTGGAGAAGATCGGCCAGCTGATCGCCAGCAAGCGCTACCCGGCGCGGCGGATCGCGGCGATCACCTTCACCAACAAGTCGGCCAAGGAAATGCGCGAGCGCGTGGCCAAGCGCCTGCGCGGCGAAGACGGCGACGAGGTGACCATCTGCACCTTCCATGCGCTGGGCTTGAAATTCCTGCAGATCGAGCACGCCTCGGTGGGCCTGAAACGTGGTTTTTCGATCTTCGATGCCGATGACGCCACCGCGCAGGTCAAGGACCTGATGTACGGCGCCAAGCCGGACGACATCGAGGACGTGAAGAACCTGATCTCGCGCGCCAAGAACGCCGGGCTGTCACCCGAGCAGGCGATGGCGGCCGCGCGCAGCAACCGCGAGAAGGAAGCGGCCAGCGTCTACGAGCGCTACCAGCTGCGCCTGACCGCGTTCAACGCGGTGGACTTCGACGACCTGATCCGGCTGCCGGTGCAGGTGCTGGAGGAAAACCCGGACATCGCCTTGGCCTGGCGCGAGCGGATCGGCTACCTGCTGGTCGACGAATGCCAGGACACCAACGATGCGCAGTACCGGCTGCTCAAGCAGCTGGCCGGCAGCAAGGGCAACTTCACCTGCGTGGGTGATGACGACCAGTCCATCTACGCCTGGCGCGGCGCCAATCCGGAAAACCTGCAGCAGATGGCGCGCGACTACCCCGCGCTGGAAATCATCAAGCTGGAGCAGAACTACCGCTGCTCCAACCGCGTGCTGCGCGCGGCCAATGCGCTGATCGCCAACAACCCGCACGAGCACCTCAAGAAACTGTGGAGCGACCAGGCAGACGGCGAGCGCATCCGCGTGTGGGAGTGCCGCAACAGTGAGCACGAGGCGGAGAAAGTCGCCGCCGAGATCGCCTACCTGGCCACCTCCAAGCAGATTCCGTGGAGTGATTTCTGCATCCTGTTCCGCGGTAATTTCCAGTCCCGCCCGTTGGAAAAAGCCCTGCAGCTGGTGCGCGCGCCGTACCACATCACCGGCGGCACCGCGTTCCTGGAACGCCAGGAGGTCAAGGACACCCTGGCCTGGCTGCGTCTGCTGGTGAACCCGGACGATGACACCGCGTTCATGCGCGCGGTGCAGTCGCCCAAGCGCGAAGTCGGCGCGGGCACGCTGGCCAAGCTGGCCGAACTGGCTTCGGAAAAAGACCTGCCGATGGCGCATGCGGCCGAGGCGATCGGCGCGTTGTCGCAGCTGCCACCGCGCGCGGCCAATGGCCTGAGCCGCTTCACCGACATCCTGCGCGATCTGCGTGCCGGAATGCCGCAGCTCAGCTCGGGCGATCTGGTACGCCGGCTGGTCAAGGAATCCGGGCTGGTCTCGGAACTGCGCGGCGCCTGCAAGGAAGAATCGGTGTACCAGCGTCGCCTCGGCAACCTGGAAGAATTGGCGCAGTGGTTTGAAGGCGGCCCCCGCGGTGCCACCACCGCCGACCTCGCCGCGCAGCTGGCGCTGTTGTCGCGCAACGACAAGGACGATGGCGGCAACCAGGTGCGCATGATGACCATGCACGCCTCCAAGGGCCTGGAATTCCCGTACGTGTTCATCATCGGCTGCGAGGACGGCGTGCTGCCGCACCAGGTCAGCCTGGACGAAGGCAATCTTCAGGAAGAACGTCGCCTGCTGTACGTGGGCATCACCCGCGCCAAGGTGCAGCTGTGGATGAGCTACAGCAAGCTCACCCGCAAGTTCGGCGAGCACGTGCGGCTCAAGCCGAGCCGTTTCTTCGATGAAATTCCGGCCGAGGAAATGCAGCGCGACGGCGCCGATCCGGTCGCCGATGCCGTGCGCAAGAAAGAGCGCGCCAGTGCCGGCCTGGCCGCGATCCAGGCCCTGTTCGACTGAGCATGGCCCCCCACGGGGTGGCGCTACGGCACAATCGCGGTATCGCCACCAACCGGTACCCGCATGTCCGCCGTGATCCAGACCGAACGCCTGCAACTGCGCCTGATCGACCCCGACCACGATGCGGCCGACATGCTGGCTCTGCTCAACGAACCCGGCTTCATCCGCAACATCGCCGACCGCGGCGTGCGGACCCTGGCGCAGGCGCGTGACTACACCGCCGAGCGCGTGCTCGGCAGCTATACCCTCAATGGTTTCGGCATGTACGCCATCATCCGCCGCAGCGATGGCGCGTGGTTGGGCAATGCCGGTCTGGTCCGCCGTGACGGCCTGCCCGCACCGGATATCGGCTATGCGCTGCTGTCGCAGTACGAGGGCAACGGGTATGCGTTCGAAGCCGCGCGCGGGGTGATGCACTACGCCCGTGACATGCTCGGGTATACCGATCTGTATGGCATCGTGTCACCGGACAACCTGCGCTCGGCAGCGTTGCTGCGCAAGCTGGGCATGGAGGACCGTGGTGACCTGCGGTTGCCACCGCCGCACGAGGACGTGGTGCTGTTGTTCGCCACGCCCGGCGCACCGGATGCCTGAGGCTGCAGCCGAGCATGGCTCGGCTGCTTTCACCCACCCAATTGCGCGCGCAGTTCCGCCAATTGTTCCTGCAGCTCGGCCACCGTGGCCTCCAGCTGCTGCACGCGCGATTCCAGCGCCGGGTTGCCGCCACCACCGCCACCGCTGGACGAAGACCCCTTGTAGCTCTCCGCCAGCGCCTGCCCATCCACCGGGCCGCCCAACAGGTGCATGTAGCGGTCCTCGCGCTGGCCGCTGGCGCGCGGCAGCAGCACCGCCATGCCGCGCTGGATCATGCGCTCGATGTGGTGGCGCACTTCCTCCGCGTCCTGGAACTGGAACAGGCGCTCGCTGCGGGTCAGCAGCTCGTTCACCGTCTGGGGGCCGCGCAGCAGCAACAGGCCCACGATCGCCAACTGCTGCCGGGTCAGGTCCAGCGCGCTGCCGGCACGGTGCTCGTAGCGTTCGGCGCGTGAGGAGAACTGCTGGCGGGCCAGCCCCAGCGTTTCCAGCTGGCGCAGGGCGTGGTGCACATCGCCGGCCGACAGCGCCATCACCGGCTCGCGCGCGGTTTTCTGGTTGGCTGCCACCTGGGCCGCATTGACGGTCAGCGGGTAGGCATCCGGGGTGGTCGCCTCCTTCTCGATCAGGCAGCCCAGGGCGCGGGCCTGGGCCGCGCTGAGCACGGGCAGGGCGGGGGTCTGGGTGTCGTCGGTCATGGTGGGCTCCGGGTGGATCAGGGGCGTGCAGCATAGCCGAGCCCTGCCAGGGTCATGAACCGAAGCGGCCAAGCCGGTAAACTGGCGCGAATCTGTTGCTGGTGAACCCGATGCGCCGTACTGCTGCTGTTTCCCTGTCCGTGCTTGCCTGCGCCGTGATGGCGTTGACTGCCTGCAAGCGCACCGAAGCCCCGGCCGCCGCTGCGGCACCCGCACCCGCCGCCACGGCCAGTGCCCCGGCCGCCACCGGCGATGCCGCCGTGGCCGCCAATGACAACCTCAACGCCGTGTTGTGGATGCAGCGCTCGCAGGAATACCGGGCGGTCACCGAGCAGACCTACCGCGCCGCCGCCGACCGCCTGGACGCCGCGCTGAAGGAAGCCCACTGGGACGCACTGGTACCGGAAGAGCGCGGCAACGCGGCCAAGGGCCTGAAGCCGGCCGTGGTGCTGGACGTGGATGAGACCGTGCTGGACAACTCGCCCTACCAGGCGCGCCTGGTGCGCGACGGCGGTGAGTACGACGAACTCAGCTGGGACCAGTGGGTGGCCGAAAAGAAGGCCAAGGCGATTCCCGGCGTGGTCGATTTCGCCAAGGCCGCCAACGCCCGCGGCGTGACCCTGCTGTACATCTCCAACCGCGCCGTGCACCTCAAGGAGGCCACCCTGGCCAACCTGCGCGCCGAAGGCCTGCCGGTGGCCGATGACAGCGTGTTCCTTGGCCTGGGCACCGTGGTGCCGGGTTGCGAGCAGGCCGGCAGCGAGAAGAACTGCCGCCGCCGCCTGGCCGGGCAGAAGTACCGCGTGCTGATGCAGTTCGGCGACCAGCTGGGCGACTTCGTGGAAGTCACCGCCAACACCAACGACGGCCGTGACGCGCTGCTGCAGCAGTACCACGACTGGTTCGGTGAGCGCTGGTGGATGCTGCCCAACCCGACCTACGGCGGCTTCGAGCCGGCGCAGTTCAACAACGATTACTCCCAGTCGCGCCAGGTCCGCCACGAGGCCAAGCGCGCCGCGCTGGACTACGCACCGTGAGCCGCGCGCCGCTGCCGCTGCGTGACGACGAGCGCCTGATCTTCGCGCTCGACGTGCCGGGCCGCGACGACGCGCTGGCCTGGGTGGACCGTCTCGGCGATGCCGTGTCGTTTTACAAGATCGGCATGGAACTGCTGGCTTCCGGTGAGTACTTCCAGGTGCTGGATGCGCTGGCCGCGCGCGACAAGCGCGTGTTCGTCGACCTGAAGTTCTTCGATATCCCGGCCACCGCCGCAGCGGTGATCAAGCGCCTGTCGCAGTGGCCGGTCAGCTACGCCACCATCCACGGCTGGCACCCCGCGATGATGGAAGCCTGCGCGGCCGCCAACCCAAGTGACATGCGCCTGCTGGCGGTGACCGTGCTGACCTCGATGGGCCGTGAGGACCTGCGTGGCATGGGCATCGACCGCGAACCGGTCGAGGTGGTGGTCGAACGCGCGCTGGCGGCCCAGGCGGCTGGCATCGACGGGGTGATCGCCTCCGGCCAGGAAGCCGGCCCGATCCGCGCCGCTACCGGCGATGGTTTCTCGATCGTCTGCCCGGGCATCCGCCCCGGCGGCCCGGTCGGCGACGACCAGAAGCGCACCGTGGGCGTGGCGCAGGCCTTCGCCGACGGCGCCGATGCGATCGTGGTGGGTCGTCCGATCCGGCTGGCCACCGACCCGCGTGCAGCCGCCGAGGCGATCCAGCGGGAAATCAGCACCGCCTGGCATACGCGCCAGGGCTGAGGGCACCGCATTGCGGCAATGCCGTGCCTTGCCGAAGGGTAAGGGCCGGCGTTTGCCGCGTGCGCGCCTCGGAAAACGCCGCGTAGGGCGTGAAGCGGGCAGCGGCAAACAGTTCGCAGGCCGGCGCTGCGTTGGAATGGGTGTTACCGGCGCACAGGGAGCGCCGGCCCATCCCAACCTTGCAAAGGAGGTGCAGCATGCGTCTGCGTACCCCGGTGGCGGTTGCCGCCTGTCTACTGAGCCTTTCCTTCATCTCGCTGGCGGCGTCACCGCCGCAGCCCGAACAACGCGACCAGCCGAAGATCATCGGCGGTGGCGACGCCGCCGAAGGCCAATACCCGTTCATCGTCAGCCTGCAGAAGCTCGAGCGCGGCACCACCCAGCGTTCCCGGCATGACTGCGGCGGCAGCCTGATCTCACCGTCCTGGGTGCTCACGGCCGGCCACTGCGTGGAAGGCGTCCGCGCGCAGGACCGCGCCGTTGTAGCGGGCATCACCACGCTGGGCACCACCGCGCAGCCGCATCGTTCCAACATCAAGGCGATCCACCTGCACCCGGCCTACAACGGCAACACCTACGCCAATGACGTGGCGCTGATCCAGCTGACCGAGCCGATCACCGATGTCGCACCGGTGGCGCTGCTGGACGGCAGCGATGCCACCTGGTTGAAACCCGGGCGACGCTTCACGGTGATCGGTTGGGGTGACACCGGCCTGGAAGGTGAGGCCGGCGCACCGACCCGCCTGCAGACCGTGCAGACCCCCTTCGTGCCCTTCAATCAATGTCGCCAGGCCTACGCCAGCGTCGGTTTCAACGTGGAGGCCGGACGCATGCTCTGCGCCGGCGAAGAGGGCATCGACAGCTGCCAGGGCGACTCCGGTGGCCCGCTGCTGGTGCAGCGCCGTGGCCAATGGACCCAGCTGGGCGTGGTCAGCTGGGGCCGGGGCTGTGCGCTGGCCGGGTTCCCGGGGGTGTATGCACGGTTGGCCGACGGCTACATCCGCGATTTCATCCGTACGACCTGGACGCGCGACTGAAGAAGTTGATATGAAACAGTAGGTTGGTCGGCGAGAAGAGGCCACGACCGACAGCGGTCGGGCCTCGTTACCAGGGCCCGGCTTGCCGCTGTAGGGCCGCAGGCCGCAAGATGCGGACCGGCCCGGGGAGTCCGAATGCATGTCCATGTCGTTGAAGTCGTGGCAGTACCGAGGGCCCGCGTTGCTGCTGGCGCTTGGCGGCGTGCTGTTGCTGCTCGGCGCCTGCAAGGGCGACCGGATCGATCCGGATGCACCGGCCGCCGAGCCGGTGACGTCCCTGCAGCAGCTTGCCCGGGAGCTTGTCGACAACGATCTGGAGGGCTACGCGCGTGCGGCGGTGCCGCCGGCCCAGTACGCGCGCCTGCAGGCCGCCTGGGTGCAGGGGCATAGCCGTTGGCCGCTGAGCGAGCTGCCGCTGGATGGCCAGCTGCTGCCGATGATGGCCGCGCTGTCGCGACCAGACGCCGCCCAGCGCCTGCAGCGCTCCTTCGACACCCAGATCGCCGGCCAGGCCGCCGGGGTACGCCAGGCGGCGCACTCGATGGGGCTGTTCGGCGTGCAGTACCTGCGCAACCAGAGCGATTACACCGATAGCCAGCGCGCCCACTACGCCCAGGTCGTGGATGCGCTGAGCCGCTGGGCGGCCGCTGCGCCGCTGACCGACAAACAGCGCGCCAAAACCACCATCACCTTGCTGACGGCCACCGCGCGCACCACCGACCTGTCCACCGACGCCCAGTTGCAGGCGGCCGGCATGGAGGGGGCGTTGCGCCGCCTGGGCCCGTTCTTCAAGGCATTCAAGACCGCATTGGCGAGTTACGGCCTGTCGCTGGACGGGGCCCTGACCGGGCTGCGTGGCGAACTGGTGTCTGAACTGGGCAACGACGCGGTGGTGCGGATCCAGTACCCGTTGGCCGGTGAGCAGATCGAGGCGCAGGTGCGGATGACCCGCCGCGACGGCCATTGGTACGTGACGCGGACGCTGGAAGAGGTGGATGCGCTGCTGAAGGCGGCGGACACCGCGCAAGCTGAACATGACGCGCGCCAGGCCGCCGAAGCAGAGGCCGCCGCCCAGGTCAAGGACGCGGATTCCGCATCGGCTAAGCCATAATGAAGCCGATGCCGAACCAGAATCCCCTGCCTTTCCCCGGCGAAGAGCCGCCCAAGACGCCGAACGATCCGTCCGCGTCGCCTGCCCCCGCGTCTGCGGCCGAGACCGGCGCCGCGCCGGCCCCCGGTACCGCTGATGCCGCCGTGGGCGCTGACCCGGCCGCCGTTGTGCCGGGCGCGATCGTGCCTGGCCCCCGCGCCCCGGTCGGCCGCCGCCCTTGGTGGGCGCGCCTGCTGGGCCGGTTGGTGGAGCCGTGGCTGTCGCTGAAGATCGAACCCGAGCACCCCGGCCAGTACAACGATGGCCGCCCGGTGGTGTACGTGCTGGAAGACTACGGTCTGTCCAACGCGCTGATCCTGGACAAGGCCTGCCGCGAGGCGGGCCTGCCCTCGCCGCTGGTGCCGATCGCCGGCGACCCGACCGGGCGCAAGCGTGCCTACCTGGCGCTGTCGCGGCGGAGCAGCAGCAACTCGCTGATCCCCGAACAGCGCGGCGCCAAGACCCACTCCGATTCGCTGGCCAAGGTGCTGCAGGCGCTGCGCGCCCGCGATGAGCTGGATGTCCACCTGGTGCCGGTGTCGATCTTCGTCGGCCGCGCGCCGGACAAGCAGAGCGGCTGGTTCGCGGTGCTGTTCTCGGAAAACTGGGCGCTGGTCGGCCGCTTCCGCCGCCTGCTGGGCCTGCTGTTGAACGGCCGCAGCACGATTGTCCGCTTCGCGCCGCCGATCTCGCTGCGCGCCACGGTCAACGAGGGGCTGGACCCCGAGCGCACCGTGCGCAAGCTGCAGCGTGTGCTGCGCACCCATTTCCGCCGCATCCGCGAGTCGGTGATCGGCCCGGATCTGTCCACCCGCCGCCTGCTGGTGGACAAGGTGCTGGAGGCCGATACCGTCCGCGAGGCGATCAACTCGCAGGCCAAACGCGACAACTCCAAGCCGGCCGATGCCTGGAAGAAGGCGCATGCCTACGCCTGGGAAATCGCCGCGGACTATTCCAGCCCGGCGGTGCGCTCGGCCAGCTTCATGCTCAGCCACGTCTGGAACCGCATCTACGCCGGCGTGCTGGTCCACCACCTGGACAAGTTCAAGGCGGCCGCGCCCGGGCACGAAGTGGTCTACGTGCCCAGCCACCGCAGCCACATGGACTACCTGCTGCTGTCCTACCTGCTGTACGACCGTGGCATCGTGCCGCCGCACATCGTGGCCGGCATCAACCTCAACCTGCCGGTGGTCGGCACGCTGCTGCGCAAGGGCGGGGCGTTCTTCATCCGTCGCTCCATCCGCGGCAACGCGCTGTATTCGGCGGTGCTCAGCGAGTACGTGGCGCAGCTGGTGGCCGGTGGCTATTCGATCGAGTACTTCGTCGAAGGCGGGCGCTCGCGCACCGGGCGCCTGCTGCAGCCCAAGGGCGGCATGATCTCCATGACGCTGCGCGCGTTCCTGCGCCAGCCACGCAAGCCGGTGCTGTTCCAGCCGGTGTACATCGGCTATGAAAAGCTGATGGAAGGCGGCAGCTACCTGGACGAACTGTCCGGGCGGCCGAAGGAGAAGGAATCGATCTGGTCGCTGCTGTGGTCCATTCCCAAGGTGCTCAAGCAGAACTACGGCCAGGTAGTGGTGAACTTCGGTGAGCCGATCGCGCTCAACGACGTGCTCGCCCGGCAGGCGCCGGAGTGGGATGGCCAGCCGGTGGGCGAAGACGAGAAGCCCTCGTGGCTGTCGGGCACCGTCGACCACCTGGCCGAACGCATCCAGGTGCACATCAACGGTGCGGCCGACGTCAATCCGATCAACCTGCTGGCGCTGGCGCTGCTGTCCACGCCCAAGCATGCGATGGGCGAGGCCGACCTGATCGCGCAGATCGAGCTGTGCAAGACCCTGCTGGTGGAAATGCCGTACTCGGACCGCGTCACCGTGACCCCGCATTCGCCGGAGCGGATCATCGCGCATGCCGAGGAAATCAACGTCCTCACCCGCATCAAGCACCCGCTGGGCGACGTGCTCAGCGTCAGCGGCGACACCGCAGTGCTGCTCAGCTACTTCCGCAACAACGTGATCCACCTGTTCACCGCCTCGTCGTGGGTGGCGTGCTGCTTCCAGAACAACCGCCGCATGAGCCGCACCGGGCTGGTCCAGCTGGGCCGCACGGTGTACCCGTTCCTGCAGGCCGAGCTGTTCCTGCCGTGGACGGAAGACGAGTTCGCCCAGCGCATCGAGCAGACCATCAACGTGTTCGTGCGCGAAGGCCTGCTGCAGAACGTCAATGACGATGACGGTGGCATCCTGGCGCGCAACACCGGGCAGACCGACGAAGTGTTCCGCCTGCGGGCGATCGGCCACTCGTTGCAGCAGGCGTTCGAGCGCTATTACATCGCCATCTCGGTGCTGGTGAAGAACGGCCCGGGCACGCTCGGTGCTGCCGAGTTGGAGAGCCTGTGCCAGCAGGCGGCGCAGCGGTTGAGCCTGCTCTACGCCCCGGCCGCCCCGGAGTTCTTCGACCGCACCCTGTTCCGCGGCTTCATCCAGAAACTGCGCGAACTGCGCCTGGTGTGGCCGGACGAGAACAGCAAACTGCTGTTCGACGACCGCCTGGACGCCTGGGCCAAGGATGCCAAGTTCATCCTCGGTCGCGAGCTGCGCCACACCATCGAACGGGTCAGCCCGGAAGCGGCCAAGCCGGAAGAACCCATCGCGCAGGATTGACGACGGCCCTCACCCCTCCGCGCCGGTAGTGCCACGCCATGCGTGGCAACGCGCGCGGCGCCTACGCCGGCTCGTCCGGAATCAACATGTCCTCGAGCTTGGTGATGCAGTCCTTCAACTGCAGCTTGCGCCGCTTCAGGCGCTTGGCTTCCAGCTCGTCATCGCCATTGGCGGCCATGCGCAGGATCTGTTCGTCGAGCGCGCGATGCTCCTGCCGAAGGTCGGCAAGGAGGGTGCTGATCTGCTCGGGCGTCAGGGTGTCCACAGCCTCCGAGCATACACATCCGCGATGACGCCCGGGAGTGAACGCAGTCACTTCCCGGTCTCCGTGAGCGTCGGCGCGAGCCGGTAGAATGGCCCCATGAGTGCCGTCATCCACCTGCCCGATCCGATCCCCCGCGCGCCGCGCACGGGCGATGCCGTGCAGGACAAGCTGGCGCGCCGGCTGCGCCACCAGGTCGGCCAGGCCATCGCCGATTTCGGCATGATTGAGGCCGGTGACAAGGTCATGGTCTGCCTGTCCGGGGGCAAGGACAGCTACACCCTGCTGGACCTCCTGCTGCAGCTGCGCCAGAAGGCGCCGGTGCCGTTCGAGCTGGTCGCGGTCAACCTGGACCAGAAGCAGCCGGACTTCCCCGCGCATGTGTTGCCGGCCTACCTGGAATCGATCGGGGTGGCCTACCAGATCATCGAGCAGGACACCTATTCGGTGGTCAGCCGGGTGATCCCGGAAGGCCGCACGATGTGTTCGCTGTGCTCGCGGCTGCGCCGGGGCGCGCTGTACCGGCATGCCGCCGAACACGGCTTCAGCAAGATCGCGCTGGGCCACCACCGCGATGACAGCGTGGCGACGTTTTTCCTGAATCTGTTCCACCACGCCAAGCTGTCGGCGATGCCCCCCAAGCTGCGCAGCGACGATGGCCAGCACGTGGTGATCCGGCCGCTGGCCTATGTGGCCGAAGCCGACATCCAGGCCTACGCCCAGGCCCGCGCGTTTCCGATCATCCCGTGCAACCTGTGTGGCAGCCAGGACAACCTGCAACGCCGCCAGATCGCGCAGATGCTGCAGCAGTGGGAGCGCGACAGCCCCGGCCGCATCGACCAGATCGCACGCGCGCTGGGCAACATCCAGCCTTCGCAGCTGGCCGATCCGGCCCTGTTTGATTTCCTGGCCCTGGGGCGTCGCGACGCCCGGCCTTCCCTTCACGACCTTCACTCCGGAATTCCATGTTCTTTCGCAACCTGACGCTGTTCCGTTTCCCGACCGCCACCGATTTCTCCGACGTGGACACCCTGCTGCCGCAGGTGCTGCTCAAGCCGGTCGGCCCGCTTGAAATGAATTCGCGCGGCTTCATCTCGCCGTTCGGCCGCGAGGAAAAGTCCGTGTTCTCGCACCGCGTCGGTGACGCGCTGTGGCTGACCGTGGGTGGTGAGGACAAGATCCTGCCGGGCGCGGTGGTCAATGACCTGCTGGCGCGCAAGCTTGAGGAGATCGAAGAGAAGGAAGGGCGCAAGCCCGGTGGCCGCGAGCGCAAGCGGATGAAGGACGACCTGCTGCATGAACTGATGCCGCGCGCCTTCGTGAAGAGCTCGCGTACCGATGCGCTGATCGACCTGACCCACGGCTACGTGGCCGTGGACAGTTCCAGCCGCAAGACCGGCGAGAACGTCATGTCCGACATCCGCGGCCTGCTCGGCAGCTTCCCGGCGATGCCGCTGAACGCCGAAGTGGCGCCACGTTCGATCCTGACCGGCTGGATCGCCGGCGAAGCGCTGCCGACCGGGCTGAGCCTGGGCGAAGAGTGCGAGATGAAGGACCCGGCCGAGGGCGGCGCGGTGGTCAAATGCCAGCACCAGGAACTGCGCTGCGACGAGATCGACAAGCACCTGGATGCCGGCAAGCAGGTCACCAAGCTGGCCCTGGTGTTCGAGGACAACCTGTCCTTCGTGCTCGGCGACGACCTGATCGTGCGCAAGCTGAAGTTCCTGGACGGTGCGCTGGACCAGCTCGAACACGCCGACGATGACGGCCGCCGCGCCGAGCTGGATGCCCGTTTCGCCCTGCAGAGCGGCGAAGTGCGGCGCCTGTTCCTGCTGCTGGAAGAGGCCTTCAAGCTGAGCAAGGCCGACTGACCGCCCGGCCGGGATGCGGCACGCCGTCGCCAAGGGCGGCGCGCCGCAGCGGCTGAACAGCGCGCAGTCATGTGCCGGTCACCGCCGGCGCTATGCTGTACCCATGTCTGGATTCCTCCGTCGCCTGATTTCGCCGGCTGCCCCCACCCTGCAGCGCGACACGGTACGGCTGCGCCTGGAGGATGCGGAGATCGATGTGCTGCGCGTGCGCGATCCGCGTGCGCGCCGGATCAAGCTCAGCGTCGACGAGCGCGGTGTACGCCTGACCCTGCCGCCGCGTGCCAGCCTGGTGATGGGCGAACGTTTCCTGGAACAGCACCGCGACTGGCTGTCCACGCAGCTGCGCAGTTTCCAGTCCACCAACTTGCCGCCGGCCCTGGTGATCGGCGAGCCCGGCGTGGTGCCGCTGCGCGGTGAACTGCTGCCGCTGCGCTGGGAAACCGGCCGTTACGCACACCTGGAACTGGAGGCGGACGGTGCCTGCATGCACTGGCCCGCACGCGGCACCGATGCCACGCTGCGCCGCACCCTGCGCGAGTTCTACGAAGCGCAGACCCGGGCCGACGTGGGCCAATGGCTGCCGCGCTACCTGCCGAGCCTGCCGCGCGCACCGGCGCGGCTGCGCCTGAAGGTGATGTCCTCGCAGTGGGGCTCGCTGGCCCCGGACGGGAGCATGGCGCTGGACCTGGCCCTGGTGCTGGGCCGGCCGTCGGCGTTCGAGTACGTGCTGGTGCACGAGCTCTGCCATCTGATCCAGGCCAACCACTCCCCGGCGTTCTGGGCCGAGGTGGAACAGCGCTTCCCGAACTGGCACGCCGAGCGCGATTACTTCCAGCTGGAAGGGCGACGTCTCAAGGCCATGCTGCGGCAGCTGTTGTGAGCCGGCGGGGTAGAGCCGACCGTTGGTCGGTCGCTTGCCGGTAGTGCCGGCCGCTGGCCGGCTCCCCGTAAATCCCACCATCGCGAGGTTGCCGGCCAGCGGCCGGCACTACCTGTGGGCGCGTAGGGTTGCTGCCTGCGCCCACCGTGCCGCCACGCGCGGGGCGGTGATGCACACGGCCTGGTCGGTGACGGTGGTGACGGCGCGCTCCAGCAGCTGGATGTCGGCTTCGTGCTGGCGGGCCACGTGCGGGTCCTCGAAGAAGATCGCGCGCTGGCAGTCTCCTTCCAGCACGCGGTCGGCAATCTGCGCATCGCCGCCCATCGGGCCGCTCTGGTAGCGCTCCACCCAGGTCTGGTCCTGCGGCCAGCCGCGGCTCCAGGCCAGCTCGTTGAGGCGCTGGCCGGTGGTGCCGGTGCCGATCCGGTGGCGGAACCGCGACAGCAGCGCGAAGTGCTCGTCGGCGAAGGCCAGGATCGCGGGCTTCATCGCATCGTGGGCGATCAGGGCCAAGGTCTGCTGTTCGAACGCATGCAGGTCATCGGCACCGGGATCGGCCGTCAGCCCGGCGTGGATGCGCTCCACCTCGACCCAGTCGCGCGCGGTGGCTACGGTGGAAATGAAGGGCTTGCCGTGGATCACGCACTGGCGCTTGAGCGCGGTGGCCTCGGGAAAGACCGAGGACGGATCGACCGGGTCCATCAGGTAGATCGCCCCGTCCAGGGTGCGCTCGGGCGTGCCCATGCCGACCACCTCGGCCACCAGTTTCATCAACCCGCCCTGGCGACCGTTGGGATAGCGCTGCAGCGCCGGGAAATCCTGCAGGAAGCCCAGCCGCTGGATCGCATCGAAGGTGCGCCCGACCGCGTGCAGTTCCACCCCCAGCTCGCGCAGCCCGCTGTCGCTGGCGCGCAGCCAGCGGAACAGCGCGGCGTGCTTGTCGTGGTGGTGCAGGCGGTTGGCGGCCAGGCCGATGCGCATGGGAATCATCCGGGAAGGGGGAGGCGATTGGCATTCTATGCCGCAGCGGTACCGCTACGACGGCGAAGGCGATGACGGGACCTTCACGCTTTTTCGTACTAGTTGCATGGTGGCGGAGCGGGCCACAACCGACAGTGGAGGCCGCCAGTCAATCAGGAAACCCTGCCATGACCCTCAAGCACTCCCCCGATACCTTGTCAGCCACATCCGCCGCTGCCGACCGCAGCGCGCGTATCCGCGCGCTGGGCCGCCTGCTGCGGCATGCCGCCGTGGGCGATGCCGACGTCCTGCTGGCGGGACTGGCGCGCATGCTCGATGCGCATATCGATGGCCGCGGTGACGATGCCGCGCGCAACGCACGGATCCGCAGCCAGCTCGATGACATCGAACTGCTGCTGGCCCTGGAGATCGAACGCGCCGGCGTGCGTACCGCGCCGCTATTGTCGAACGCGGCCTGATCGCGCCACCAGCGCAGCCGAGCATGGCTCGGCTCTACCCCAGCGCGCCACGCAACCCCACCAGTAGTGCCGAGCCATGCTCGGCAACCCTCGGCAACCCCAGCGGTAGTGCCGAGCCATGCTCGGCAACCGCGCGCCACGCGGCCCCACCTCCGCCCAGCACTCAGACCGACAACAGCTGCACAATGCCCGCAGCCGCGTCACGGCCCTCGGCCACGGCCGTCACCACCAGATCCGCACCGCGCACCGCATCGCCGCCGGCGAACAGGCGCGGGTGGGCGGTCTGGAACGGAAGGCGGTCCTTGCCACCGGCAATGATGCGGCCGTTGTGGCCGGCTTCCACACCCTGCGCGGTCAACCACGCCGGGGTGCTCGGCGAGAAGCCGAACGCGATGATCACCACGTCCGCTTCCAGCAGGGATTCGCTGCCCTCGATCGGCACCGCGTTGCGGCGGCCCTGGGCGTCCGGTTCGCCGAGGTGGGTTTCCACCACCATCACCCCGATCACCTCGTCGTCGGCGCCGGCTTCGATGGACTGCGGCTGGCGGTTGAACAGGAAGCGCACACCTTCCTCGCGCGCATTGGCCACTTCGCGCGCCGAGCCGGGCATGTTGGCCTCGTCGCGGCGGTAGGCGCAGGTGACCTTGGCCGCGCCCAGCCGCACCGCGCTGCGCACGCAGTCCATGCCGGTGTCGCCACCACCGAGCACCACCACGCGCTTGCCGTTGAGATCGGGCAGGGCGATCTGGTCTTCCCAGCCGGCGATCGGCCGGCCGTGCGCGTCGCTGCCGCCGACGATGCGGCTGTTCTGCACCAGGAACGGCAGCGCCGGCAGCACACCCTTGAGGTCCTGGCCGATCAACCCGCCATCGGTGTAGCGGTAAGCACCAGTACCGACGAAGACCGCGTCGTACTCGGCAAGCAGTTCGTCCACGCTGACATCGCGGCCGATCTCCACGCCCAGCCGGAACTGCACACCCATGCCTTCGAGCACGTTGCGGCGGCGGCTGATCACGGCCTTGTCGAGCTTGAAACTGGGGATGCCGAACTGCAGCAGCCCGCCAATCTGTTCGTAGCGGTCATACACCACCGCCTGGATGCCGGCGTGGGCGAGGCGGTCGGCGCAGGCCAACCCGGCCGGGCCGGCACCGATCACCGCCACGCGCTTGCCGGTGGGCTCCACGGCGGCCATGTCCGGGCGCCAGCCGGTGGCGAGCGCGGTATCGACGATGTACTTCTCCACCGCGCCGATGGTGACCGCGCCGAATTCCTCCAGCGTGCAGCTGCCCTCGCACAGGCGGTCCTGCGGACACACCCGGCCGCATACTTCCGGCAGCGGGTTGGTCGAATGGCACAGCGTGGCCGCCTCGTGGATGCGGTTTTCCTGCACCAGCTGCAGCCACTGCGGAATGGCGTTGTGCACCGGGCACTTCCAGCTGCAGTACGGGTTGCCGCAGTCCAGACAGCGGCCGGCCTGGTACTGCGCATCGTCCTTGCCGAACTTGCCGTACAGCTCACCCCAGTCGCCGGAGGTGCGCAGTTCGACCGGGATGCGCTGTGGCATGGTCCGGGGCAGATCGAGGAACTGGAAGGCTTGCTTGCGGCTCATGGGTGGGCCCTGGAATGATGGTTTGCCGGCCAGCGGCCGGTGCTTCGCCGCGCTTACGCCGCGCGGCGCAGCGACTCGGTCAGCGATTCGATGCTGGCGGCCTTGGGTTTGACCAGCCAGAACTTGCCGACGTAATCGCGGAACTCATCGAGGATCTGCTGCGCCCAGATGCTGCCGGTCAGCTCGCGGTGGCGGCTGATCAGCGTGTGCAGGTGCTGGCGATGGTTCTCGAAGCCTTCGGCGGAGATGCGGTGGATGTCGATCAGTTCGTGGTTGTAGCGGTCCACGAAGTCGCGGTCGATATCCAGCACGTAGGCCAGGCCCCCGGTGAAGCCGGCGCCGAAGTTCAGCCCGACCTTGCCCAGCACCAGCACGATGCCGTCGGTCATGTACTCGCAGCAGTGGTCGCCGGCGCCTTCGATTACCGCCAGCGCGCCGGAGTTGCGCACGCCGAAGCGCTCGCCGGCACGCCCGGCCGCGAACAGCTCGCCGCCGGTGGCGCCGTACAGGCAGGTGTTGCCGATGATGGCGGTGTTGCGTGCCTCGAAGCGTGCGCCGCGTGGCGGGCGTACCACCAGCCGGCCGCCGGCCATGCCCTTGCCGACGTAGTCGTTGGCTTCGCCTTCGACTTCCAGCTGCAGGCCGCCGACATTGAACGCCCCGAAGCTCTGCCCGGCGGTGCCGCGGAAGCGCAGGCTCAGTGGCGCATCGCTCATGCCCTGGTTGCCGTGCGCGCGTGCGATCGCACCGGCCAGGCGGGTGCCGATCGAGCGGTCGGTGTTGTGGATCAGGAAGCGGTGCTCGCCGCCCAGCTTGCCGGCGATCGCCGGGGCCAGCAGGCCGTCCATCTGCGTGGCCAGGCTGTCCGGCGATTCGTACAGGCGCTGCGCGGCGCAGTGGCTGCCCGGGAACTGCGTGGTGTGCAGCAGGCGCGACAGATCCACCTTGACGCCTTCGCGCGGGGCGATGTCCAGCTGCTGCAGCAGGTCGGTGCGGCCAATGATGTCATCCAGCGAGCGCACGCCCAGGTAGGACAGCCAGCCACGCACTTCCTCGGCCAGCAGGCGGAAGAAGTTCTCCACGCGCTCGGGCAGGCCGGTGAAGTACTGCGCGCGCAGGCGCTCGTCCTGGGTGGCCACGCCGGTGGCGCAGTTGTTGAGGTGGCAGATGCGCAGGTATTTGCAGCCCAGCACGATCATCGGCGCGGTGCCGAAGCCGAAACTGTCCGCACCCAGCAGCGCGGCCTTGATCACATCCAGGCCGGTTTTCAGGCCGCCGTCGGTCTGCAGCAGGGTGCGCCCGCGCAGGTCGTTAGCCACCAGCGCCTGGTGCGATTCGGCCACGCCCAGTTCCCACGGCACGCCGGCATAGCGGATCGAACTGACCGGGCTGGCGCCGGTACCGCCGTCATGGCCGGACACGGTGATCAGATCGGCGCCGGCCTTGACCACGCCCGCGGCGATCGTGCCCACGCCCGCATGGCTGACCAGCTTCACCGACACCAGCGCCTGCGGATTGACCTGCTTGAGGTCGTAGATCAGCTGGGCGAGGTCTTCGATGGAGTAGATGTCATGGTGCGGCGGCGGCGAGATCAGGCCGATGCCCGGCTTGGCATAGCGCAGCCGCGCGATCAGTTCGTTGACCTTGTGCCCGGGCAGCTGGCCACCTTCGCCGGGCTTGGCGCCCTGGGCGACCTTGATCTGCAGCACTTCGGCATTGACCAGGTACTCGGCGGTGACGCCGAAACGCCCCGAGGCCACCTGCTTGATCTTGCTGCGCTTGTTGGTGCCATAGCGCAGCGGGTCTTCGCCGCCTTCGCCGGAGTTGCTGCGCCCACCCAGCTTGTTCATCGCGATCGCCAGCGCTTCATGCGCTTCGGGCGAGAGCGCGCCGAGGCTGATGGCAGCGGTATCGAAGCGGCGGAACAGGTCTTCGGCCGGCGCGACCTCTTCCAGTGGCAGGGGCGTGGGCGCGGCCTTGAGCTGCAGCAGGTCGCGCAGCGCCGACACCGGACGACCGTGCACGGCTTCGCAGTAGCGCTGCCAGTCCACGGCATCGCCGCTGCGCGCGGCGCGCTGCAGGGTCATGACCACGTCCGGGTTGTACATGTGGTATTCGCCACCGTGCACGTACTTGAGCACGCCGCCCACGTCCGGGCGCAGCAGGTCGTTCCAGGCGCGCACGGTGAGTTCGCGCGCCTCGTGATCGAGCCGCGCGAAGCCCAGCCCGGCCACGCGCGAGGCGGTGTCGGGGAAGCACAGCGCGACCACTTCATCGTCGAGCCCGACGATCTCGAACAGCTGCGCGCCGCGGTAGCTGGCCACGGTACAGATGCCCATCTTGGAGATGATCTTGGACAGGCCCTTGTAGATGCCCTTGCGGTAACTGCGCCCGATCTGCGACTGCTCGCCGCCCTTCTTGAGCTGCAGGATGCCGCGCCGGCCCAGGTCGAACAGGGTCTGGTAGGCCAGGTACGGGTACACCGCGGTGGCACCGAACCCAAGCAGGCAGGCCATGTGGTGCGGGTCGCGCGCGGTACCGGTTTCCAGGATCAGGTTGACCTCGCAGCGCAGGCCCGCGTTGGACAGGTGGTGATGCACCGCGCTGGTGGCCAGCAGTGCATGCACCATCGGGCGGTCGGCCACCGGGTAGCGGTCGCTGAGCAGCAGCATCACGATGCCCGCGCGCGCGGCGGCTTCGGCCTCGGCGCAGATGCGTTCGATACCAGCCTTCAGGCCTTCCTCCAGGCTATAGGAGAGATCGATCAGGCGGTTGCGCTCGGCGTACTGGTCCATCTTCAGCAGCTGGCGCAGCTTGCGCTGGCTGAGCACGGGCGAGTTGAGGATGACGTGGTTCACCGTCTCCGTGCCGGCATGGAAGATGTTGGTCTCCTTGCCGAGCTGGGTGGTGAGCGACATCACGCAGTCTTCCCGCAGCGGGTCGATCGGCGGGTTGGTGACCTGCGCGAACGCCTGGCGGAAATAATCGTAGAGCGGCCGGCTGTGCTGGCTGAGCACCGCCATCGGGGTGTCATCGCCCATCGAGCCGGTGGCTTCCTGCTCGGTTTCTGCCAGCGGCCGCAGGATCTGTTCGACCTCTTCGGTGCTGAGCTGGAACAGCTTGTGATAACTGCGCAGCGTGCGCTCGTCGAACGGTTCTTCCACCAGCGAGGGATCGATCAGCTCGGTCTGCAGGTAGGTCACGCCCTGCTGCAGCCATTGCTTGTACGGCGCGCGGCCACGGTTGATGCGGTCGATCGCCTCGGAATCGAGCAGGTCACCGCGCTTGAGGTCGATGGCCATCATCTCGCCCGGGCCAAGCTTGCCCTTGCGCACCACGCGCTCGGCCGGCACTTCCCAGACCCCGGCTTCGGAGGCGACCAGGAAGTGGCGGTCGGAGGTGAGCATCCAGCGCGCCGGGCGCAGCCCGTTGCGGTCCAGGGTGCAGGCGGCATAGCGGCCATCGCAGGCGACGATGCCGGCCGGGCCGTCCCACGGCTCGCTGTTGAGCCCGTAGAACTCGTAGAACGCGGCCAGGTCGGGGTCCTTGAACTCCAGCGACTGGGTCGCCGGCGGCACCAGGATGCGCAGCGCCTGGATCAGTTCCATGCCGGCGCTGACCATCAGCTCCAGCATGTTGTCCAGGCTCTGCGAATCGGAGCCGTGCATGGAAATCACCGGGTTGAACTCGCCGATATCAAAACGCGGCGTCTTCCATACCTTGCTGCGCGCCTGCGCCCAGCGCCGGTTGCCTTCGATGGTGTTGATTTCACCGTTGTGGGCGAGCATCCGGAACGGGTGCGCCAGCGGCCAGCGCGGCAGCGTGTTGGTGGAGAAACGCTGGTGGAACACCACGGCACTGGAGGCCAGGTCGTTGCGCTGCAGATCGACGTAGAAGCGGCTGAGCTTGTCCGGCAGCACCATGCCCTTGTAGCTGATCGCATTCGGGCTGAGCGTGGTGACGTAGTAGTCGGCGTGTTCGCGCAGCTGTTGTTCGCTGCGGCGGCGGGCCAGGAACAGCGCCAGGGTGAAGGCGACCTCGTCCTGGTCGGTGCCGGCATCGACGAACACCTGCTCGATGCGCGGCAACGTATCGCGCGCCAGTTGCCCGCACACGCTGGGATCGGTCGGCACCACGCGCCAGCCCAACGGCTGGCAGCCGGCGGCGTGCAGCTGCTGCTGGAGCGTTTCGCGGCACTGCTGCGCCGCGGTGTCATCGTGCGGCAGGAACACCACGCCCGCGGCAAAGCGCGCGCCTGGCGTGATGCCGGCTTCGGCGGCGAGGGCCTTGAGGAACACATCCGGGCGGCGCAGCAGCAGGCCGCAGCCGTCGCCGGTCACGCCGTCGGCGGCGACGCCACCGCGGTGGGTCATGCGTGAGAGGGCGGCAATGGCGGTATCCACCAGCAACCGGGAGGGCTGGTCGTCGAGCTGGGCGACCATGCCGAATCCACAGGCGTCGCGCTCATCTTGCGGGTCGTAAAGCCCTTGGCGGTTGCGGGGGGCCATCTTTAGCCTCTGCGATGTCAGGTGAACGGCGACACTCGTCCCCGCTCATTCCCTGCAGCGCGTATCGAGGCACCGGATGACTTGACTAGATCACAGTTGCTGCAACGCCGCAATACACGGTTGCAAGCGCAACCAAACCCCTGAAAAACCCGCGTGGAAGCGGCCCGCAGGCCGCCCCCGATTCAGCCGCAGCGCAGGCCGCTGATCACGTTCTTGGCGTCCACTTCGACATTCAGGCGTTCGCCCAGGAACTCCATGGTGGTGACGTCGGTGGGGTGCAGCACGCGCAGCTGTTTGGCGCTGGCGTCCTGCTGGGCCTGCGCACCGATCGCATCGGTATAGGTCTGGCCGACCAGGCTCTGCACCTGGGTGGCATCGCAGTTGCCGACCGGCGGGGCTTCCAGTGCCTTGCCCGCTTCATCGGTTGGCGCAGCGGCCGCTTCAGCGGCTTTCTGCGCATGGGTGGCGACGGCTTCCTGCTCGTCCATGGGCGGTGCCTGGCAGGCGGCCAGCGCCAGCAGGGTGGGGAAGACAGCCAACAGGCCGAAGGAACGCCGCATGCGGCGGAACGACAAGGACGACATCGAGGCTCCGAACATCCAACCAGGGAAAGGGTGAGGATATCGCCAAGCGGCCGCTGAGGTGTTCGGGTTGCGTTATTGACGCCGCGCCGCACCCGCAACGCGGACACTGCAGGCCCGTTGCCCTTGTCATGCCCATGCCCCTGCGCGCCGACACCCCCGAAGCCGTTGCCGCCCGCGAGGCCGGCCTGCGCCATGTCAGCGACGACCAGCCCGGGCTGCAGCGGCGCCGGGCCGGCAAGGGATTCAGCTACCGCGATGCCGATGGTGCGGTGATCGGCGATGCCGCCACGCTGGCCCGGATCCGCGCGCTGGCGATCCCGCCGGCCTATACCCAGGTGTGGATCTGCGCACTGCCCAACGGTCATTTGCAGGCCACCGGCCGCGATGCGCGTGGGCGCAAGCAGTACCGCTACCACGCCGATTGGGCGCGGGTGCGTGGTGATGGCAAGTTCGACCGGGTGATCGCCTTCGGCAAGGCGCTGCCGGCGTTGCGCCGACGCCTGCGCCGCGACCTCAAGCTGCCCGGCTTCCCGCGTGATCGGGTGCTGGCGGTGGTGGTGGCGTTGCTGGCCGAGACCCTGGTGCGGATCGGCAATGCCGAATACGCGCGCGATAACCGCTCCTATGGCCTCACCACGCTGCGCAACCACCACCTGGCCCTGCTCAAGGGCGGCCGCGCGCGCATGCGCTTCCGTGGCAAATCCGGCCAGGCGCACGAGGTCGACGTTGATGACCGGCGCCTGGTGCAGGTGATCCGCCGCCTGCAGCAGCTGCCCGGGCAGGCGTTGTTCCAGTACCGCGACGACGCGGGGCAGGTGCAGCCGGTCGACTCGGGCCAGGTCAACGCCTACCTGCGCGATGCGATGGGCGAGGACTTCAGTGCCAAGGATTTCCGTACCTGGGGCGGCACCGTGGCCGCGCTGCGCCAGCTGGCGGCCACGGCACTGCCGGAACCGCCCAGCGAGCGTGCGCTGGCAGCGTTGCAGAAGGAGGTGGTGGGCACGGTGGCGGCGTTGCTGGGCAATACGCCTGCGGTGTGCCGGAAGGCGTACATCGATCCGTGCGTGTTCGACGGCTGGCGTTCGGGCGCGTTGGCCCGCCTGGCCGGTCTGCGTGGCGAGCGCCAATGGGAGCAGGCCACGCTGCGCTTCCTGCGCGCCTCGCGCCGCAGCGCACGGCCGGCTGCCGCGCGCTGAGCGCTGAGCGCGGGCAATCAGCCGCAGTAGAGCGCGGTGATGTTGTTGGTACGGCCCTTTTCGATGGTCAGGCGATCACCGCCGCTTTCCGCACCCGGGCTGGGGTCGGCCGCGCCGCTGGCGGTGGGGCCGCTTTGGCGGGCCTGACCACGCACCACGTTGAGCTGCAGGCTGTCGCTGTCCACGCGGGCACGTTCGACGGTGGCGGCCGAGGCGGCCAGGCCGACCGCGCCGCGTACCTTGTCGATATGGCACTGGCCGGAGATGACGCCGTCGATGGGCTGCACCTGTGCCATCGGGGCGGTGCTGCAGGCGGCCAGGCTGGCTACGGTGGCGAGTGCGAAGAGGGTGCGGTACATGGCGGGCTCCAACGGGATTCGATGCTCAGGGTGCAACCGCTGGCGTATGCGGGGGATGAAGCCCGGCCTTCGCCGCAGCGCGTTTCCCGACCGGTGCGGCCGCGTAGAAATCGGCGATGGTGGGGATGAAATTCTGCGGATTGGCGCCCACCAGGTTGCTGAGCACGATCACCGCCACACCGCGGTCGGGGTAGACGATGAACGCCGAACGCGCGCCGCCGACGCCGGCCAACTGGCGGTCCGGCGCACCGGCCAGTACCGGCCAGCCGGCCGCCCACGCGCCATCGATGCCGGTGTTGAGTTTCTCGGCGGTCCACATGCGGCCGCGCCCACCGCTGCTGAGCAGCTGCCCGCGCGACAGCGCCAGCATCCACTGCGCGACGTCATCGGCCGTGGTGAGCAGGCCACCGCCGGCCCACAGCCCCGGGGTCATGTCATAGAACCAGTGCGACAACCGCGGCGCTGCATCGGCCGCATCGGTGCGGCGCGGGAACCAGCTGTAAATGGTGGCGGCATCGGCAACCAGGTCATAGCTGTCACCGAAGGTGGTCCGTGGCATTCCGGCGACGGCGAACTGCTGGGTCGCCAGGTAGTCCTCGTAGGGCATCGCCGACAGCTTGGCGATGATCCGCGCCAGCAACACGTAGTTGGTCTGGTTGTACATGAAGCGCGCGCCCGGCGCGGCCTCCATCGGCAGCGCGGTCACCGCGGCCCAGGCCTGCGCTTCAGTGCCACCGCCGAGCAGGCCCTGTGCATCGAGGATGTCCGGCAGCCCGGAGGTGTGGGCCAGCAGCTGACGCACGCGGATCGCACCCCAGGCAGCGGGCAGGTCGTCCAGATAGCGCGAGACCGGCGCGTTCAGATCGACGCGGCCGGCATCGGCCAACTGCGCCATCGCCACGCCGGTGAAGGATTTGGTGGCCGAGTTGAGCGGAAACCGGGTGCTCGGGGTGGCCGCGACCTGGTTTTCGACGTTGGCCAGGCCAAAGGCTTCGGACAGCACCACGCGGTTGTCCTGGATGACTGCGATCTGCAGCCCGGGGATGCGCTGGGCCTGCATGGTCTGCTGTACGAACTGGCGGGTGCGCGCGTTGGCCTCGTCCCAGCGCTGCGCGGCCAGGCACTGCAGTGGCAGCAGGAGGGCGGTCACCACGATCACGCTGATCTTTCCGAAATGCATGCAGCTTCCCTTGGCGGTTTCGCCAGTGTTGGGGCGAGGGGCGATGTCCGGTGGTGGATGCCGGTGGTTCGCAGGCTTGGATGCCGCAGGTGGGCAGAAGGTTTAGAGCGCGGTGGCGATGACCGTTCGTCGGGTGATCACCATCGGCACTTGACGACAGTTGTAGTCACGGGCACGTTAGCGACACGTGTAGTCATCGGAGTGCGCCATGCGCGGCAAGACCATCGGGGACCAGGAACTGGCCCTGTTGCAGTACGTAGCAGAACAAGGCGGCGCCACCGTGGGTGAGGTGGCGGCCGGGTTTGGTGAGGAGCGCGGCCTGGCCCGTTCGACCGTGCTGACCATGATGGAGCGCCTGCGCGGCAAGGCTTACCTGCAGCGCCAGCAGGTGCAGGGCGTGTACCGCTACGCCGCCACCAGCGGGCAGGAGAGCGTGGTGCAGGGCGCGGTGGCCAGCTTCGTGGAGAAGACCCTGCAGGGCTCGGTCTCGCCGTTTGTTGCGTTCCTTTCGCACAAGGCCGAGGTCAGCGACCAGGAACTGGCCGAGCTGGAAGCACTGGTCGCACAACTTCAATCACGCAAGCGGGAGGGCTGAGCCATGGACACGGTGATGACTGAAATGATCACGCGGCTGGCCTGGACCAGCCTGCAGAGCGCGGTGCTGGTGGGCCTGGTGTGGGGCGCGTGCCGGTTGCTGCCGCGACTGCCGGCCGCCACCCGCTGCCGGTTGTGGTGGCTGGTGGCCGTGCAGGCCGTGCTCGGCCTGGTCTGGAGCAGCCCGCTGGAACTGGCGGTGTTGCCGGCCCCGGCGGTGGACACCATCACCGTCGCCGCGCTGCCCGTGGTGGGTGAGGCATTGACGGTAGCGCCGACGGCGCTGGAGCAGGTCAGCGTGGCCGGATCGTCTGCGCCGGCGCTGCCGTCCTGGCCCTCGCTGCTGCTGGCGCTATGGGCGGCCGGGGTGCTGCTGATGCTGTGGCACAGCCTGCGTGGCTACCGTGCCAGCCGCGCGCTGGTTCGCGAGGCCGCCGTGTGCACCGATGCCAGCCTGCAGCAGGCGCTGCAACTGGCCGCCGAAGCCCACGGCCTGCGCCGCGCGCCGCGCCTGAAACTCTCCGCACAGATCCGCTCGCCGCAGTTGATCGGCCCGTGGAACCCGGTGCTGCTGCTGCCGACGCGCGAACTGCCGGCGATGGCTGCCGACGACCTGGACATGGCCTTGACCCATGAACTGGTCCATCTGCAGCGTCGCGACCTGTGGTGGGGGTTGCTGCCCGCGTTGGCCCAGCACCTGTTGTTCTTCCACCCGCTGGTACATCTGGCGGCGCGCGAATATGCGCTGGCCCGCGAAGAAGCCTGCGACGGTGCAGTGGTGGCCGGCCACGGTCATTGCCGCCACGACTACGGCCGCCTGCTGGTGCAGCTGGGGGTCGCGCCGCGGCCTGCAGTGGGCGTCGCCAGTGCCTCGCCGAACTTCCGCAGCCTCAAACGCCGGCTGCTCAGCCTGCAGCAGACCGGCAGTTTCCCGCGGGTGGCCGCGCTGGCGATCACCGCCGTGTTCGTGCTGATCGGGGTGGCGCCGTTGCGACTGGTGGCTGCGGTTCCGCCGCCGCCACCGCCGCCGACCGTTCCTGGTGCACCCGCCGCACCGAAGGCGCCTGCTGCGCCCGTCGTCGCAGCACATGCCATGCCCGCGGCCCCCAGCGCACCGGTTGCGCCGCGTGCTCCGGCAGCGTTGCAAGAACCGGCGCCGCTGCCGGCACCATCTCCGCCGCCTGCGCCTGCGCCCCTGGACGGCGCACAGGACATGGTCACCCATGGCCGCCTGGACCTGTCGCGGCAACCAGCGCAGGCCTACGTGTTGATGGGCGACGGCAACAACTTCGTCGATGCATCGTTGGCCGACCTCAAGCAGGCTCACCGCGATGCCAACGACAGTGAGCGCGTGCTGTGGGTACGCCGTGGCCAGGACCGCTACCTGATCCGTGATCCCGCGCTGCTGCAACAGCTTTCCCACGCCTATGCCGAAGTGGGTGAGCTGGGCACGCGCCAGGGCGAGATCGGTGACCGCCAGGGCGAACTGGGTGAGCGCATCGCCGAGATCTCGGTACGCGTCACTGCCGATGCGATGGCCTCGGTCGATGCGGCAGTCATGGCCAACCAGGCCGCGCGCGTGGCCCGCAGCGACGCACGTCGGGCCACAGAGGATCGTCAGATCGCGGTAATCGCCCGCGAGCAGGCCGCGCTGGGCCTGCAGCAGGCGCGTCTGGCCCAGCAGCAATCGATGGCGTCGGCGCGTGCCGCACGCGAAGCGCGCGCGGCAATCGATCAGGCGCTGTCCAGTGGCAAGGCCCAGCGCCTGCGCGACTGAGTGATCACCCGCAGTTGGCGCGCACGATCCGGTTCTGCGCATCCACCTCGATGCTGAGGCGGTCCTCGCGGTAGTCCATGGTCATCGCCATGCCCGGCTTCATCACCCGGGCGTGGCGTGCGCCACTGTCCTGCACGGCCTTCTTGATCACCGCTTCGCTGGCCATCTGGCCGGCCAGCCCACCAAGCTTCTCCGGGTCGCACGTGGCCGGACCACCCGCCACCTTGGCCGGCATGTCTTCCGCCGGTGGGGTTGCCGCGGTTTTCGGCGGGTGGCTGCAGGCCGCCAACGGCAGCGCACAACCCAGCAGCAACAACAGATGCAGACGCATGGTCGGTCTCCACGGCAAGGGATGAGCGCGCAGCTTGCACTGTCCGGGTTGTACGGGGTGTCAACGCGCCTTACAACGCCAACGTCTCCCGTTCCCGCTGTTCTTCGGCCACCAGCCGCAGCATCAGCAAGGACAGCGTGACCACGTCCTGGTGGTTGTGGTCGGCCACGCGGCGCAGGTTCACCGCGCTGCCGCCGCGCAGGTAGTTCAGCCACGCCGCGGGTGCTTCCGAACCGGGCAGGTCGTCTTCGCGCACCACCTGCAGCAGCTGGCGCTCGATGGTGGCCAGCCGGCAGTTTTCCCAGGTGCCGCGATACCGGCGGCGGGTGGGGAACAGCAGGTCGACATGGTCCAGCGGGGTGATCGGGCAGGGCAGCCGGGCCAGCCGGTAGCGGGTCTTCAACAGCGGCGCGTCATAGCAGCGGCCGTTGTAGCTGGAGAACACCGTGCCCGGCTGCAGCCAGCCGGCGAACTCGCGCAGCATGGCGGCCTCGGCGCCCAGCGTGGTGATCATCAGCTGGCGGATGCGCAGGCCGTCGCCCTGCACGGGATGGGGATGCCAGTCGGCGGCGCCGATCATGAAGGCGCGGGTACCGGTACCGCCGGCCAGGCCGGTGGTTTCGGTATCGAAGAACAGCAGATCCTGCGGGTGCACCTGTTCGCCCACGCGCTTGGCGAAGTCCAGTGACAGCGGCGCGCTGGGGATGGGCTGGGGCAGGAACGATTCGATCAGGAACAGGCCTGGCGCGATCTCTTCGCCGGGCACGTGGCGGTCCTGCGCGCTGACGTGCGGCTTGGCGCTGGCCGTGGCTGTGCCACGGTCGCGCAGACCGAGCAGCCGATGCAGGCCGCCGACATCGGGTTTGCGCAGGATGATGGGTGTTGCCGGTGCAGCCGCGGTCGCCGTCGCCGCGCCGGTCGGCTTGTGGCGGATCTCCTGTTCGATCCAGGCAAAGGCGGAGGCCGGGAGCGGGGCGTGCGCGCGTGGTTCGTTGGCGGCGGGCGGCAAGGGGGGCGGTGGCTGGTCGGAATGTGCCGACCAACGGTCGGCACCCACCGCATCGCCTGCACTGGCTACCGCGTCGCTCGCACCCGCCACCGCGTCGCTCGCACTCGCCACCGCATGGCTCGCATCTGCCGCGCCAGACGAGGCGGGGGCGGCCGTGGCATCGCCCGCTTGGCGGCGCAGCAGGCGCAGCTTGTCCAGGCTCAGGCTCACTGCGGTACCACCTCGGCGCTCTGGCGTTCGCGTTCGGCGGCATCAGGCAGGGCCTGCGCGTCGAACAGATCCAACACCTGCAGCGCCAGCTGTCTGGGCGTGGTGCCTTCGTCCTCCTGGCCAGCCAATACCGGGCCGACACAGGCCGGGCAGCCGGCCTTGCAGTCGCAGCGCTGTACCAGTTCGCGCGCGCGCTGCAGCAGTTCGTCCTGACGCAACCACAGCGGTTCGCTCAGGCCCACGCCGCCGGGGAAGTTGTCGTACAGGTACACGGTGGGCACGAACTGCTGCTGTAGCTCGATCGCACTGGCATCGAACTCGGCACCACGCAGCTGGCCGCGCCCGCTCTGGTCGGCTACCGCAAACCAGGCGCCATCGCCATTGCCGACCGCCTTCTGCAGATCGCGCGCATCGGCCATCACCGCCACGGTGGCGACGATATGCAGGGCGTAGGCCGCGCCGAGGAAGCCATCCAGCGCTTCCTGCTTGCTCTCGAACGCGGTCAGCAGCAGCGCCTGCGGCAGCTGCCACCACACTGCAGTGGTGTGCAGTTCCTGGTCGGGCAGGTTGACCGGGCCGTAGCCGATGTTTTCGTGAGTGTAATAGCGGATCTTCTTGTAGCCGGCCACGCGCCGCACCACATGCACTTCGCCATGGTGCGCATCGCCCCGCCCGGCCGCACAGCCATCGAAGCGGTCCAGCACCTTGAGCTTGGTGAAGTCGATGCTGTCGGTGTAGTAGTCCACGTGGGTGCGGGTGACGTAGGCCTTGCGGCCTTCCCAGTCCAGCCGCTCCACCTGGTAGGGGGTGGACTGCACCATGTGGATGGCGCCCTCGTACAGGGTCAGCGCGGCAGCGGAGTAGTCCACCTCGGCGATGATCTGCTGCTTGCCGTCGCTGCGGTCCACCACCACGAAGTTGCCGTCGGCCACCGAGCGCAGGCTGACCGCATTGGCCGGGTAGCTGTCGGCGATCCACTCCCAGCGGTCACCCTCGCGGTGCACCACGTCGGTTTCGGCCAGGGCTTCCAGGAACACCAGTGGATCGATCGGGCCGAACGGGTCGCCGGCCAGGAACGGCAGCTCGAAGGCGGCGCAGCGGATGTGGTCGAACAGGATCAGCGGCTGGTCCGGGGCAATGCGCGCATGTTCGGGCGAGGCCTCGGCGAAGAAGTCCGGGTGCCGCACCACGTACTGGTCCAGCGGCTGCGAGCTGGCCACCAGCACGCCCAGCGCGGGCTGCTGGCGGCGGCCCGCGCGGCCGAAGCGCTGCCAGGTGGCGGCGACGCTGCCGGGGTAGCCGTTGAGCACCACCACGTCCAGGCTGCCGATATCCACGCCCAGTTCCAGCGCCGAAGTGCTGACGATGCCGTCGATGCTGCCGGCACGCATGGCGCGTTCGGTCTCGCGGCGCTCGGTGGGCAGGTAGCCGCCACGGTAGGCACGGATGCGTGCGGGCTTGCGCGGGTCGTGGTCGAAGATGTCCTTGAGGTACTTGGTGAGCACTTCGACCATCAGCCGGCTCTGCGCGAAGATCAGCGTCTTCAGCCCGGACTTGATCGCGATGCGCGCGATGCGGTTGCTCTGCGAGCGCGCCGAGGCGCGCAGGCCGAGGTCGGCATTGACCACCGGCGGGTTCCACAGCAGCACGTGCTTGGGCCCGGTGGGGGCGCCGGATTCGGTGATGGCCGTAACCGGCGCTTCGATCAGCGCCTCGGCGTGCGCCTGCGGATTGCCGATGGTGGCCGAGCACAGGATGAATTGCGGCTGCACCCCGTAGAACGCGCAGATCCGCTTGAGCCGGCGCAGCACGTTGGTGACATGGCTGCCGAACACGCCGCGGTAGGTATGCACTTCATCGATCACCACGTAGCGCAGGTTCTCGAAGAACTGCGCCCACTTGGTGTGATGCGGCAGGATGGCCTGGTGCAGCATGTCCGGGTTGGAGACCACGATGTCGCCGTGCAGGCGGATCGCCTGGCGGGCATCGCCGGGGGTATCGCCATCGAAGGTAAACGCCTTTACCCCGAGGTCGCCGGCGCGGTTGAGCTCCAGCAGTTCGGCCACCTGGTCCTGGGCCAGCGCCTTGGTCGGGAACAGGTACAGCGCCTTGGCCTTGCCCTGCATCGCCGCGCTCACCACCGGCAGGGTGTAGCACAGCGACTTGCCACTGGCGGTAGGGGTGACGATGGCCACGTGTTCGCCGCGCTGGCTGGCGTCCCACGCGTCGGCCTGGTGGCTGTAGAGCTGCTCGATGCCGCGCGCCTTCAAGGCGGCGGTGAGCGCGGCTGGCACATCGGCTGGGATCGGCGCATAGCGGCCTTCGCGGCCAGGCAGGGTGAAGCTGCCGGTGATGCGGTCGGCATAGCGGCGCTGCAACCGGGCGGTGAGCAGCGCGCCATTGCGCGAGGGCAGCCCGTCGGTGGTGGACAGGCGGCGCTCGGCGTCCTCGGTGCGTTTGGCGAGTTCGTAAGCCATGGCGACAACGGTCTGCAAAGACCGTCATGGAACCATGCCTGTGTCTCAATGTTTGAGACACGGTGAGGGCGGTGCGTGAATCATTCAGTGCTTCCGGTCAGCGGCGTGCCGGGGGGCGCAACGAAATCTGAAGCCCGCATCCGTATCCTTGCGCCCAGTACCCATGCACAGGACAGATGGTCGTGGCATTTCGCGGATGGCAGGGAGCAGCAGTACTGGCCGGCATGCTGCTGGCCACCGTGGCACGTTCGCAGCAGGCGGCGGAGCCGCAACCGGTGCCGGTGCCGCAGCCGCAGCCGCAGGGCGACGCGCAGGGCACTGTCACCACTCTGGGCGAAGTGCGCGCGATCAAGCCCGAGGACGACCAGCCGCTGGACCTGTACCGCTTCAAGAGCCCGGTGCAGGCAACGCCGAACCGTTTCAGCAAGACCTGGAGCGAGCCGCCCACACCCGAGCAGGTGGGCATGAGCGGCGGCTACCTGATGATGGGTATCTACTACGGGGTAGGCAAGGCGGCACAGGGCCTGCACAAACTCACCGGTGGCCCCGACCAGATCCAGTCCGCCATCGCCCGCCCGCCGCCGGAGTTGGACGCAGAACAGAAACGTCGTGCGCTGCAGTTCTGCGCGGAGCAGGAAGGCTGCGTGATGCCTCCGGGCAACTGATCCACAGCCTGTGGTGGCTGCCGTGGATTATCCTGCCCGCCCCACATCACCGTCTTCCGTCATGCGCCTGCTGATCCTGCTTGCCTCTCTCGCGCCACTGCCCGCCTTCGCTCTGGAGATGGCCGACGACGGTAGCTGCCGCAATGGCGCGTTTCCGGGCGAACAGAGTGATTTCGCGCTGGCCAAGGTCACTGGCACGGCGCGGCTGTATCTACTGGGCGACATGGACGGCTGTCCAGCCAAGGGCGACGCGGCCTGTCGCCAGCGCAGCTATGTGGTCGGTGGCGATACGTTGATCACCGGGCGTACCCACGGAGGCTACCGTTGCGGCTTCTATCCCAACAAGGTCGGCGGCAGCGCCGGTTGGGTCGAGGTCCAGCGCCTGCAACCGGTACCGCTGCACGCCACCCCGAGCCTGCGCGACTGGAGCGGGCACTGGCGCAACGGTGATGACACGTTGGTGATGCAGGTGCGCGATGGCCAACTGGCGGTCACCGGCGAAGCTTTCTGGCCGTCGGCCAAACCCACACCGCAGCGCCCGTATGGACCCAACCTGGGACAGATCGATGCAGTGGCCCGACCGGTGGGGGCGACGGTGCATTTCACCGACAGCGATGACGCCGGCTGCAAGCTGCAGGCGCAGTGGCTGGGCGACTACCTGGTCGTGTCCGACAACAGCGAGTGCGGCGGCATGAACGTGCGCTTCAACGGCGTGTACCGGCGCGACCGCAAGCGCTGAACCCGCACGCTGATCAGGACGCCGCCGCGGCCGCCACCGGTGCGCGGCGTCGCTCCAGCCACCACAGCACACCGGCGACCAGCACGAAGGCCAACAGCCAAGGCCCGCGTGGGCCGGGCACCTGCGTGACAGCGGATGCGGTCGCGGGACCGGCGCTGGCAATGCGCTGCACGGTGGCATCGTGCGTCTGCTGGCGGTGCATCGCAACCGCCTGCGCGGGGTCGAATACGTAGAACGCCTGTGTGCTGTCGCCCTGCCGCAGCTGGTGCCAGCCGGATTGATCGGGCCAGTAGCCTGCACAACGCGCGGTGCCGCTGCGTGGATCGACGATCAGCGTGGTGAGGCGGCCGTCGGCGGCCTGCACCTGCGCGCCGGCGGGCAACTGGCACAAAGAGACGCGCTCGCCGGCCCAGGCGGTATCCGTGCCCAACCGTGCCGCGCCGTGATCCGGCAGCGGCCGCGCGAGGGTGGCCACCACGCTGCTCCACAGCTCGGCATGGCGATCGTCGCGGCCGGCCAGCACCAGCCGGTAGCTGTCAGTGACCGGTAGCAGGGCAATGCGGCCACGGCCGGCATCGCGCCAGCCGCCAACAGCGGCGTCCTTGGCGTCGTGCAGCAATGCCGTGGCCTCGCTGCTGCGCAGGGCCAGCTGCTCCAGTGCAGGCACAGTGGCGTGCTGCGAGGCGCGCTGGGCATCTTCGATGTAGACGGTGCTGTCCGTGCTGGCGCGCGTGGGGCCACGCCGCGCCTGCAGCAGGGCCGCATCAGGGTCGGCGGGCAGCGCCAGTGGGGTGGACTGTGCGTTGCCGGTAACCACCAGGTCCCAGCTGCGCAGGGTCTGACGCGCGCCGTCGCCGAGCGGGCCGGTGCTGCGTACCAGTACGCCCAGGCCACCGCGCAGCGCCTGCTGCACGGTAGCGCGCTGGGCGCTGCCGAGCGCGGCCAGGCTGCGCTCGTCGAGGATCAGCAGGTCGGTCTGCGCCAGGCGTGCCGCGGTCAGCGCAGCGGGCGGGTCGCCCAGTGATACGCCGGCACCGGCGCTGGCCTGCGATTGCACGCGCAGCCCGGTGTCGGTGGCCCAGCGGCGCAGGTACTTCAGTTCCGGGCCGGGCGCGCCGGCCACGATCAGCACGCGCGTGGCGGGTGCTTCCAGCGTCTGTTGCGGTACCACCACGCTGTCGATGACGTGCTGGCCGGCATCGAGCAGGCGCAGGCTGAACGTGCTGCGGCCGGCGGCGCGGGCAACCCCGTCCAGGCGTACCCCGCCCGTGCGGTCGAGTGCGGCGCGGGCGATGACCTGGCCGGCCGGGTCGAGCAGTTCGGCGCTGCCCCCGGTGAGGCCCTGCGACTGGGCGGCGACATTGAACACGGCGCCTGGCGCGCTGGGCGCGGGCGGTTGCAGGCCGATCCAGCCGCGTGCGGCGGCGGGCGGTTCGAGGCTGACCTGGGCCGGCAGACGCGTGTCGCGATCGCGCGCCGCCAGCCCATCGCCGATCAGGCGCAATGCATCCGTTCCCGGGTGCTGGCGCAGGGCGGTGGCCAGGTCGGGCGCACGCTGCGCCCCGGGGCGTGCACCGGCTTCGGGCAGGGAAATCACGGTGTCGCCCGGGCGCTGCTGCCAGCGCACCTGGTCGGCATGTGCGCCCAGCACCACCAGTTGCCCGGCGGCGGCATCGCGTGCGGGCGGCACCAGGGTCAGATACAGCAGCCCACCGGCAGTGGCCTGCAGCGCCAGCAAGGCGGCGAACGCTATGGCACCACGGCGTGCACCGCGCCATTGTTGCCAGCACAGGCGCGCGCTGCCGATCAGCACGATGGCCGCCAGTGCGATCGCGATCAGGCGGGCATCGTTCATCGCGCGGTCTCCAGTGCGTCCAGGTAGCGCTGCCCCATCGCCTCGGCGGGCTGGCGCCGGGTTGGCTGCGGGGTCGGCCGCAACAGGGCGCGCCACAGCTGCGCGCGCAGTGCCTGACGGCAGTCGAGGCAGGCGGGGGTGATGCGCAGGGTTTCAATCGCGGCGGCGAGGCTGAGCGGGTCGCTGAGGCGCTGTTCGTTGCGCGCCAGCCAGGTGGTCAGCGCGTCGAGATCGGGGCGGCTGTCGGCGGTGGCCAACTGCTGCCAGACCGCGACGATGGCCGGGTCGGGCGTGGCCTGCGCCTGCAGCGGCAACGGACTGCTGGCGATGGCCGCGCGGTCGCCAGTGAGGCGTCGGCCTTCGTCGATGGGTGGCAGTTCCGGGCCGACCCGGGCCAGGTAGATGCGCTCGGCCTGCTGCACCTGCTTGATGAAGGCCAGGGCCTTGTAGGCGAAGGGCAGCGCGGCCTCGGGCCGGCCCTGGCGCAGCTCGCCTTCGGAGGACCACATCTGGTCGAGCGCGGCCTTCAGCGTAGCGCGGGTCTGCGGGTCGAGCAGGGTGGCTGCTTCGGCATGGTCATGGGTGTGGCCGTACTCGCTGAGCACGTCGGTGGCGCTGCCGAATACCGGCGCGGTTTCCGCAGGTGCCGGGCCATGGTCGTGACCGTGATCGTCGTGGTCGTGTTCATCCGCATCGGCGTGCACACCCGGCGCATCGCTGGTGGGCAGGCCGTCACTGGTGGGCGGTGGTTTCGGCGCGCCTTCGCTTTCCTCGCCCAGGAACTGGCCGTAGCGCAGGCGCAGGATGCGTTGGTCGACCCCGATCGCATCGCTGCGTTTGACGAATTCGGCAGCCGGCAGCTGCCGACGCAGTTTGATCAGCGCCTCGGCGTCGATGATGATCTGGCGCTGGCTGCGGAAGTAGGCCGGCAGGCTCTTCTTGACCATGCCCTCGAGTTCGGCACCCTGCACGTCCTCGACGCTGGGCAGGCGCAGGATCACGCTGCTGCTCTGCGCGGTCTGGGGCTGTGGGGCGCGGGTGTCGCGCACCTGCAGCTGGGCGATCACGTCATTGCCGGGCTGTGCGCCCAGCGCGGCCAGATCCAGCGTGTGGCTGAAGCGGCGCTGGGTGGCCGGGCCGCTGCCGGCCAGGGTCACGCTGTGCTCGCGGAAGGTGATGTTCTCGCCGCTGCCCTGGGCCAGGGTGATCTTCAGCTGCGCGCCCGGGGCCACGCCATGATCATCGCTGGCCTCGAACGCAAGCGCCCACTGCCGTTGCCCGGGCGTGCCCAGCACCAGGCTGCGGTCGGGGCTGATCACGCGGATGGTGGGCGGCAGATCCGGCACCACGTCCAGGCGATACAGGCGGGTGTCACGCAGCGCCGGCTCGGTCACCACGCGGTACAACGCAGGGCGGGTGGCGCGCCATTGCGCGGTCCACACCTCGCCGTTGCGCTGCAGGGCCACGCGCCGGCCATCATGGAACTGCAACAGCGCGTGCTGCGGTTGTGCGGAGAAACCCAGCGTCCATTGCAGGTCGCTGCCCTGGGCGACCTTGGCGTCCAGCGTGCTCTGCACGCGCTGCGCTTGGTCGGTGTAGGCCGGTGCGGTGATCTGCAGGCGGGTGGACTGCAGCTGCGGCGGCCGTGCAGCGGAGGCTGGCGGTGCGGCGTGCGGAGCAAACGGCATGCCGCTGCCACCGCTGCGTGGCCAGCCGACAGCCAATGCGATCAGCAGTACCGCGCTGGTCCAGGCCAGCAGCAGCGCGCGGCGCGGCCAGCGTGGGCGCAGGTCGGGCATGCGCGCCTGTAGCGCGTCGGCGACGTGGCTGTGTTGACGCTGCTGCAGCGGGTTGAGCTGCGCGGGCGCGGCAAACAGCAGGTCGGCGCTGTCCTCGGCCAGCGGATGCGTATCCAGCTGGCGGACCAGCCAGTGCCGGTCCAGCTGGCGTGCCCGCCAGGTGGCCATGCCCACTGCAGCCAGCAGGCCCAGCAGCAGCACCACACTGGCGATATCGCTACCGCCCAGACGCCAAGCCAATGCCGCCAGCGCCAGCGCGATCGGCAGTGCCACCGCGGTGCTGCTCCACCAGCAACGCCGACGCGCACGTTGCCACGCGGTGTGCACGGCGTTCATGCCGCGGCCCCGCGCCGTGGCGATGTGGCCATGACCCGCTCCACGGCAAACAGCAGCACGATCAGCAGCAGCAACCACGGTGAAAGATCGCGTGCCGACATCACCGGCGCGGCGGCACCGCGCAACGGCACGTGGCTGGCGGCAGCGGCCAGCTGCGGTGCAGGCGTGGGGCGCAGCACCTCCAGCAGCTGGCGGGGCAGAGCCGGGTCACGCAGCGCAGGCAGTGTGTGTGAGGACAGCGCGGCGCTGAAGCGCAGCTGTTGTCCCTGGCCCTGCGTGCGCTGCTGCAACAGCACGTGGCCGTCAGCATCGCGCAGCAGCGTCTGCCACGCCGTGCCGGGGGTAGTGTCTTCGGCGGCCACCAGCACGCGACCGCCGGCCTGCAGCCAGTCGCGCCATGCCACAGGCAACGGTTCGGCCGACAACCACACGCCGATCTGTCCCTCGCCGGGGAGGGCATCGCCCGCACGCGCAGGCGCCAGCGGCGTACGGCTCCAGGCTTGCTGGAGCGCGCCCAACACCCGCTGGGCGTCCGCATCGGCGCGGCCCAGCTGCCACTGCGGCGGCGCCACGGGAGTGGCTGCAGACGACGGGGGTGTCGCCACCGGTCGCCAGGTGAGCGGGCGCGACAGCTGCACGCGCTGGCCGTCCAGTCCGGGCATTGGATCAGGTACGTACGCGGTCAGCGGCGCCCCGGCCGGCAGGGTTTGATCCAGTTCGCGCAACAGGCTGGCCAGCGGCTGTGCGCTGACCGGCGCGGGCTCCTGCAGTGCCGGGAAACCGGGCGCCAGCCAGCGCCAGTCACCGTCGCGATCCTGACCGCGCAATGCCGCGCCCGCCAGGCCCGGGGCCACCACCGTTACCGCG
The DNA here is from genome assembly GCF_057835245.1 of Stenotrophomonas sp. GL_111. Lineage (NCBI taxonomy): Bacteria > Pseudomonadati > Pseudomonadota > Gammaproteobacteria > Lysobacterales > Lysobacteraceae > Stenotrophomonas > Stenotrophomonas sp. GL_111. The sequence goes on from NZ_CM174421.1 coordinate 125,095, forward strand.
TGGGTATTGGCCGCGCCGCCCTGCAGCACGGGCCGGGCCAGCAGCAGCGCCAGTGCACCCAGCAGCAACAGCCGCACCAGCAGCAGCGGCCATTCGTCGAAACGGATGCGCTGGCGCGGGCGCACCTTGGCGCGCAGCCAGCGCAACGCGGCAAATTCCAGCGGTGCGTATTGATGGCGGCGGGCGAGGTGAACCAGCAGCGGTATCAACCACGCGGCCAGCGCCAGCAGCCCGAGCGGAAACAGCAGGGACAGGCTCATCCGCGCGCCCCGCCGCCGAACAGCTGCTGCAGCGGTGCATCCAGCGGCTGATCCAGGTAGCCGATGGCGTGCGCGATGCCGCTGCTGTGCAGGCGCGCCTGCAGGCTGCGCTGGGCCTGGGCGAAACGGGCCAGATAGTCGTCGCGGATCGCGCGGCCATCGCCGAGCAGTTCCTCGCCGGTTTCCGGGTCGCGGAATAGATGGCCGTCCGTGAACGGGAAGTCGCGCTCCTCGGCGCTGAGCAGCTGGATCTGCAGCACCTCGCGGCGCGCCGCCGCCAGGCGTTCCAGCAGCACCACGCCGGCCTCCTCGAAACCATCGCCGAGCGCGATCAGCAGATCACCGGCTTGTACGCGTTCCCAGACCGGCCGCAGCGCCTCATGGGCCGGCCACGTTCCCTCGGCGCGCAGCTGGCGCAGCAGCAGGTGCACGCGGTCGCGCTGGCGGGGGCCGGCACCGGCCGGCACCAGCTGCACGCCGGCGCCGTTGAGCACGATCACACCGAAGCGATCGCCTTGCTGCAGGGCCAGCTCCACCACGCAGGCGGCCAGCGCACAGGCGTGGTCCAGCCGCGACCAGTCCGGTCGCGCGCGGTCGCACTGGCGCGCCGAGGCGCTGGCATCGATCAGTACCCAGGTGGTGACCGGGCTCTCACGCTCGGATTCGCGCACGAAGAAGCGGTCCGAGCGCGCGTACAGCTTCCAGTCGATCTGGCGCAGTTCATCGCCGGGCTCGTAGGCGCGGTACTGGGCGAACTCCAACCCGGCACCGCGGCTGCGGCTGGCATGCTGGCCGATGCCGTGTGCACCGCGTGCGCGGCGCGGCAACAGGCGCAGCGCCTTGAGGCGGCTGCGCACGTCGGCGGGCAGGGCAATGGGTGCGTTCGACGACACGGGCGATCAGGCGGGGAAGGGCACGGCCTGCAGCAGCGCGGCGATCACATCGTCGGCGCTCTTCTGCTCGGCCTCGGCCGCAAAGGACAGCAGCAGACGGTGCCGCATCACCGGCGCCAACAGCGCCTGCACGTCCTCGCGGGTGGCAGCAAAGCGGCCCTGCAGCAAGGCGCGGGCCTTGGCCGCCAGCACCAGGGACTGCCCGGCGCGCGGGCCGGCGCCCCATTTGATCCATTGGTTGACCGCCACCGGTGCCTCGGGCCCGGGCCGGCTGGCGCGTACCAGCCGGGTGATCCAACCCAGCACGTCGTCGCTGATGTGCACCTGGCGCACCGCCGCCTGCAGGGCCAGCACGGCGTCGGCGTCCATCACCTGCGGGACCTGGCCGCTGGCGCTGCCGGTGGTCTGCAGCAGGATCTCGCGCTCTTCCTGTTCGCTGGGGTAGTCCACACGGATGTGCAGCAGGAAGCGGTCCAGCTGCGCTTCGGGCAGCGGGTAGGTGCCGGCCTGTTCGATCGGATTCTGTGTAGCCAGCACGAAGAACGGCGCCGGCAGCGTATAGGTGGTGCCGGCATAGCTGACGGTGCGTTCCTGCATCGCCTCCAGCAGTGCGGCCTGGGTCTTGGGCGGCGTGCGGTTGAGCTCGTCGGCCAGCAGCAGGTTGGTGAAGATCGGGCCCTGCTGGAAGCGGAAATGGCGGTGGCCGGTGCCGTGGTCTTCTTCCAGCAGCTCGGTGCCCAGGATGTCGCTGGGCATCAGGTCCGGGGTGAACTGCACACGCCGGAACTGCAGCTCCAGCGCCTGCCCGAGCGAGCGCACCAGCAGGGTCTTGCCCAGCCCGGGTGCGCCTTCCAACAGGCAATGGCCGCCGGCCAGCAGGCCGATCAGCAGCTGCTCCACCACCGCATGCTGACCCACCACGGCCTGACCCAGCGCCGTGCGCAGGTGCTGCAGTTTGGGAAGAAGGGCATCCAGGCTGTTGGTCGTCATAAGGCGCTCGCAGAAAATCGGTGTAGAGCCACGCCATGCGTGGCTGAAGAGGCAGGAAGGAACCTAGCTGTTCAACGCATACATCACGATGTTGACCGCGAAACGGGTGTTGTCTTCGGCCAGGAAACGCTTGTTGCGCCAGTCGTAGTCCCACTCGCAGCCGTAATCCTTGTTGCTGTAGAGCACGCCCAGGCGACCATCGACCTCGATGCCCTTGAGGTAGTCATGCACCAGGTCATCGCCCCAGCCATTGAGCTCGAAGCCGGTGGCGGGCGGGCCATCGGGGAAACGGAAAAAGCTGCGGTACAACGCGTGGTTGTTGGGCAGCTTCTTCATTGCCGCCGGTCCGAACAGTTTCGCCATCTGTGCTTCGAACGATTTGGCGAACAGGCCGTCGATATCGTGGTTGCAGTCATCCACGAACACGAAGCCGCCGTTGCGCACGTAGCGCACGAAGTTCTGCCGCTCGGCGGCGTTGAATTCCACCAGCTTGTGTCCGGCCAGGTAGCAGAACGGTGCTTCGAGCATGCGCGGGTCCGACAGCGCGATGACATGCTCGGTGGGGTCCACGCGCAACGAGGTGTAATCGATCAGCGAAGTGATCACGTTGGACGGCATGCGCGCATCCACGTCCCAGTCGCCGGAGTCGTACTTGAGGCGGGTGAACCAGAAGTCGTAGCGCCCGGCCTGCGCGCGGGCCACCGGCGGCAACGCCGCGAATGCGGCGCTGCCCAGCAGCAGGCGCAGGAACTGCGCGCGGTTCATGACCGCGCGCGTTCCCGGCAGGGGCTGACACCAGCGCGCATCAGACGGCGTCGGACAACGAGGTGAAGGTGAAGTCGCGCAGCTTCATCGGCGGGATCATCATCACGAAGCTCGACTCGTCACCGGCCACACGCACCGGCTTGCCGAGTTCTTCGATGTTGTTGAGCATGATCACCGGCGATTCGTTGAAGCGGAAGTTCTTCACCGGGTACTTGATCTGGCCGTTCTCGATGTAGAAGGTGCCGTCGCGGGTCAGCCCGGTCAGCAGCACGGTCTGCGGATCGACCATGCGGATGTACCAGGTACGGGTGACCAGGATGCCCTTCTGGGTGCCGCGCACCAGCTCGGCGGTGCTCTTGTCGCCACCGCTCATCAGCAGGTTGCCGGGGCCGGCGTTGGCGGTCTTGCCCTGCTTCTGCGCCCAGAACCGCGAATACTCCAGGTTGGCGATCTTGCCGTTTTCGATGATCGCCAGCTTGCTGCGCGGCATGCCTTCGTTGTCCCACGGCATCACCGGCGCGTCCGGGTGCCACGGATCGGCATGCATGTTCACGCGCGGGTCGTAGACCTGCTCGCCGAGCTTGTTGCCGCCGCCCTTCTTGGACAGGAAGCTGCGCCCTTCATCGGCCGAGCGCGCGCTGAAGAAATTCATCATGAAGCTGATCAGGCCCGCCGCCGCGGCCGGCTCCAGGATCACCGTGTACTTGCCCGGTTCCAGCGCCTTGGCTTCGGAAGACTCGGTCGCCTTGCGCATGGCGATCTGGATGTCCTGGTCGGCCTTGAAGTCGTCCGCATCCTTGAGGTTGCGCCCGACCCAGCCCGAGCCGCGGCCGTCTTCGGTGCGCACGGTGCAGGTGTAGTCGAAGTTGGTGCTGCGCTGGTAACCGAAGTTGCCGTTGCTGTTGGCGGTGGCGTAGAAGCCCTGGCCGTCTTCCAGGAAGCCGGCGGCGATCAGGCCCTTGCCCCGGCACGGGGCGATGGAGTCGGCGGCGACCTTGGCGCGGAACGCCGGGTCGATGGCGGCGGTGGAGGCGCTGAAGGTCGGGCTGGGCGTGTAGCTCTGCTTGCCGATGGCCGGCATGAACTCCGGGTTCTCCGGGGCCAGCCGGGCCAGGTCTTCGGCGCGGCGCACCACGCGTTCCAGCGCGGCATCGTCGAACTCGTTGATCGAGGCGGTGCCGACGCGCTTGCCGAACGCGACGGTGACCGCCAGTTCGGTGTTGTCGACGATACCGCTGGTGGAGACGTTGTTGAGCGCGAAACGGATGTTGCCGTTGATCGAGCCGGCCAGCACGGCGGTGCACTCATCGGCCTTGGACAGCGCGATGACCTTGTCGAGGACGGCCTTGGCCTGGGCTTCGGTGAAGATACTCATGGATTGGGGCTCCTGACCGGTCAGCCGAGGCTGCGTGCGGTGTTGATGACGTTGATGCCGTTGAAGCGCGCGGTGGACGAACCATGCGAAACCGCCGAGACCTGGCCCGGCTGGCCCTTGCCGTCGAAGAACGACCCGCCGAGGCGGTAGTCGCGCTCATCGGCCACGGCGCTGCAGGCGTTCCAGAACTCCGGCGTGCGGATCTGGTAGGCCACGTCCTCGAGCATGCGGGTGATCTTGCCGTTCTTGATTTCATAGAACAGCTGGCCGCCGAACTGCGCGTTGTAGCGCTGCTGGTCGATGGAGAACGAGCCGTCGCCGATGATGTAGATGCCGTTCTCGACGTCCTTGACCATGTCGGCCACGCTGAGCGGGGTCTTGCCCGGGGCCATCGATACGTTGGCCATGCGCTGGAACTGCACGCTGGACCACGAGTCGGCATAGCAGCAGCCGTCGGAGGCGGTCTTGCCCAGGATGTGGGCCTGGTCGCGGATGGTCTGGTAATCCACCAGCTTGCCGTCGCTGATCAGGTCCCAGCGCTTGGTCTTGACGCCTTCATCGTCGTAGGCCACCGCGCCGAGGCTGCCCGGCTGGGTCTTGTCGGCGAAGATGTTGACCTTGTCGCTGCCGTACTGGAAGTGCTGTTCGCGCTTGTCCAGCGTGGCGAAGCTGGTGCCGGCGTAGTTGGCTTCGTAGCCGAGCACGCGGTCCAGTTCCAGCGGATGGCCGATCGATTCGTGGATGGTCAGCCAGGTGTGCGACGGGTCCAGGATCAGATCGTACTTGCCCGGCTTCACCGACGGTGCCTTGAGCTTCTCCTGCGCCTGCTTGGCCGCGGCAATCGCATCTTCCTTCATGTCGTAGGAAGAGCTGTAGTTGACCACGCCATTGGGGGTGAGCACCTTGCCGGCCGCGGCACCGTCCATGTACTCGTAGCCCATGCCCATCGGCGAGGACAGGCCTTCGCGGGTGCGGAACTTGCCACTGGCCTTGTCGATCGCGGTGATCGTCATCGGCGCCCAGATCCGGTGCACGTCCTGGTCGATGTAGGAGCCATCGGTGGAGGCGAAGTACTTCTGTTCGTTGACCAGGAACAGCATCGAATTGACGAAGCTTGCCCCGGCGGCGAGTGCGGCGGCGTTGACGTCCAGCAGCAGTTCGACCTTTTCCTTGATCGGCACATCCATCGCGTTCTTGCGGATCGGAGTCTTCCAGCTCACCTCACCCACGCCCGGCGCGGCGGCCAGCTGCACCGGCGTGGTCTGCACGCCGGCGTTGGCCTTGGCGATGGCCGCCGCCTGCTGCGCGGCGCGGGCCACATCGGCGGTGCCCAGCTGGTTGGTGGCGGCAAAGCCCCAGGCGCCGTTGACGATCACGCGGATGCCCACACCGGTGGATTCGGTGTTGACCACGTTCTGCACCTTGTCCTCGCGGGTGATCACGAACTGGCGCAGGTAGCGCCCGATGCGCACATCGCAGTAGGTGGCGCCGGCCTGGCGGGCGGCGGCCAGCGCCGCATCGGCCAGGCGCTTCTTCAGCCCCAGGTCCAGCGTGCTGTGCAGCTGCTCGGCGGCGATCGCCTTGCCGAAGAAGGACGGCACAATCAGGCCGCCTGCGGTAAGCCCGGTGAGGGCAAGGAAGTCACGTCGTTGCAAGGCAGCTCTCCACGTCGGTGTGGGGGTGGCAGGGACACGTCGACATCACGGCAGCCGCAGGGTGGAACTCCCGGTCCCGGCGGCTGCGCCTGGGGTGCGGTGGTGGGGCGATACCGGCGGATTGGGCGGTACTCATCCCAGGCTCCGCGCGGTGTTGATGATGTTGATGCCATCGAAGCGGGTGGTGGACGAACCGTGCGACACCGCCGAGACCTGGCCCGGCTGACCCTTGCCGTCGAAGAACGAACCGCCGAAACGGAAATCGCGTTCATCGCAGATCGCACTGCACGCATTCCAGAATTCCGGCGTACGGATCTGGTACGCCGCATCCTCGACCATGCCGGCGATCTGGCCATTCTTGATCTGGTAGTACAGCTGGCCACCGAACTGCGCGTTGAAGCGCTGCTGGTCGATCGAGTACGAGCCGCGGCCGTGGATGTAGATGCCGTTCTCCACGTCCTTGATCATGTCGGACACGCTCAGCGGCGCCTTGCCCGGTGCCAGCGACACGTTGGCCATGCGCTGGAACTGCACGCTGGACCACGAATCGGCATAGCTGCAGCCGTGCGATTCGGTTTCGCCAAGCAGATGCACCTCGTCGCGGGTGGCCTGGTAGTTCACCAGGATGCCGTCGCGGACCAGGTCCCAGCGCTTGGTCTTGACCCCTTCATCGTCGTAGCCGACCGCACCGAGGCTGCCCGGGGCGGTCTTGTCGGCGAAGAAGTTCACCCGCTCGCTGCCCCAGCGGTAGCCGGCGTCGCGCTTGTCCAGCGTGGCGAAGCTGGTGCCTGCGTAGTTGGCTTCGTAGCCGAGCACGCGGTCCAGCTCCAACGGGTGGCCGACGTTCTCGTGGATGGTCAGGAACAGGTTGGAGGGGTCCAGCACCAGGTCGTACTTGCCCGGCTTCACCGACGGCGCTTTGAGTTTCTCGCGGGCATGCCGGGCGGCGGCGATGGCGTCTTCCACCGGGTCATAGGAATCGCGGTAGGCGGTGATGCCACCGGGCAGGGCGATCTTGCCGCTGGGGTTGCCGTCGAGGAATTCGTAGCCCATGCCCATCGGCGAGGACAGCCCGGCGCGGGTGCGGAACTTGCCGCTGGCCTTGTCGATCGCCGTGGCGGTGAAGGGCAGCCAGATGCGGTGGATGTCCTGGTCGATGAACGAGCCGTCGCTGGAGGCGAAGTACTTCTGCTCGTTGACCAGGAACAGGGTGGAATTGATGAAGTTGGCGCCGGCGTTGAGCGCGGCGGCATTCAGGCTGAGCAGCAGCTCGACCTTGTCCTGGATCGGCACGGCCATGGCGTTGGTGCGGATCGGGGTCTTCCAGCTGACCTCCCCCACGCCCTGCACCGGGGCCAGCTGCACCGGGCGGGTCTGGATGCCGGCGTTGGCCCGGGCGATGGCAGCGGCCTGTTCCACGGCGGCCTTCACCGCCGCCGGGGTCTGCTGGTGGGTGGCGGCAAAGCCCCAGGCCCCGTTGACGATCACGCGGATGCCGATGCCCGACGATTCGCGGTTGGTGACGTTCTGTACCTGCGCCTCGCGGGTGATCACCGACTGGTTGAGGTAGCGCCCGATGCGCACGTCGCAGTAGCTGGCACCCAGGCGCTTGGCGGTGCCCAGCGCGGCCTCGGCCAACGCCTTCTTGCGGCCCACGTCGCCGGGCTCGAGCAGCTGCTCGGCGGCGATCAGGCGGGAGTGCGGCAGCATCAGGCCAGCCAGGCCCATTCCAGACAGCGTCAGAAACTCACGGCGTTGCACAGCTTGCGATTCCCCGGGTACGGTCGTCGGCGGTGGGCCAACGGCAGTGGACAAGTCATCGACTTTCGTTCGCGCCCGGCAGTGGCACAAGTGACTGCGGTCATGGTTGGATGGGCGCTGTCGAATTCATCTGGGGTGGCACATGAGCCAACAGCGCTGGTCCGAGGCCTGCGAACGCAACCGCGCGCCGATCCTGGCGGTACTGCGCGAGCAGCTGCGTGATTGCCACCGTGTCCTGGAAATCGGCAGTGGCACCGGCCAGCACGCGGCGTACTTCGCCGCCGAACTGCCGCACCTGCAGTGGCAGGCCAGCGACCACCCCGACTACCTGCCCGGCATCGCCGAGCGCCTGGCCGAGGCCGCGCTGCCCAATGCACCCGCACCGTGGCCGCTCCAGGCCGTGCTGTCGCCGGTGCCAGGATTGGCACCGCTGCCCGACCCGCCACGGGACTTCGATGCGGTGTTCAGTGCCAACACCCTGCACATCATGAGCTGGGCGCACGTGCAGGCCCTGTTCGCCGGCCTGCCAGCGGTGATGGCGGACAACGCGCTGCTGTGCATCTACGGCCCGTTCAATTACGGAGGCGACTTCAGCAGCGACAGCAACCGCCAGTTCGATGCCTGGCTGAAGGCGCGCGATCCCGATTCGGGCATCCGCGATGCCGAAGCGGTGGATGCGCTTGCGGCGGCACAGGGGCTGGTGTTGATCGAGGATGTGGCGATGCCGGCCAACAACCGGTTGCGGGTGTGGCGGCGGGGGTGATCAGGCGGGGCTGTTGAATTGACGCAGGCAGCGCTCGCAGCTGCTTTCGATTTCCTGCACCAGCGTCGTCAGCAGTGGGTGATCGATACCTTCTTCCCGCAGCAGCATCACGGTGCCTTCTTCGGCTTGATGGCGTAGTCGGCAGGCGACTCATGCACCGTCAGCGGTGCGGTGGAGGGTGTCGGTGGCAGCCCCTGCCGGGCAAGCTCAAGAATCTGTGCGTATGACAGCTGCCCGGTCGTGCCGATGTGGCGCGCTGGGCCCTGCGTGGGCCCACGGTGGCGGTCAACGGAATCCCCAGCACATTCATCACCCGCAGCACCAACTGCAGTTCCGCGCGGGGCTTGCCCTTCTCGATGTCGATCACCCACTGCCGGCTGACGCCGGTCTCGTAGGCCAGGCGTGCCTGGTCCCAGCCCAGTGCCTTGCGGCGCTGCCGGATCACCTGACCCAGGTCGGCGGGAGTCTTGAGGGCATCATGGCCCAAATGTAAGCGTTCGCCGACCTCACGCCACCTGCACGATGTGCAGCGCCTTCGGGTTGCGCCACTGCGCCAGCAGCGTGGCCTCGCGGGCCTTGGCCTTGTGCAGGTGCGCTTCCTTGACGTGCCCGTAGCCGCGGATGTGCTCGGGGATGCTGGCGATCTCCACCGCCAGGGCCACCCGGTCATCGTCCAGACCATCCAGCAGCAGTGCCACGGTCTGCGCATAGTCGGTGATCAGCTGGCGCTCGCCGCGACGTTCAGCGGTGCGGCCGAACACGTCGAAGGTGCCGCCGCGCAGGAACTTCAGCTTGGCCAGCAGACCGAAGGCCTTGAGCATCCACGGCCCGTACTCCTGCTTGATCAGGCGGCCCTGCTCATCTTTTTTGGCGAACAACGGCGGCGCCAGGTGGAAGCGCACCTGGAAATCGCCCTCGAACTGCTGCTGCAGGCGGCGCTGGAACTCGCCGCTGGTATACAGCCGCGCCACTTCGTACTCGTCCTTGTAGGCCAGCAGCTTGAAGTAGTAGCGCGCCACGGTCTCGGTCAGGGCGGTGCTGCCGGCCTTGTCCCATTCCACCGCGCGCACCGTGTCCACCAGCTGCCGGTAGCGCGCAGCGTAGGCGCTGTCCTGGTAGTCGGTGAGGAAGCGCACGCGGCGTTCGATCATTTCATCCAGCGAACGCGACAGGCGCTCATCATCCAGCGGCAGGAACGCCACATCGGCGCCGCCGCCGTGGCCGGGCAGACCACGCAGCTCGCGCTCGTCGCCGGTGTCGCGGGGGGCGGCGTTGGCACCCCATTCGTTGCCTTCCCACTCGCCCGGCGGCAGGTCATGCAGCGGGCCCGGCGTGCGCTCGGCATCGGTGTGGCCATTGCGGACCAGCCCGGCGGCCTGCTGCACGGCCTGCGGATCGACCGCGGCCAGACGCCCCCAGGCGAACGCCTGCTGGTTCATCTGCACGGCCGCGCCGTTGAGCTCGACCGCGCGCATCAGCGCCTCGAACGAGATCGGCACCAGCCCCTGCTGCCACGCATAGCCGAGGATGAACAGGTTGGAGGCGATCGCATCGCCGAGCAGCGCGGTGGCCAGCTGGGTGGCATCGAGCAGCATGGGCTCGCGCCCGCCCAGCGCCACGCGGATGCCGGCGATGATGTCGGCCGCCGGGAACTGCATGTCCGGGCGCGTGGTGAAGGTGCCCGGCATCGCCTCGTAGGTATTGAGCACCACCTGCGAACGCTCCGCGCGCACCTTGGACAGCGCCCAGTAGTCGTTGACCACCACCATGTCGCAGCCCACCACCAGGTCGGCTTCACCGGCGGCGATGCGCACCGCATGGATGTCTTCGGGTGTGCGCGCGATGCGGATATGGGTGGTGACCGCGCCGCCCTTCTGGGCCAGGCCGGTCTGGTCGAGCACGCTGGCGCCCTTGCCCTCCAGGTGTCCGGCCATGCCCAGCAGCGCGCCGATGGTGACCACGCCGGTGCCACCGACGCCGGTGATCAGGATGTTCCAGGGCTGTTCCAGCGTGGTGCGGAAGGTCGGCGCCGGCAGGTTGTCCAGCAGCGCCGTCCTGGAACTGCGTTCACCCTTGCGCAGCTTGCCACCGTGCACGGTGACGAAGCTCGGGCAGAACCCGGTGGTGCAGCTGTAGTCCTTGTTGCAGTTGGACTGGTCGATGTCGCGCTTGCGCCCGAACTCGGTTTCCTTGGGCAGCACCGACACGCAGAAACTCTTCTGCCCGCAGTCGCCGCAGCCTTCGCAGACCAGGGAATTGACCACCACGCGCTTGGGCGGATCGACCAGCTTGCCGCGCTTGCGACGGCGGCGCTTCTCGGTGGCGCAGGTCTGTTCGTAGATCAGGATGCTGGTGCCCTTCACTTCGCGCAGCTGCTTCTGCACCGCGTCGAGCTCGGCACGGTCGTGGAACGCCACACCTTCCGGGAACAGCTCACGCTTGTTCCACTTGCCGATCTCATCGCTGACCAGCACGATCGTCTGCACCCCTTCGGCGCGCATCTGATGGGCGATCTGCGGCACCGTCAGGGTGCCGTCCACCGGCTGCCCGCCGGTCATCGCCACCGCGTCGTTGTAGAGGATCTTGTAGGTGATGTTCACACCAGCGGCGATCGCCTGACGGATCGCCAGCGAGCCACTGTGGAAATAGGTGCCGTCGCCCAGGTTCTGGAACACGTGTTCGGTATCGGTGAACGCGGCCTGCCCGGCCCAGGTCACGCCTTCGCCGCCCATGTGGGTGAAGGTGTCGGTGCTGCGGTCCATCCAGGTGACCATGTAATGGCAACCGATGCCGCCCAGCGCACGCGAACCTTCCGGCACGCGGGTGGAGGTGTTGTGCGGGCAGCCCGAGCAGTAGTGCGGCACGCGCGGGAAGCTGGCGCGCGGCAGCGCAAGCTCGGCTTCCTTCTCATCCATCCAGCGCAGGCGCTGTTCAATGGATTCATTGGTGAAGAAACGCTGGATGCGACGGCCGATCACCCCGGCGATGGTGGCGGGGGTGAGTTCGTTGGTGGACGGCAGGATCCAGGTCCCCGCCTCGTCGTACTTGCCCACGATCGACGGACGCGGGCCGGCGCTGGCCGGCCAGTTGTAGAACTGTTCCTTCATCTGGCGCTCGATGAAGGCGCGCTTCTCCTCCACCACCACGATGTCTTCCAGGCCTTCGGCAAAGCGTGCGATGCCCACCGGCTCCAGCGGCCAGGTCATGCCGACCTTGTACACGCGGATACCGATGTCGGCGCAGGCCTGCTCGTCCAGGCCCAGGTATTCCAGCGCCTGCAGCACGTCCAGGTAGCTCTTGCCGGTGGTGACGATGCCCAGCCGTGCGCGCGGGGAATCCATCACGATGCGGTCGATACCGTTGACGCGCGCGAAGGCCTGCGCGGCCTTGACCGCATAGCGGTGCAGGCGCATCTCCTGGTCCAGCGGCGGGTCGGGCCAGCGGATGTTGAGGCCGCCGGCCGGCATCTCGAAGTCTTCGGGCAGCAGGATCTTCCGCGCGAACGGATCGATCTGCACCGAGGCGGAGGACTCGACGGTTTCGGCAATCGTCTTGAAGCCGATCCAGCGCCCGGTGTAGCGGCTCATCGCCCAGCCCAGCAGGCCCATGTCGAGGATGTCCTGCACACCGGCCGGATTGAGCACCGGCATCATCGCGCTGACGAACTCATCCTCGCTGCCATGCGGCAGGGTCGAACTGCGGCAGGCGTGGTCATCGGCGGCCAGCGCCAGCACGCCGCCATGCACCGAGGTGCCGGCCGCGTTGGCATGCTTGAACACATCGCCGCAGCGGTCCACGCCCGGGCCCTTGCCGTACCACATGCCGTACACGCCCTGGACCTTGGCGCCCGGGAACAGGTTGGTCTGCTGGGTACCCCAGACCATGGTCGCGCCGAGGTCTTCGTTGAGGCCGGGGGTGAACTTCACCTTGGCCGCGTCCAGGTGCTGGCGTGCGCGCCACAGCTCCAGGTCGAAGCCGCCCAGCGGGCTGCCCCGGTAGCCGCTGATGAAACCGGCGGTATCCAGCCCGGCGGCCTCGTCGCGCAGCCGCTGCATCAGCGGCAACCGGACCAGCGCCTGCACACCGCTCAGATAGATGCGGCCATCGGTACGGGTGTACTTGTGGTCCAGCGTATAGCCATCGTCCAGGCCACCGGCAGCAGGCAGGTTGGCGGAAGACGGCGAGGTGAGTTCGGCGGTACTGGTCATGGCTGGCCCGGAAAGACGGCTGGCAGGGCCGCGCCAGGCGCGGCCGGAAGAGGCGCGGATTGTAACAGTGGTGCCTGCAAGGCCCGTCAGGGACTCGCGCCGGGGCGCGCGCTGGGGTTAGGATCAGGTGAGGGAGGGTTGTTGTGACAACCTGGGGGAGTTTGCATGGCAGTGGCAAGACAAATGCTGGCCGGTGTGGTTCTGGCCGCGGGAATGACGGTGTTCGGGGCGGCCGCGCAGGCGTTGCCAGCCCTGCAGGAGTTCTACTTCGACAACGACAGTGCCGCCGCACCCGTGGTGGTGGTGCCGGGTGAGGGCAGTGACCTGGTTGACCAGTTGATGCGGCAGCGCGAGCGCGGCCGCAAGATGCTGGAAGCCACCGTGCAGCTGGCCGGTGTGGCCATGGCGCAGGGCCGTCCGGAACTGGGCCGTACCTTGTACCAGGAGGCGCTGGGCAGCGCGGCGGCAAGCACAGCGCCCGGTCGTATGGTGCGCTGGAACTACGCTTGGGACCTGTTCCGCGCAGGTGAGGCCGAGCTCGCGCTGGCGCAGTGGCACAGCGCCCAGGCGGGTCTGCGTGGCAACCCTTCGTGGGTACCGCCGACCTATGCACTGGCGCTGTGGACGCTCGGGCGCAAGGACGAGGCGGTGCAGTGGTATGCCGCGGCCGTGCGCACCGAACCCCAGTTGTGGAGCGGCACCGACCGCTATGCGCAGCTGCTGCCCAGTTGGCGCGACAGCGAGCGCGCCACGTTGGCCGAGGTCCAGCAGGCCTGGGCCAGCAAGCCACCGGCCTGGCCCTAAGCCACGCGGGCGGCCGTGTTGCACGGCTGCCCTGGGCAGGGCCGCGTCAGCCGTCCGCGCTGACGGTGCGTCCGCGTGCCCACTCGCGCAGCGCGCCGACCTGTTCGGCCATCAGCACCGACAGCGGCCGGCTGCCGCGGATCTCCTGCATCAGCAGCTCGGTATCCAGGCTGCGCTCCTCGGCGTGCGCGGCATACAAACCGGCCACCACCGCCTGTTCGATCTCCGCACCCGAGAAGCCATCGCTGGCGGCAGCCAGCGCGGGCAGGGCGAAATCATCGGCGTTGAGCTGGCGACGGCCCAGGTGCAGCCGCAGCAGTTCGACCCGGGTGTTGGCATCGGGCAGGTCGACGAAGAAGATCTCGTCGAAGCGGCCCTTGCGCAGCAGCTCGGCCGGCAGTTCATGCACCTGGTTGGCGGTGGCCACGATGAACACGTTGCTCTTGCGTTCGGCCAGCCAGGTCAGCAGGTGGCCGAGCACGCGCCGCGATACACCGCCATCCTCACCGCCACTGGCCAGGCCCTTCTCGATCTCATCGATCCACAGCACGCACGGCGCCAGCTGCTCGGCCGAGGCCAACGCCTCGCGCAGGTTCTTCTCGGTCTCGCCGTGGTACTTGTCGTACAGGCTGCCGAAATCCAGCCGCAGCAGCGGCACCCCGAAGCCGGCAGCCGTGGCCTTGGCCAGCATCGATTTGCCGCAGCCCTGCACGCCCAGCAGCAGCATGCCCTTGGGCGGGTCCAGCCCGGCGGGGCCTTGACCGCCCAGGAATACCGGCCGGCGCTGGTTGACCCAGCGCTTGAGGCGGTTGGCCCCGGCCACATCGGCAAAGCGCGTGGTGTCGTATTCGTAGTGCAGGTGGCCGGCGCGGTTGAGCAGTTCGAACTTCAACCGGGCCAGCTGCGGCAGGTCGTCCTGGCTGAGCGCGCCGTCGGCGAAGATCAGCTGGCGCGCGATCCGGCGCGCATCGACCATGCTCAATCCACGCAGGTTGTGCAGGATCTTCTTGACCGCCTCGTTGTCCACTTCAACCCGGCGCCCGCCATTTTCGCGGGCATAGGCGGCGGCCTCCTCGCGCAGCATCTTCAGCAGCGCGTTGGGGTCGGGCAGGCGCGGATTGAACCGGGTGGCCAGGGCTTCCAGTTCACCGGGCAGCTCGACCTTGGCCCCGATCAGCACCAGCACATGCTCCTGGCAATGGCGGCGCTGGATCAGGTCGCGCAGGGCGCGCTGGTGGCTGGCATAGCCCAGGTAGGGATGGAAATCGAGCAGCAGGTAGATGCCGCGCTGTTCGGCCTGGCGGATCATCTGCAGGGCCGAACTGGCATCGGGCGGGCCGACCGGATCGTCCTCGCGGTCCATGTCGATCCGGCGCAGGCCTTCGGTGATCGACCAGCGGTGCAGCGCCCGCCACACATGCATCAGGGTTTGCCGGAACAGGTCGACGATCCGACCCTCGTCCTGGGTTTCGATCACGATCAACGGGGTGTTGGCGCGGATCAGCGCACTGAGGTCCTGTAACTCGCTCATACCGGCTTGCAGTCCATTGGATCGCGCACGATAGCAAAGCCCCACCCCTCGCAGGCAGTTCAGCGCTGCGACTATCTCCGTCACGGATGCCGGTGTACGCTGCGGTGACGTTCCCCGGAAGCGAGGCTGGCATGAAGACGATCCTGGTAGCCGGTTCCAAAGGTGGGGTGGGCAAGACCACCGTCGCCACCCACCTGGCGGCGCATGCCGCGTTGGACGGCCGCAGGACCGTGCTGGCCGATGCCGACCCGCAAGGCTCCAGTACCCGCTGGGCGCAACGCCGCGCGGTGCTGGAAAGCGCCGTGCTGCCGGTCGATGTGTACCGCAAGAAGGCCTGGGAGAAGCTGATCCCGGAAGGCACCGATGACGTCATCATCGACGCGCCGGCCGGTGCATTGGCCGACGATCTTGGCCATTTCCTGGAGGTGGCCGATGCCGTGGTGGTGCCGGTGCTGCCCTCGGCGCTGGATATCGAGGCCATCGTCGGTTTCCTCAACAGCCTGGCCAAGGTGCCGCGTGTGCACCGCCGGGCGCTGCCGGTCGGGCTGGTGCTCAACCGCACCAAGCCATGGACCCAGACCTCCCAGCAGGCCATCCAGATGCTGGGCGAATGGCCGTATGACGTTGTCGCGCAGTTGCGCGACAGCCAGAGTTACGTGGTGATGGTCGGGCTGGGACGCAGCCTGTTCGATTACCGCTCCGCGCAGGTGCGCGAACACCAGAGTGACTGGGAGCCACTGTTGAAGTGGCTGAAGAAAGCCTGACACGAGAGAGCCCATGCGAGAACTGATATTGCTGCGTCATGCCCATGCCGAAACCGCCAGCACCGGCCAGGCCGATCTGGACCGGCCGTTGTCGCCGGTTGGACTGGCCGAAGCCGAGGCCGCCGGCCGCTGGCTGAAGGAAAACAACCTGTTGCCCGACTGCGTGCTGTGCTCGCCGTCGCGGCGTACCCGCGAGACCCTGGAGGCCGTGCTCGGCATTACCGGCTTCGTCGAAAAGCGGCTGGAGGATGCGGTCTACGACGCCACCCCCGGCACCTTGATGGGGCTGATCGACGCCCGCCGCGATGTCGACCGCCTGCTGGTGGTGGGCCACAACCCGGGCCTGGAACAGCTCGTGGCGCTGATGAGCGAAGGCACCAGCAGCGATTACCGCGGCATGCCGCCGGGCGGGATCGCGGTGCTGGCCTTCGACCGTGAAGCCAGCATCGAACCTGGCGTGGCCACCCTGACCGCCTTCTGGTGGCCGTAGCCTGTGGCAGTAGTACGTGCGCTGCTGGGCGCTCTGCTGGTGCTGGCCCCGGCCGGTGCCGGGGCGGAACCGTCGGTGCCGGTCACGGCACCGGCACCGACCATCCACCAGGTGCTGGAGTTCGACACCGCGCGTTCGCGCTTCGGTTTTGAGATCCGCACCCGGCTGGGGCAGCGCATCGAAGGTGTGTTCCCGCGCTTTGAAGGGCGCATCGATGTCCTGTCCGACGGCCGCCACCAGGTCCACCTGCGGATGTTCACCCGCTACGTGGAGATCCCTGGCAAGTCGCGCTACACCGGCTGGATGCGCGGCGAGGAGTTCTTCGATTCCGGCCGCTACCCGGTGGTCGAGTTCGACTCACAGCCCTACTGGCCCGATGTGGTCGACAAGGGCGGTGGGGTACAGGGGCGGTTGATCCTGCGCGGGGTCAGCCATCCGGAGACCCTGCGGGTGGAACCGGCGGAGTGCCCCCGGGCCGGGTATGATTGCGACGTCGTCAGCCGCGGTACCGTGCAGCGTGGCCGGTATGGGATGGATAGCTGGCAGCTAGCCTTGAGTGATCGAGTGACCTTCGTATTGCGAGCGCGTCTAAGTGAGGCGCCGAAACCGTGAATCCATTGCTGCGGGTATTGATGCTGGCAACGCTGTTGCTGGGCAGCGGCTGTGCGTCGCTGAGCAATGCGCAACGCGAACGCGCCGTCGGCATCGCCGTGCAGGCGCGCTCGACCGTGGTCGACTGCGACCGGCCGGACCGCTGCGCGCTGGATTCGCCGCTGCGCGCGCTGGGCGGGCGTGCCTTCAGCGAATCCACCGAAACCGTGCCGCGCCACTACGCCACCATCATCGACGAGGGCGAGGTATCGCTGGTCGCGCGGCTGAACCTGATCCGCAGCGCCACCCGCAGCATCGACCTGCAGACCTACATCTTCGACAAGGACGACAGCGCCCGGCTGATCCTGGACGAGCTGCTGGCGTCGGCGCGGCGCGGGGTCAAGGTGCGGCTGCTGATCGACCAGTTGTCGGCGATCTCCGACCTGGAGATCCTGGGCGCGCTGGCCAGCAGCCACCAGAACTTCGAGCTGCGCGTGTACAACCCGACCTTCGGCAAGGCGCGGCTGAACTACTTCGACTATGCCGGCAGCGTGCTGTGCTGCTTCCGCCGTTTCAACCAGCGCATGCACAACAAGCTGCTGGTGATCGACGATGCGCTCGGTGTCGTGGGCGGGCGCAACTACCAGGACGACTATTACGACTGGGACAGCGAATACAACTTCCGCGACCGTGACGTACTGGTCGCCGGCCCGGAAGCACGCGAGATGGCCGCCAACTTCGACGCGTTCTGGCGTGCGCCGCGCAGCGTGCCGGCCGAACGTCTCAACGATGTCGGCCGCACCCTGCTGCGTCAGGGCGCGCCCACGATGCCGCCCGCCATCTACCGGCGCCCGGAACGGGTGGAACGGGTCAGCGAAGAGGCCAACGATCCGGACTACATCACCCGCACCTTCGTTGATACCGCGCTGCCGGTGGCGTCGGTGCGCTACGTGGCCGACCTGCCGCGCAAGCACCGTCGCGAGCGCGCCAGCCAGCCGGCCAACGGCCAGCATGTCACCGAGCCGCAGCTGGATTCGCTGATCGCCGGTGCGCAGACCGAAGTGATCCTGCAGACCCCGTACCTGGTGCTGTCCAAGCCGGCGCGGCAGCTGTTCCGCGACCTGCGCAAGCGCGAGAATCCGCCGCGTGTCGTGGTCTCCAGCAACAGCCTGGCCGCCACCGACAATCCGATCGTGTATGCGCTGTCCTACAAGTACAAGCGGCGCAACCTGCGCGAGCTCGGCTTCAACATCTACGAGTTCAAGCCGTTCCCGCTGGATGCGCCGGTGGACTACCGCAACCTGCTGCCCGCCCCGCTGGGTGAAGCGCCGATGGCGCAGGGCCGGCGCAGCAGCCTGCTCGGTGGCAGTGCCGCGGGCAGCAATGCGCGTGGCAGTGGCAGCAGTGGCGGCAGTGGCAGCAGCACTGCCAGCAACGACCCCGACGCACGCGTCGAGCGTGCACCGCGCCGCGGCAACGCCGGCCAGAACAGCGCCAGTGGCCGGCGCCGCAGTACCGATGGCAGCGAAGTCGAGCGCCGCGTGCTGCGTGCCGAAACCCGGCCCTCGTTCCTTGGCACCAAGGCCGTCAACAAGCCGTTGCCGGTTACCCGCACCGGCGCACGCATGGGCCTGCATGCAAAATCGCTGGTGGTGGACCGCCGCATCGGTGTGATCGGCACGCACAACTTCGATCCGCGCAGCGAGAACTACAACACCGAAGGCGCGGTGATCATCGATGACCCGGTGTTCGCCGAAGCGCTGGCGCAAAGTATCCTGCGCGACATCCACCCGCAGAATTCCTGGGTCGTGGCACCGGCCGCCAAACCGCCGGTGCTGTCGGGCCTGAACTACAGCGTCGGCAAGGCGTCCGAAGCGCTGCCGGTGCTGGATTTCTGGCCCTGGCGCTACGCCACCGACTACGAGTTCCAGCCTGGCCCGGACTGCCCGACGCCGCTACGCCGCCAGGACCAGAACTTCCACAAGTGCTACGTCGCCGTCGGTGATTTCCCCGAGGTCAACGTCGGGCCGAAGTGGTTGCTGGTCCGCATGCTCACCGCGTTCGGCGCCGGTCTTGTGCCCATCCTGTAACCCTGTTTGTCTGTCACGGAGCTGCTGCATGTCCCAGGTCTTCCGCGCACCGGTATCGGTCGATGAGCTCAACGCACTGAGCCGCAACACCCTGATTGAACACCTGGGCATTGTGTTCACCGCCGCCGGCGAGGACTGGGTCAGCGCCACCATGCCGGTGGACGCGCGCACCCGTCAGCCTTACGGCATCCTGCATGGCGGCGCCTCGGTGGTGCTGGCCGAAACCCTGGGCAGCAGCGCCGGCAACCTGTGCGTGGACACGCGCGAGCAGGTCTGCGTCGGCCTGGAGATCAACGCCAACCACATCCGCGCCGTGCGCGGTGGCGTGGTCACCGGCACCGCGCGTGCGGTGCATGTCGGCCGCAGCACTCACGTCTGGGACATCCGCATCGAGGACGAGGCCGGCAAGTTGGTCTGCACTTCGCGGCTGACCCTGGCCGTGGTCCCGGCCGCCCGCCCGGCCTGATCGGCCTACCCGGTGGATGCTGTGTTGCACGGCCCGGTACCGTGCGCCGGCGCACTGTTGATGGCGCCGTTGTGCCGCAGCCGGGGACCGGCTTGATCGCCTGCGGCGGTTGGCCCTGCCTTGTCATCGAATTGTCTGGTTGCTGCTGGCAGAGCCTGCGGCGCTCGGGTATCGTTCGCGGATGACTTCCCCCACTCCGGCCTCACGTGGCGGCGTGGCGCGTGTGTGCCGTTATCTGTACCGCGTACCGCTGCTGCTGGTCCACCTGCTGCTGTTCCTGCCGATGCTGCTGATCGCCATGCTGCCGCCATGGGGACGCATGCGTGTGGGCAACCGCCTGTTCGAACATGCCGCGGTGAATGCCTGGTCGGGGGGGCTGATGTGGATCTTCGGCTTCCGCCTGCACCGGATCGGCACGCCGCTGCCGGGCGCGGTGCTGTTCGTGGCCAATCACGTCAGCTGGGTCGATATCTCGATGCTGCACAGCCAGCGCATGATGGGCTTCGTGGCCAAGCGTGAGATCGCCGGCTGGCCGGTGGTGGGCTGGCTCGCCGCGCGCGGCCAGACCATCTTCCACCAGCGTGGCAACACCGAGTCGCTCGGTGGGGTGATGCAGGAAATGGTGGTACGGCTGCGCGAAGGCAAGGCGGTCGGGGTGTTCCCCGAGGGCCGCACCCGCGGCGGGCATGAAGTCGGCCCGTTCCATGCACGCATCTTCCAGGCGGCCGTCGAGACCCAGGTCCCGGTGCAGCCGGTGGCACTGCGCTACGGTCACCGCGGCGACGCACAGACCATCGTCGCGTTTGGTCCCAACGAAAGCTTCTTCGCCAATTTCCTGCGCCTGCTGGGCGAACCGGCCCGCCGCGCCGAGGTGCATTTCCTGGCGCCCATCGACACCCTTGACCTGGAAGGCCGTCGCCGCATCGCCGAAACCTCGCGTGCGCGCATCCTGGCAGCCATGTCCGCAGGGTAGTCCGGTGCTGGTCCTTCACGTGCCAGCGTCGGATGCGGGAGCAGGCTGCGGCCCATGTTGACTGCTGCCGACTACCGTCCACCGCGCTGGCTGCGCAATCCGCACCTGCAGTCGATGCTCAGCTCCAGCCGCATGCGCATGCAGCGTGGCCTGATGCTGCTGGCAGCCACCGGCGCGCTTACCGACGAGGTCATCCTGGACGGTGGCGAAGGCGTGCGCCTGCAGGGCTGGCACAGCCATGTCGAAGGCCGTGCGCCGATCGGCATGGCGCTGCTGCTGCATGGCTGGGAGGGCAGTGCGGAGTCCAGCTACATGCGCATGACCGCCGCGCGCCTGCTCGAGGAGGGCTACGACGTGGTGCGGCTGAACTTCCGCGACCACGGCAACACCCACCATCTCAACCCCGGCATCTTCCACTCCAACCGCATCGATGAAGTGGTGCAGGCCGCGGGCGACATCGCCCGGCGCTGGCCGCAGCTGCCGCTGGTGGCAGCGGGGTATTCGCTGGGCGGCAACTTCGTGCTGCGGCTGGCCCTGCGCGCGCCGGCGGCCGGGGTGCCGCTGCGCCGGGTGGCCTCGGTCTGCCCGGTGCTGGACCCGGCCATCACCATGGAGAGCATCGAGAACGGCCCGGCGATGTATGACTGGTACTTCCGGCGCAAGTGGGCCGGCTCGCTGCGTCGCAAGCGCGATCTGTTCCCCGAGCTCAGCGACTGGGACGACCGCGTGCTCAAGCTGGACATCCGCGCACTGACCGCATGGCTGGTCGAACACCACACCGATTTCGGATCGCTGCAGGCCTACTTCGACGGCTACTCGATCGCCGGTGACCGGTTGGCCGGGCTGGCCGTGCCGGCCGATATCCTGATGGCGCAGGACGACCCGGTGATTCCCTTCGCCACCTTCAACGGCTGGCGGCTGCCGCCGCATGCGCACCTGGAAATCGCCCCGTGGGGCGGGCATTGCGGGTTCCTGGAGAACTGGCGTGGCGACGGCTTCTCCGAGCGCTGGGTGGCCCAGCGGCTGGGGATCGAAGCCCTGCGCTGAGCGGGCCGCGGCTGCCGGCGCGGCGGTCAATTGTCCGGATCGGCCTGCAACCGGGCCCGCGCGACCCTACAATCGGGGGTTTGAGCCCACGCTGGACCGTCATGCAAGACAAGATTCTCCAAGCCCTGCGCCGCAACGCGGCCGATGATGCCGTGCAGCTGGCCCGCGAATGGGCCACCACCGAGCCGGAGCAGCCGCAGGCGCACCGCTGGCTGGCCCTGTCGCTGCAGCAGCAGGGTCAGTTCGACGATGCCCTGCGCAGCCTGCAGCAGGCCCTGACGCTGGCCCCGGACAACGCCGACCTGCACCTGCAGCACGCCGGCCTGCTGCTGGCACTGCGCCAGATCGAGGCGGCCGGTTCGGCGCTGGACCGCACCGCCGCGCTCAATCCCAACGAACTGACGGCCTACCTGATGCAGGCGCATCTGGCGCTGGGCCGCAATGACGTCGATGAAGCCGAGCGGATCACCCGCCTGGCCTCGCGCGTGGACGAGGACCATCCTGAGTTGGCCGCACTGTCGGGCATGATCGCGCTGCGCCGTGGCGAAGGTGACCGTGCGCTGGCACTGCTGTCGGCGGCCAGCCACGCACTGCCCGACGACGCGCGCGTGCTGTATGCGCTGGGCTTTGCCTACCTCGGCAAGGAGATGCTGGCCTTCGCCGAACAGGCGTTCCGCCGCGTCATCGAACTCAACCCGGCCGTGACCGCGCTGAACGGCCTGCTGGTCCAGCTGGCGCTGCGTCAGGGCAATATCGATACCGCGGCGACGATGATGCGTCAGGTACTGGCCCAGCCCGACGGCGATACCCCGGCGATGCGCCGCCTGGCCGGTGAGCTGGAGCTGCAGTCCGGGCAGCCGCTGCAGGCGCTGGAGCACCTGCTGCCGGTGCTGGAACAGTGGCCCGCCGACCGCCAGACCCTGCAGCTGCTGCTGATGTCCTGGCAGCGCCTGGGCCGTGAACAGCAGGCCCGCGACGTGCTCGATGCGGCCCTGGAAAACCATCCGGCCGTGCACGAGCTGTGGCTGGCACGGTTGTCGATCGAAGCGGTGGGCAGCCCGGAATCGGTCGCCGTGGTGGAGCGCTGGCTGCAGGCCATGCCCGGGCATCTGCCCGCGCTGGAAGCACGCCTGCGGCTGCATGCCCTGGCCGATGAAGCCGAGGCGGCCGAAGCGGTTGCACGACAGATCGTGGCGATCGAACCGGGCCGTGCCAGCGGCGAAACCTACATCGTGGAGGCGTTGCTGCTGCGCGATCCCGATGCCGCGGTAGCGCATGTGCAGGCCATCCATGACCGCGCGCCTGCGGACGCCCAGTCCACACTGCGTGCCTGGCTGGGCGGGGTGCAGGACCAGGCCGGCCGCCGCGGCGATGCCCTGCGCACCTGGACCGAGCTGCACGCCAGCGAAGCCGTGAACCGCTTGCCGCTGCCACCGCAGGCCAAGGCGCCGATGAGCTGGCCGGAGCTGGGTACGGTCGACGCGGACAACGCCGCCCGCCCGATGTTCGTCTGGGGCGCCCCGGGCTCGGGCGTGGAGCGGGTCATCGCCGCGATCGCTGCCGCCAGCCCGGTGCTGCGCGGCGATCGCTTCGCGCCCAACCCGCCCGACGACGCGTTCCAGAGTTACCACACCCTGCAGGACCTCTCGACCGGCAAGCTCAGCCCCGAGCAGCTGGTGGCGCACTGGCACGCCCAGCTGCCGGCGCGCGGCCTGGCCGATGCCAACGTGATCGACTGGCTGCTGTGGTGGGACAACGCGTTGTTGTGGGCGCTGCGCCCGCAGTTGCCGGAAGGCCGCCTGCTGGTGGTGCTGCGCGACCCGCGCGACATGCTGCTGCACTGGATCGCCTTCGGGGCCCCGGCCCCGTTCGCGGTGACCTCCCTGCAGGAAGCGGCCGAATGGCTGGCGCGCGCGCTGGCGCAGGTCGCTACCCTGCACGAGCAGGATCTGTACCCGCATGCGCTGGTGCGCATCGACGAGATCGGCAACGACCCGGCAACCATGGCCGAGCACCTGCAGGGCCTGTTCGGGGTGCGTTTCCCGCCTGCCGCCACGCTGGGGCCGCCGCGGTTCGCCGCCGGTCACTGGCGTGAGTATCGCCAGGAAATGGCCAGTGCCTTCGCACTGCTCACCCCGGTCGCTGTCCGCCTTGGTTATCCGGAAGAATAAGGAGCCCGATCATGCATCTGAGCAGTACCAGCCTGCGCAACGGCCAGCCGATTGCCGCGGAATTCGCCGCCGGTGATGCCAATGGCTTTGCCGCCAACCGCAACCCGCAGCTGGCGTGGGACGACGTGCCCGCCGGCACCCGTTCGTTCGCCCTGCTGTGCATCGATCCGGATGTACCGACCGTGCCGGACACGGTCGGCCGGCAGGATCGCAGCGTGCCGCGCGATCAACCGCGCGCGCACTTCACCCATTGGGCGATGGCCGATATCCCGGCCAGCGTGCGTGAGCTGGCTGCGGGCAGTTGCAGCGAGGGTTTCACGGTCAAGGGCAAGACCGCCCCGGCGGGTCCGACGGGCGCGCGCCAGGGCCTGAATGATTTCACCGGCTGGTTTGCCGGCAACCCGGACATGGCCGGCCAGTACCTGGGCTACGACGGCCCGTACCCGCCGTTCAACGACGCGCGCGTGCACCGCTATTTCTTCCGCGTGTTCGCGCTCGACGTGGAAACGCTGGCGCTGCCCAGCCCGTTCACCGCCGCTGATGTCCTGCGGGCGATGCACGGCCATGTGCTGGCCGAAGCGGCCCTGCACGGCACCTACACGTTGAACCCGGCGCTGGCCTGACAAGGTAATGCCGGCAACGACGAAGGGCGGCCTGTGGCCGCCCTTCTCATTTCTCCGGCAGCGGTGCCGGGGTGAATACCAGCATGTCGCCCTGCACGTTGTGGAGGACCAGGCTGCCGTTGTCGTCCAGCGCAAGCGTGGGAGCCGATTGGGCACTGACCAGCATGCCGGCACGTCGTTCCTGCTCGGTAACCTGGACGAGCAGACAGGCGGCGGAGGTGATCACGCCGTTCTCCAGGATGAGCCGGTTGTCCTGCACGCGATATTGGCTGCTCGCGTAGTTGCACAGGTTCAACTGGCTCATGTAGCCCGGCTGGAAGCGCAGGGTGTACGGCGGCCGACCGCTGACAAACATTGCGTCGATACGCCGGCCCTGCGCGTCGGTGGCGCGCGCGAGTTGCCACAGATGGGCCTCAAGCTGGGCGGTGGTGGGAGTGCTGGCGGCCTGGGCGGTGATGCTGCAGATGGCCAGCAGCGGCAATGCAAGGACGCAGACGAGCTTCATGCCGATCTCCCTGGCAGTGTGCGATTGGCGTTGCCTCAACGAAGAAGGGCGGCCTGTGGCCGCCCTTCTGTTTTTCATTTCTTCTCGTTCGCCGATTCGACCACCATGTCCAGCACATAGGCGTTGGACGAGGCATCGGCCGGCGGGTTGGCGATCTTGTAGCGCTTCACGCGCAGCACGTTGCGCACGCCCGCTTCGTGGGTGTAGCCCTCGATGGTGCTGTAGAAGTTCTCCCACTCACCCGGGGTGCCCTGCTTGAGGCCCTTGTCGTCGAACTTCACTTCGCGGGTCTGCAGGCACTGCATGTTCGGGATCAGCGGATGCGAGCAGGGCTTGGTCTGCGCGGCCACTTCGATGAACACCGTCTCGCCTTCGCCGCCGTAGCGGGTTTCAGCGGTCGGTTCCGGGTTGAACACCAGCACATCGCCGGCGGCGGTGCGCAGGGTCAGCTGGCCTTCGCCGGCCAGTTCCACCTTCAGCGCGCCTTCCAGGCGGCTGCTGACGGCCTGGTCCAGCGCCATCAGCGCCTTGTCGGTGCAGGCCATCATGGTCGAGGCCATCGGCGAGACCGTCAGCGTGCCGTCGGCCAGGGTGTAGCCGCCGCCCAGGTGGTTGCAGGTGTTGCTGACCGCGATGCGGCCGTCCTTGAAGTCCAGCGTGACCGGCTTGTCGGCACGCGCGAACAGTGCATCCACGCGCTTGCCGCTGGCGTCGGTGGCGCTGTCCAGTAGCCAGTGGTTGCCCAGCAGGCGCTGCTGGTCGAGCTTGGCAACGGTGGCCTGGTCGGTGGCGGTGGTCGGGGCCGGGGCCAGGTCATCGCCACCCTTGGGGGCGGTCGACTGCGGGTTGCTGCACGCGGCCATCAGGGCCAGCGGCAGGATCAGCATCAGGTTGCGCTTCATGTACATCTCCTTGGTAGCCCGGGGAAAAACGCCCGGGCGTTGAAAACGGGGTTACGGGCGCCGCGGCCGCGTTCAGTTGCCGGCCGGCAACCACAGCAGCAGGGCGGCACCGAGTGCGATCCGGTAGAACGCGAAAGCGGTGAAACGGTGCGACTTGATATAGCCCAGCAGCCACTTCACTACGACGAAGCCGGTGATGACCGCGGCAACGAAGGCCACGCCGACGTCGGTCCAGTTCTCGCTGGCCAGCTTGCCCTCCTTGGCCAGCTCCAGGAACGCATAGCCACTGGCGGCGAACATGGTCGGGATACCGACCAGGAACACGAACTCGGTAGCGGCCGCGCGCCGGCGCAGGCCGAACAGCATGGCGATGAAGATCGCCGCCGCCGACCGCGAGGTGCCCGGGAACACGCCAGCCACCACCTGCGCCAGGCCGACCAGGATGGCTACCTTCCAGGTCACCTCGTCGCGGTCGGGCAGGCGCGCGCTGTAGCTTTCCACCAGCAGCATCCAGATGCCGCCGATGATCAGCGCCCAGGCCACCGGGGTGACCGTCTCGGGCAGCTCCCAGCCGGCCAGCCGCACCGGCAGGCCGACCACGGCGGTGACCAGGAAGGCGGCGCCCAGCTTCATCACGTAGTCGCGGTTGGCGCGCTCGTGCAGCCCGGTGGCCAGCGACCACAGGCGCTGGCGGAACACCAGCGTGATCGCCAGGATCGCACCGGCCTGGATCACGATGTTGAAGAAGTCCGAGCGCGCGCCCAGCCAGTGCTGGGCGATCAGCAGGTGCCCGGTGCTGGAGATCGGCAGGAATTCGGTGAGGCCTTCGAGGATGCCCAACAGAAGGGCGGAGAGCAGGTCGGACATCGGGATGCTGGGGCTCGCAAGGGGTGGAAACAGGGGCGGAACAACGGGTTGCGGGCCATGTTCAACATCGCGTATCGACGGCCCGCCGCGGTAAAGCATAGAACATCGCGCAGTGCACCAAAGGTGTGCGCGGTGCGTCCAATGCACCTTTATGGTGCATCCGGTTCAGCCGCCGGTCGGGTGCATGTCGTGTGAAATCAAGCGCTTGGGCCATCGCAGAAGTTGGCACGGGGATTGCTGTATCCAGGTACGCAATCACCCATCCGAGGTTTCACCGATGTCCGTGGAAAACGTTGAGAAGCTGATCAAGGACAACCAGATCGAGTTCATCGACCTGCGTTTCGTCGACATGCGCGGTATTGAACAGCACGTCACCTTCCCGGTGAGCATCGTCGAGCCGGCGCTGTTCGAAGAAGGCAAGATGTTCGATGGCAGCTCGATCGCGGGCTGGAAGGGCATCAACGAATCGGACATGGTCCTGCTGCCGGATCCGTCCAGCGCCTATGTCGACCCGTTCTACGCCGACCCGACCCTGGTGATCAGCTGCGACATCCTCGACCCGGCCACCATGCAGCCGTATGGCCGTTGCCCGCGCGGCATCGCCAAGCGCGCAGAGGCCTACCTGAAGTCCTCCGGCATCGCCGAGCAGGCCTTCTTCGGCCCGGAGCCGGAGTTCTTCATCTTCGACTCGGTCCGCTTCTCCAATGACATGGGCCACACCTTCTTCAAGATCGATTCCGAAGAAGCCGCCTGGAGCACCGGTGACAAGTACGACGGCGCCAACAGCGGTTACCGTCCTGCGGTGAAGGGCGGTTATTTCCCGGTTCCGCCGACCGATTCGCTGCACGACCTGCGCGCTGAAATGTGCAAGACGCTCGAACAGGTCGGCATCGAAGTGGAAGTGCAGCACCACGAAGTGGCCACCGCCGGCCAGTGCGAAATCGGCACCAAGTTCAGCACCCTGGTGCAGAAGGCCGACGAACTGCTGCGCATGAAGCACGTCATCAAGAACGTCGCTCACCGCAATGGCAAGACCGCCACCTTCATGCCCAAGCCGATCGTCGGCGACAACGGCAGCGGCATGCACGTGCACCAGTCGCTGTCCAAGGGCGGCACCAACCTGTTCTCCGGCGACGGCTACGGCGGCCTGAGCCAGATGGCGCTGTGGTACATCGGCGGCATCTTCAAGCATGCCAAGGCGATCAACGCCTTCGCCAACTCCGGCACCAACAGCTACAAGCGCCTGGTCCCGGGCTTTGAAGCGCCGGTGATGCTGGCCTACTCGGCGCGCAACCGCTCGGCCTCGTGCCGCATTCCGTGGGTGTCCAACCCCAAGGCACGCCGCATCGAAATGCGTTTCCCCGATCCGATCCAGTCCGGCTACCTGACCTTCACCGTGCTGATGATGGCCGGCCTGGATGGCATCAAGAACCAGATCGACCCGGGCGCACCGAGCGACAAGGATCTGTACGACCTGCCGCCGGAAGAAGAGAAGCTGATCCCGCAGGTCTGTTCCTCGCTCGACCAGGCCCTGGAAGCGCTGGACAAGGACCGCGAGTTCCTCAAGGCCGGCGGTGTGATGAGCGATGACTTCATCGACGGCTACATCGCGCTGAAGATGCAGGAAGTGACCCGCTTCCGCGCGGCCACCCACCCGCTGGAATACCAGATGTACTACGCCAACTGAGCAACAGGTGGCGATGACGAAGGACCTCCCTCCCACCTTCGTCATCGCCGCCGCTTCCGCGGCTGGGGAGCTGCGGCGGCAACGGTAGTACCCGTACCACCAGGGGCAAGAGAGACCGGACGCGTGCCATGGGCCCTTCCTCCCTCCCGCGTCACCGCTGGCGTCGCCCCTGACGGGCGTCGGCAACGGCGTGGCCCATGCAACGTTCGGCGCAACGGTCGGTGGCCAGTGCAATGGCTGCCGGTCGACCTGACATCGGCCCGCGACTGCAGGCCGGTTCCTTCCACCATCGGGATATGCGCATGAAATTGATCTCCGCCATCATCCGGCCGTTCAAGCTCGACGAGGTCCGCGAGGCCCTCTCCGACGCAGGCGTGTCGGGCATCACCGTGACCGAAGTCAAAGGCTTCGGCCGCCAGAAGGGCCACACCGAGTTGTATCGCGGCGCGGAGTACGTCGTGGATTTCCTGCCCAAGATCAAGATCGAAACCGTGGTCACCGACGACCGCCTGGAAGCCGTGGTCGAGGCCATCCAGAGTGCCGCCGGCACCGGCAAGATCGGCGACGGCAAGATCTTCGTCACCGCCGTTGAACAGGTCATCCGCATCCGCACCGGCGAGATCGGCGCGGACGCGCTCTAACCCCACTCGGAGCCCACAATGAAGACTTCCTTGTTCACCGGGTGGCAAGCCCGGTTCCATGCCGTGTGCCTGATGATGCTGCTCAGCGCACTGGCCGTTGGTGCGTTCTCCTCCACCGCGCATGCCCAGGCGCAGGTCACCCCGGTGCAGTCGGCTGAAGTGACGGTGGAGCCGTTGCCGGTCGCCGCGCCCGTTGCTGCAGTGGACGTCGCCGCAGCGGTAGCCCCGGCGTTCGACCGCGGTGATGTCGCCTGGATGCTCACCTCCACCCTGCTGGTGCTGTTGATGGTGGTGCCGGGCCTGGCCTTGTTCTACGGCGGCCTGGTGCGCTCCAAGAACGTGCTGTCCATCCTCAGCCAGATCCTGGTGGTGTTCTCGCTGGTGCTGATGCTGTGGGTCGCCTACGGCTACAGCGCGGTGTTCAGCCAAGGCAATGCGTTCTTCGGCTCGTTCACCGAATTCGCCTTCCTCAAGGGCTTCACCCCCGACTCGGTCGGCAACACCCCGATCAAGGGCCTGCCGGACTACCTGTTCGTGGCCTTCCAGTCGACCTTCGCCGGCATCACCACCGCGTTGATCGTCGGTGCGTTCGCCGAGCGCATCAAGTTCAAGGCGGTGCTGCTGTTCTCCGCCCTGTGGTTCACCTTCAGCTACATCCCGATGGCGCACATCGTGTGGGGTGGCGGCTACCTGGGTGAAATGGGCGCGATCGATTTCGCAGGCGGCACCGTGGTGCACATCAACGCGGGCGTGGCCGGCCTGGTCGGCGCGTACTTCGTCGGCAAGCGCATTGGTTACGGCCAGACCGCACTGAAACCGCACAACGTACCGTTCACCTACATCGGCGCGATGCTGCTGTGGGTGGGCTGGTTCGGCTTCAATGCCGGTTCGGCGGCGGCCGCCGATACCGTCGCCTCGCTGGCCTTCATCAACACCCTGCTCGCCACCGCGGCTGCGGTGCTGGGCTGGACCCTGGTTGAAGCGGTCAGCAAGGGCAAGCCCTCAGCACTGGGCGCGGCCTCCGGCGCGGTGGCCGGCCTGGTCGGCATCACCCCGGCCTGCGGCACCGTCGGCCCGCTCGGCGCGATCATCATCGGCCTGGTCGCCGGCGTGGTCTGCGTATGGGGCGTGACCGGGCTCAAGCGCCTGCTGAAAGTGGATGACACCGCCGACGTGTTCGGCGTGCACGGCATCGGCGGCATCGTCGGTGCGATCCTCACCGGTGTGTTCAGCGCGCAGTCGCTGGGCGGCACCAAGGCCGATCTCGACATCGGCCACCAGGTCTGGGTGCAGCTGGTCAGCGTCGGCTTCACCATCGTCTGGTGCGCCGTGGTCACCGTGGTGATCCTGCTGGTGGTGCGCATGGTGTTCGGCCTGCGTGTGACCGAAGAGGCCGAGCGTACCGGCCTGGATGTCACCTCGCACGGCGAATCGGCCTACGAGGCCTGATTCGACCGCTGCACTTTCGCCGGCGGCCTTCGGGTCGCCGGCGTTTTGTTGGCCCCGGCAACCGCGCGCTGAATCCCGCACAATGCGGTCATGCGCCAGATCCGCACCCTGTTCCCGCTGCTCGCCTGCCTGCTGCTCGCCGCCTGCGCCAGCACCGACATCCGCAGCCCGCTCGCCACCTGGGTACCCTCGCCGAACCACAACGCGCGCGGCCCGGTCGTGATCGTCCTGCACCACACCGACCAGGACAACGTGCAGCAGAGCCTGGATACGCTGCGCAGCGCCAACAGCGGCGGCAAGGTCAGCTCGCACTATCTGGTCGGCGCCGATGGCCACATCTACCAACTGGTCGGCGATGACCGCCGCGCCTGGCACGCCGGCCCTGGCCGCTGGGGCACGATCACCGACCTCAACTCGGCCTCCATCGGCATCGAGATCGACAACGACGGCGACACCCCGTTCGCCCCGTCGCAGATTGACGCGTTGATCCGCCTGCTCGACGACCTGTGCACGCGCCTGCGCATTCCACGTACCCAGATCATCGCCCACGCCGACCTTGCGCCCGCGCGCAAGCAGGACCCCAGCCGCTTCTTCCCATGGCAGCAGCTTGCCCAGGCGGGCTTCGGCATCTGGCCGCGCGACAGCGATGGCCCGGCGCCGGCGGGCTTCGATCCCTACTTGGCGCTGCAGGCCTTCGGCTATCCGTTGGACGACCGCGCTGCAGCCGTTGGCGCCTTCCACCGTCGTTTCCGTGGCCGCGACGACCTGCCACCGCAGCTGGATGCCGACGATGCCCGCATCCTGCACTCGCTGCTGCAGCAATCCCCATAGCCGCAATATCCGCATCCGAATCCGGGTAGCGCCGAGCCACGCTCGGCTGCACCACCACCCACCCTACAATCAAACCCTGCAGCCGCCACAAAGAAAAACCGCCCATGAAGGTCAAGCGCATCACCGCCGCATTCCAACGCTCCGCCATGTTCGCGCTGGCACTGGCACTTCTGGGTGGCTGCGCCGTCTCCCCCCAGCGCCCTGGCGTGCCGACGAACACGTACGTCAAAGCCGACTGGAAGGCCCTGCCAACGGTCACCGACAGCGACCTCCAGGCCGGTTTCGCCGCATGGCGTAGTGCCTGCCCGCGTCTGAAAACCGATGCCATCTGGGCAACCCCCTGCGCCGCCGCCGCCAAGGTCGGCACCACTCCGGAGGCGATCCGCCAGTTCCTGCAGGGCAGCCTCGACGTTTACGCATTGCGCGCCGCCGGCAACCGCACCGATGGCCTGATCACCGGCTACTACGAGCCGATCTATCCCGGCAGCCTCACCCGCACCGCCAAGGCCACCGTGCCGGTGTATGGCGTGCCCCAGGACATGGTCATCGTGCAGCTCGACAGCGTCTATCCCGAGCTCAAGGGCAAGCGCCTGCGCGGCCGCGTCGAGGGACGCGTGCTCAAGCCCTACGACGACGCGGCCGCCATCGCCACGCACGGCGTCAAGGCCCCGGTGCTGGCCTGGCTCACCCACCCGATGGACCTGCAGTTCCTGCAGATCCAGGGCTCCGGGCGAATCGTTCTGAACGATGGCAAGCACCTGCGCATCGCCTACGCCGATCAGAACGGCCATCCCTACCGCCCGATCGGCCGCTGGCTGGTGGAGCAGGGCGAGCTGAAGAAGGAAGACGTCACCATGGATGCCATCCGTGCCTGGGCGATCGCGCATCCGGCGCGCATTCCCGAGCTGCTGGCCAGCAACCCCAGCTACGTGTTCTTCAGCAAGGGCCCGGACGGCGACGAAGGCCCGCGCGGCTCGTTGAACGTGCCGCTCACTGCCGGCTACAGTGTGGCGGTGGACCGCAATGTGGTGCCGCTGGGCAGCCTGATGTGGCTGTCGACCACGCGCCCGGACGGCAGCCCGGTGGTGCGCCCGGTGGCCGCGCAGGATACCGGCGGCGCCATTGCAGGTGAGGTGCGTGCCGACCTGTTCTGGGGCACCGGTGACGCGGCCGGCAAACTGGCCGGGGACATGAAGCAGAAGGGCAACCTGTGGATGCTGTGGCCCAAGGGCGCGGCCCTGCCGAAGGGCGCCGAGCAGCCATGAAGGTCAAGCGCATCATCGCCAACCTGCAGACCGCCGACCCATCACGGGCCGACAGCTTCTATCGCGACATTCTCGGCCTTGAACTGGCGATGGATCACGGCTGGATCCGCACCTATGCGAATGCGACCGACATGAAAGTGCAGGTGAATTTCGCGCAGGAAGGAGGGTCCGGCACCGCGGTGCCGGATCTGTCGATCGAGGTGGATGACCTCGATGAGGTGCTGCGCAGGGTGCACGCCGCCGGGATCGCGCTTGAGTACGGGCCTGCCAGCGAACCGTGGGGCGTGCGGCGGTTTTATGTGCGCGATCCGCTGGGGCGGCTGATCAACATCCTCCAGCACGCGTGAGCGAAGAGGGCCATCATGCATCGGGCATTTCCAGCAGACGCTGACGACGCAACAATCTGTGCCTGCTTCTGGGCAGGAATTGCGTTGGGCCTGCTGCATTTTCAAGCCAGCAAGGACTGGGCGTTCGCGATGATCGCGGCAAGGGATGAACCCGGCATCGAGATCATCGACATTGCCACCGCACATGATCGCAACCGTGCGATGGATGCGGTGCAGGCCGCGGCCGAGGGCGCAGACTGGCAGCGTGCAGGTCGCTGGCTTCTGGCAGAAGTACGGGAGCAGTTTCAGTCCGGTCAGCGATCAGCCTTGGAGACGTCCCGGATCGCCATGCGCGTCGCAGAGACCACGCAGCTCCCCGAGGAGGTTTGCCATGCATTTGATGCTCTCGATGATGAGCTTGAGCTGCTTGCCAATGGCATCTATGGCACTGCGGCGGAGGTTGAGGCCGACCTCCTGGAAGCACTTGAGCGACATTCCGGGGTGGTCGGATAGCGTTTTGGATCCGGTGGATTCCCGCACGCTTCCATTCGGCCTGCACCTTTCTTGTCAGTCTGGCAAACCTTGGTACGGAACATGTCCACGTGTCCGGTCATGGGCCGTTCGAAGCTCAACCCCCCGTTTTGCACTACATTGGTGCAATGACCCTCGCACTCTCGCCCCCTGCCCTTGACGCCCTCGGCACCCCGGTCGCCTGGGCCGATGCCGCAGGCCGCGTGGTCGGCTGCAACCCCGCCTTCGCCCGCTGGCTGGGCGTCAGCGTGCGCCGCCTGTTGGGTCAGCCCCTGGCCTCGCTGGAAGTGCAGGGCGAGGCGCTGGCGCACTTCCTGGCCCGTGACGAGCGCGACACCCTGCGCCTGCACCGGCTGGCCCTGGCCCTGCCCGGTGATGCCCCGCGCTTCGCCGAAGGCTGGCTGAGCCGCTGGGACGAGGGCGGTTGGCTGCTGGAGGCGCATCCGGTCGATGAATTTCCCGGGCTGGACCCGACCCAGGCGCTGCCCAGCGCGCTGAGTGCCGCGCTCAAGGGCCTGGCCCACGAGCTGCGCAATCCGCTGGCCGGGCTGAAGGGCGCGGCCCAGTTGCTGGCCCGGCGCAACGCGCAACGGGCCGCTGACGCGCGTGATCCCGACGAGCGTGAGCTGATCGAGCTGATCGGCTCGGAGATCGAACGCCTCAACGGCCTGCTCGAACAACTGCTGTCGCCTGCACCGGCCGCGCCGCATGCGCCGCTGAACATCCACGCCTCGCTGGAGCGCGTGCTGCGCCTGGCCGAGAACGAGGGTGGCTGGGCGGTGCGCCTGCAGCGCGACTACGACCCCAGCATTCCCGAATTCGACGGTGACGCCGACCGCCTTACCCAGGCGGTGTGGAACCTGGTGCGCAATGCGATCCAGGCCGGCGCCGGTACCGTCACCCTGCGCACGCGGGTGGAGCATGGCGTGCGCATCAGCGATCAGCTGCACCCGTTGGCGCTGCGTCTGGAAATCGCCGACGACGGCCGTGGCGTGCCCGAGGAGCTGGCCGAACACCTGTTCCTGCCGCTGGTCAGTGGCCGTGCCGAGGGCACCGGGCTGGGCCTGGCGCTGGCCCAGCAGGTGGCGCGCGAACACCGCGGCACGCTGACCTACCGCTCGCGCCCGGGGCATACCGTATTCACCGTGCTGCTGCCGATCGGCCAGGGCACGCCCGCGGCTACCGAGGAGACCGCCCATGGCGGATGACGCCGACCCTACCGGCCAGCGTGTCTGGGTGGTGGACGATGACCGCGCCGTGCGCTTCGTGCTGTGCACCGCGCTGCGCGATGCCGGCTACCGGGTGGAAGGGTTCGACGGTGCGGCGGCCGCGCTGGCGGCACTGGCCGCTCAAACGCCGCCGGACCTGCTGTTCACCGACGTGCGCATGCCCGGCGATGACGGCCTGGTGTTGCTGGACAAGCTCAAGGCCGCGCACCCGCAGTTGCCGGTGATCGTGATGTCGGCCTATACCGATGTGGCCAGCACCGCCGGTGCATTCCGGGGCGGTGCGCAGGAATTCCTGTCCAAACCATTCGACCTGGACGACGCCGTAGCGCTGGCGCAGCGCGTGTTGCCCGCGCCGGATGCGGCCGTGGCCGCGCCGACCGACGTAGCTGCCTCGCCGCGCGCCGACCAACGACCGCAGCTGGTCGGGGATACTCCGGCGATGCGCGCGCTGTTCCGCGCGATCGGGCGCCTGGCGCAGGCCCCGTTGTCGGTACTGATCAATGGCGAGACCGGGACCGGCAAGGAACTGGTCGCCCATGCGCTGCATCATGAATCGCCGCGCGCGCAGGGCCCGTTCGTGGCGCTGAACACGGCGGCGATTCCAGCCGAACTGCTGGAAAGCGAACTGTTCGGTCACGAGGCCGGTGCGTTCACCGGTGCGCAACGGCGCCACGTCGGCCGCTTCGAACAGGCCCATGGCGGCACGCTGTTCCTGGATGAAATCGGCGACATGCCACTGCCCTTGCAGACCCGCCTGCTGCGCGTGCTGGCCGAAGGCGAGTTCTTCCGCGTCGGCGGCCGTGAGCTGATCCGCGTCGATGTACGCGTGATCGCCGCGACCCACCAGGATCTGGAATCGCTGGTGGCGCAGGGCCGCTTCCGCGCCGACCTGCTGCACCGGCTGGACGTGGTGCGGCTGCGCCTGCCGCCGCTGCGCGAGCGCCGCGACGATATCGCCCAGCTCGCCGATACCTTCCTGGCCGCCGCCGCGCGCAAGCTCGATACCCCGCCGAAGCGGCTCACCGCGGCGGCGCTGCAGGCGCTGCGCGAACACGACTGGCCGGGCAACGTGCGCGAGCTGGAGAACGTGTGCTGGCGCATCGCCGCGCTGGCCGCCGCCGACACCATCGGCGTGGCCGACGTGGACAGTGCGCTGCACCGCGGCGGCGGTTCACCGCGTACCCGCGTCACCGGCGATCCGGGCCAGTGGGAGGCACTGCTGTCGGCGTGGACCCGCCAACGCCTGGCCGAAGGTGCCGAGGGCCTGCATGCGCAGGTCCGCGACCGGGTTGACCAGGCCTTGCTGGAAGCAGCGCTGCAGGTGACCCATGGCCGCCGTGCCGAAGCTGCCGCACGGCTCGGCATGGGCCGCAACACGCTGACCCGCAAGCTGGGTGCGGGCCGCCGGCGCGGCAGCTGAATCGGATGTGCCCCCTTTCATGACCCGTGGACGGCCCCGGCGCTAGTCTGCAATCAAGGAGTTTTCCATGCGCAGTTCCCGTGTTGTCCTGGCCGTTGGCGCGCTGCTGGTCCTGAGCGCCTGCGGTACCACCCCGCCGCCGCGCCCCGCCCAACCGGCGGTGGTGCTGGTGAGCACCGCCAAGCAGGCCGAAGCCAATCTTTCTTCGGCCTCGGCCAGCCTGGTCAGTGGCCGTCTGGCGCTGGTGCCCGAAGCACGCGGTGTGCATATCACCGGCGTGATCGGCGGCCTGCAGCCGATGCAGACCACGGCGTTCCACGTGCATGAGCGCGGCGACTGCAGCGCGGTGGATGCGAGCAGCGCTGGCGGTCACTTCAATCCCACCGGCCAGGCGCATGGACGCAACAGCGCCGGTGCGCACCATGCCGGCGACATGGATAACCTGCGTGCCGACGCACAGGGCCGGGTGAATGTGGATATCCACCTGCCAGCGGTTACCCTTGGCGGCGGCGCAGCCACCGATATCGCCGGACGTGCACTGGTCGTGCATGCCAATGCCGACGATTACCGCAGCCAGCCCGCCGGCAATGCCGGCGCCCGTATTGCCTGCGGCGTCATCCGGGTCACGCGCTGAGCGCGCGCCCACGACGTCGAACTTTTGAACCTGCCGTATCCCGCTAGGAGATCCAGATGCGCCTGATCCATACCTCATTGTTTGCCGCCATCGCCGCCCTTGGCCTGAGCGCCTGCAACAAGCCGGCCGAGACCACGGCCGACGCCACTCCGGCGGCCGAGACCGCTCCGGCCGAAACCGCACCGGCCGCCGATGCACCGCCGGCGATGACCAGCGAAGCGCACGCCAACCACGGCGCCGTGGCTGAACTGGCCGCCACCCAGGGCAATACCGTCAAGGGTAACGTCACCTTCAGCGTCGTCGACGGCAAGGTCCACGTGAAGGGCGATGTCAGTGGCCTGAAGCCGAACACCGAACACGGCTTCCACATTCACGAGAAGGGCGATTGCAGTGCGCCGGACGGCGCCAGCGCCGGTGGCCACTTCAACCCGGGCAAGGAAGATCACGGCAACGTCGCCACCACCCCGCACCACGGCGGCGACATGCCCAACATCAAGGCCGACGCCCAGGGCAACGCGGTGGTCGATGCCGACGTCTCCACCAACGTCAACATCGGCAAGGGCGATGATTTCGACATCATCGGCCGTGGCCTGATCGTCCACGCCGACGCTGACGACTACAAGACCCAGCCGACCGGCAATGCTGGCGCGCGCCTGGCGTGTGCGGTGATCAAGGCCGCACCGTAACCCTACGGTGTACGCACAATGAGAAAACGCCGGCGCAAGCCGGCGTTTTCTTTTGAACATTGGTAGAGCCACGCCATGCGTGGCTGCAACGGGCGCCATGTTTACCGGGTCAGCAGCTCGCGCGCGTCCTGCCCAGCCTCGCAATGCACGAACAACACCGGCAGCCCGTGCGATTCCAGCACCGCGGCCATCTGCCGCTGGCGCATCAGGTACTGCTCGTAGATGCCCTGCAGGCGGTCACAATCGCCGCTGCCGTGGTTGTAGTACGCGCACCAGCCGGCTGGATCGAACAGCGCCATACGCACTTCGCCATTGGCGTATCGAAGCAGCGGCTCCGGTGCCGCATCCAGCCATTCCTCGGCCTGCGGCGCCATCAGCGCGGTTTCGATCAGCGGCCACAGCGCGGCCAGGCCCTGGTTGTCGTACTGCATCGACATCATTGCGGCGAGGTCGTTCAGGGTGAAATAGCGCGCGTGCTCGATCTGCGCGCCGAACGCGTTCTGCGCATGCAGCGCGGTGTCGGCCTGGGCCATGCCCTGGGCCAGCAGCACCTCTTCCAGCGCCTCGGCCACGGCCTGGGTCTGGGCCACTTCCATGCCGGTGAGCAGGAACGGCACCACCCGCAGGCCACCGCCGGTAAGGCCGGTATCGGCCTGGAAGGGCAGCGGCACATCGCCGTCGGCCCCGGCACCAAAGGCAAGCAGGCGCGGCCCTTGGCTGCGGCCGGGGGCGCGCATCTGCAGTTCTTCCAGGCGCCGGTGCATCGGCCAGCCCGGGCGCAGGACTTCGGCGGGATCGAAATGGGCGCCGGCGATCACGAAGTCCAGCCCACTGACCCCGGGGACCAGTTTGGCCAGATCGCGGCCGACGCGTTCGGCCAGTTCACCGGCCTGTTCGGAAGACAGCGCGGCATGGCGTGGCGCGTCGCCGCCAGCCAGTTCCAATGCCAGTACACCAAGGGCATTCATGCCGTGGTCGGGTTTGCTCATGGTTTCACGGTTGGCCCATCACAGGGCGGCAGCTACACTTGCCCCCATTATGCCTGCTCCTTCGTGCAGGCCATGTTGCAGACACCCCTCCCATGCCAGGTATCTCCATGCCCAACGCCCGTCCCGTCGCCATCCTCGGTGGCGTCCGCATCCCGTTCTGCCGCCAGAACACGGCCTATTCGGACGTCGGCAACCTCGGTATGTCGGTGCGCACCCTCGGGGCGCTGGTCGAGCGCTTCGGCCTGCACGGCCAGCAGCTCGGCGAAGTGGCGATGGGTGCGGTGATCAAGCACTCCAGCGACTGGAACCTGGGCCGCGAAGCCACGCTGTCCTCGGGCCTGTCCCCGCTCACCCCGGGCATCACCATGCAGCGCGCCTGCGGCACCTCGCTGGACACCATCATCGCGGTGGCCAACAAGATCGCGCTGGGCCAGATCGATTCGGGCATCGGCGGCGGTTCGGACACCACCTCCGACGTGCCGATCGTGTACGGCAAGAAGCTGCGTGCGCGCCTGCTGGCGGCCAACCGCGCCAAGACCACCGGTGACAAGTTCAAGGCGCTCACCCGCGGCTTCAAATTCAGCGAACTCAAGCCCGAGTTCCCCGGCGTGGCCGAGCCGCGCACCGGCAAGAGCATGGGCGACCATTGCGAAGACATGGCCAAGGAATGGAACATCGCGCGCGACTCGCAGGACGAGTGGGCGGTGTCCTCGCACAAGAAGCTGGCCGCCGCCTATGAGCGCGGTTTCTTCAACGACCTGATCGCGCCGTTCCGCGGCGTGGAACGCGACAACATCCTGCGTGCAGACACCTCGCTGGAAAAGCTGGCCACGCTGAAGCCGGCCTTCGACAAGGTGTCCGGCCGCGGCACGCTGACCGCCGCCAACTCCACCCCGCTCACCGACGGTGCGGCGGCGGTGCTGCTGGCCAGTGAGGAATGGGCGCGCGCGCACGGCCACGAGCCGCTGGCCTACCTGCGCGATTCGCAGGTGGCGGCGGTCGATTTCGTGCATGGCGAAGGCCTGCTGATGGCGCCGACCATCGCCGTGCCCGAGATGCTCAAGCGCAACGGCCTGACCCTGCAGGATTTCGACATCTACGAAATCCACGAAGCGTTCGCCGCGCAGGTGCTGTGCACGCTGCGCGCGTGGGAAAGCGAGGACTACTGCCGCAACCGCCTGGGCCTGGACGCACCGCTCGGCCGGATCGACCCGGCCAAGATCAACCTGCTGGGCTCCTCGCTGGCCACCGGCCATCCGTTTGCCGCCACCGGCGCACGCGTGATTGCCACGGCCGCCAAGCAGCTGGCCGAACGCGGCGGTGGCCGCGCACTGGTCTCGATCTGCACCGCCGGCGG
Source organism: Stenotrophomonas sp. GL_111 (assembly GCF_057835245.1). Classification (NCBI taxonomy): domain Bacteria; kingdom Pseudomonadati; phylum Pseudomonadota; class Gammaproteobacteria; order Lysobacterales; family Lysobacteraceae; genus Stenotrophomonas; species Stenotrophomonas sp. GL_111. The sequence goes on from NZ_CM174421.1 coordinate 164,634, forward strand.
CATGGGCGTGGTGGCGATCGTCGAACGCTGATTGCGTTCAACGCGCACAGAAAAAGGCCGCCCCAGGGCGGCCTTTTTCGTTGCGATGGCGCCACCCGAGGGGTGGCAGCCCTGCTTCACGGCAACCGCGGGTTGCCGAAATCGTCGCGTTCGTCGGCCACGGTGGGTTCCACCGGCTGTGACTGCGACATCAACGACTGCTCTTCCACCGTGGCGCGTTCGGGCACCACTGCTGCCAGCGGCGTCACCGCCTCGGCACGGGCCAGCGCCACGCTGTCGTCGCCGCGCTGCTGGCGCAGGGCATTGGCGAAGCACTGCGACGCCAGGGCGGGCTCGCCACGGTCCAGGAACACCTGGCCGAGTGCTTCCCACGCCGCCGGGCCGGCACCGGCGGCGATGGCGCGGTGCAGATAGTCTTCGGCCTGCACGTGCTGGCGTTGACGTGCCGCGACCCGGCCCAGGGCCAGCAGCAGGGCCGGGCTGGACGGCTGATTGCCCAGCCAGCGCTGCAGGTTGGCCTGGCGCGTGGCCAGTTTGTCCACCGGGAGCTGCCCATACAGGGTCACCAGTGATTCGTCCCAACGCGTATCCAGCGCCTGCTCAAGGGTGAGCAGCGCCGGTTCGTCCCAGTCCAGGGCGACCGCGCGCAGTGCATAGGCCGAGACCACGTCCGGATCGCTGCGCAGTGGCTTCGGCGTTGCTTCCCACTGCGCGGCCAGCGCGTTGACATCGGCCGCTTCCAGCAGCGACTGTGCGGCCAGCCGGTTTTCCAGTTCAACCACGGCGTCATCCGGCAACACTTTCTGCTTGCGCAGCGCACCGAGCTGGCCATACGCCTCATGCGCGCGTTCCGCACGCGCCAATGCTTCGGTGCGCAGCCACAGGCCGCGCGGCGGCAGGGGCTGGATCGCAGCGGCGTCGAGCACGTTGATCGCATCCACCGGACGCTCCTGCGCCAGCAGGCGCTCGGCCTGCAGCAGGGCATGCGTGGTGGCGTCTTCCGTTGCCAGCCGCTGCAGGTACTGGTTCACCGCGGCCTGGTCATCGCGTGCCTGTGCACTGCGCACCGCGGTCACCAGTGCCATCGCGGCCACTTCCTTGTCTTCGGCGGCGCTGGTGAGCAGCTTTTCGGCACGCTGCCAGTGGCCGTACTCGTGCGACTGCAGGCCTTCGATCAGACGCGCGCGGCCCTGCTTGCGGCGGTAGCGGCCCCAGGCGCGGAACGGCGATGCCGCCAGGCTCCACACCAGCCACAGCACCAGCAGCGCGACCAGCACCATCAACGCCACCTGCGGCACCGTGGAGCGGTAGTCATTGCCGCCGTAGCGGTAGATCACTTCGCCGAACTGGCGCAGTTGTTCGGTGCCCAGAAACTGCGACGCGATCACGCCCAGCGCGACGGCCAGCAACAGCACCACCAGTGATTGAAAGGGTTTCATCGATTATCTCCCGTCGCGCATCGAGCGCAGTTGCTGCAAGGTGCTGCCCAGTTCGGGCAGCGGCGGGCGCAGCACGCTGTTGCGCAGTTGCTGCAGTTCAGCACGTCGCTCGCGCAGAGCGGGTGAATCCGGCCACAGACGCGGCAGCCACAACGCCACGCGGTCCAAGGCCTGTTCAAAGCCGGCCTGGTCGGTGCGTTCCACGGCCGCGCGGGCCAGGGTCAATTCCAGCTGCAGCGCATCCCAGGCGGCCACGCGCTCGGCTTCGGTGAGCGGGCCTTGGGTGCGCGTCGGGGTGATGGTCACGAGCGGGGCCAGCACCTGGTGCCACCACGGCGCAGCGGTGCCGCTGGCCGGATCGCCGCCGACCTGTTCCGGCAACGTCTTCAAGGCGTTTGCGAAGGTGCCCAGGCGCTGGTTCAACGTGGTCTGCACGCCGGTGCCCAGTGCGTCCACGGCATTGCGTTCCTGCATCAGGGCCTGGCGCACGTTGAGGTAGTCATTGCCCTGCACATCGTCGAGCGCGGCGGCGGCCAGCGCGTATAGACGCTTGGCACCGTCCACATCGCCGGCGTAGGTCAGGCGCTGCCCGGCCTGGCTGAGCAGCAGCTCGGCTTCTTCCAGCTGCAGGGCCTGCGCACCATGGCGGGTGCTGTCGGCGAGCTTGGCCAGGTTTTCTTCCAATAGTGCGTTGCGCTGGCTCAAGCCCAGCATCTCATCGCGCAGCACCCGGTTGGTGGCGGCGGCATCCTGTACCCGTTGCGAGGTCGAGCGCTGGTCGCGGCGCAGCGCCTCGACGCTGCCGATCAGCCCCTGCAGCTGCAGGCTGGCGCTCTCTTCGCGCTGCGCGGCCCGCGCCTGCTGCGCCTGCCACTGGGTCCAGCCCCACGCGCCACCTGCGCCAGCCACCACCAGGGCGGTAAGCGGCACGATCCAACGCAGGGAACTGCGGGTAGGGGGCGGCGGAACAGCGTCATTCATACGGGCATCCTTGTCGATCGCGCCGCGGTGTCCGCGTGCTGGCGAGCGACGTGGTGCACAGCATCGCCCGCCGCCTGCGCGTGCCGCAAGGCCGCAGGCGTCGCCTGTTCAGGTAGTTGCGGAAGTGATGATCGCCGTGTGTGCGGCGTCCACCAGCTGGCGTGGTAGGGGGCCTTCGGCCAGCACTACCCGGGCGAAACCGGCCTGGGTGGCCTGTTCGCCGAGCCGCGTGCTGGCGGCCACCACCCAGGCCTGGCGCAGCCGCGCGTGCAGGTCCGGCGGCAGTACGGCCTGCAGCTGCACCAGTGCCTCGCCGCTGCTCAGGGCCAGCACCCAGGGCGTCGGGCAGCCGCGCAGCCGCTGCAGGGTGCGCGGCGGCAGTGGCAGGGGCACGCGCGCATACACATTGGCGCGCTGCAACTGCGCGCCGCGCGCGGCCAGGGTGGCGGCGATGATGCCGCGCCCGCCGGGGGCGGTGACCAGCCCCGCACGCCGTCCATGCAGGTCGGCCAGAGCGGGCAGCGCCAACAGGCCCTCGCTGTCCATCCGCGCCGGGGCCTGGATGTCATCGGCACCGTGCGCGCGCAAGGCCGCCGCCGTGCCCGCACCGACCGCCAGCCAGAGGCCGGCGCGTGGCTGGTCCAGCGCCTGCAGACGGGCGGCGGCATGCACCGCGGCCGGGCTGCTGAATACCACGCGGTCGGCCGTCAGCGCCTGGGCCAGCGCGGCGCGGGTGGCCGGATCATCACGGGCCTGCAGCGCCCACGGTGACAGCGCCAGCAGGCGCGCACCGGCCGCGCGCGCGGCACGCCGCAGCGGCGCATGCTGGCCGCGCGGGCGCAGGGAAACGAGGGTCCATTCCGGCACATATGCTTCGCTGTTCATTGCGGGCATTATGCGAGCCCTTTGCCGTGGCGTTGTCGTGTCGATGTCCAATCCTGAATCCGTACCCGCGCAGTTGGCTGCGCTGCAGGCCGTGCTGGACCGCATGCCGCCGGTGGCGGCGATGCAGATCCGTGTGGACACCTACGACGACGGGGTGCTGTGCCTGCGCGCGCCGCTGGCGGCCAACGTCAACGACAAGGGCAACGCCTTCGGTGGCAGCCTCTCCTCGGCACTGACCCTGTCCGGCTGGGCGCTGGTCACCCTGCGCCTGCGCCTGGCCGGGTTCGACGCCGATGTGTATGTCGCCGACAGCCATGTGCGCTACCTGGCCCCGGTCTATGAGGACCTGCAGGCGCAGGCCCAGGCGGCGGATGAGACCGACTGGGAGGGCTTCCTGGCCACCTTCGCCCAGCGTGGCAAGGCCCGCATCGGGCTGGTGGCGCGGCAGCCCGGTACCGAGGGCAAGCCGGCCGCAGAACTGACCGGTCGCTTCGTCGCCTTCGCAAGGCGGTAGGATGTGGCCCTTGCCGATGGGGGAATTCGCATGCGCCGTACGTTCCAGATCCTGCTGCTGACCCTGCTGGCGCTGGCCAGTGTGACCGCGTTGGCTGCCGAGCAGAAAACCACCCGGAAGCAGCGCAAGGAGCTGGAAGAGACCCAGGTCAAGTACGACTCGACCATGCGCTGGGGCACCGTGGAAGACGCGTTGCCCTACCTGGACCCGGAGTACGCCAAGGCGCATCCGGTGACCGACCTGGAGATGCGCCGCTTCGAGCAGGTGAAGATCTCCAGCTATCGCGCCGGGGACAACGTCCCGATGCCCGATGGCCGGGTGGGGCGCAACGCCGAGGTGCGGGTGATCAACAACAACACCCAGTCCGAGCGCACGGTGCGGGTCAAGGAAATCTGGCGCTGGGACGCCGAAGGCAAGCGCTGGCTGCAGGCTAACGGCCTGCCGGACCTCTGGCAGGACTAAGGCCGGGCCGTTCCGGGCGGGGCTGGACGCCGATTCGCCAGCATGTGCGACAATCGGCGCCCGCTTATCGACCCGTGATCTGAGTGAATTACGAAGAGTTGCTGGCCTTCGCCGGCCGAAACCCGATGTTGTCGATGGCCCTGGTGGGCCTGACCGTGGCCATCATCGTCACCGAAGTGCGGCGCCTGTTCCGCGGCTTCAAGTCGCTCAAGCCGGCCGAACTGACCCACCTGATGAACGCCGGTGGCGCCGTCGTGGTCGACCTGTCTTCCAGCAGTGACTTCGAAAAGGGCCATATCGCCGGCAGCCGCAATGTGCAGCCGACCGCGTTTGGCCCGGAGCACAAGCTGGTGGCCAACGCCAAGCAGAGCCCGGTGGTGCTGGTCTGCCGTACCGGCACTGCCTCGGAAACCGCAGCCAAGGCACTGAAGAAGGCCGGCTTCGAGCAGGTCAACGTGCTCGACGGCGGCATTCCGGCCTGGCAGCAGGCCGAGCTGCCGCTGGTCAAGGGCCGCAACTGATTTCATCCAGATTGCGCTGCGCGCCTTGTGCGCGCCGCCACACGCCCGCATAGCAGGGCATGTAACAATCGGTTTCTACTGCATTCATTACTGCATTCATTCTGGAGCTACAGGAAATGTCCGAAGAGAACACCAACGGCGCCATCGCGCCGGCCGACGCCGCCACCGGCCCCGCGTTCACCGTCGAGAAGATCTACGTCAAGGACGTTTCCTTCGAGTCGCCGAATGCACCGGGCGTGTTCAACGAAGCCGTGCAGCCGGAACTGCAGCTCAACCTCAACCAGCGCGTGCAGCGCCTGGGCGAGAACGCTTTCGAAGTGGTGCTGGCCGTGACCCTGACCTGCAAGGCCGGTGACAAGACCGCCTATGTGGCCGAAGTGCAGCAGGCCGGTGTGTTCGGCCTGGTGGGCCTGGACCCGCAGTCGATCGACGTGCTGCTCGGCACCCAGTGCCCGAACATCCTGTTCCCGTACGTGCGTTCGCTGGTCAGCGAGCTGATCCAGGCCGGTGGTTTCCCGCCGTTCTTCCTGCAGCCGATCAACTTCGAAGGCCTGTACGCCGAAACCCTGCGTCAGCGTCAGGAACAGGGCGAAACCTCGCTGGCTGATTCCGAGCCGGCCGGCAACGCCTGATCGGCGCTGCTGTCGTTCCGATGAGCAACAACGCAGAAAAGATCGCGGTTCTCGGCGCCGGCTCCTGGGGCACGGCGCTGGCCTCCCTGCTTGCCCGGCACGGTCATTCGACCGTGCTGTGGGGGCGTGATGCGGCCATGGTCGAGGCCATCGACCAGCGCCACGAGAACACCCGCTACCTGCCGGGCATTCCGTTGCCCGAATCGCTGCGCGCGACCACCGATCTGGCCGACGCCGTGCGCGATGCGACCTGGATCCTGGTGGTGGTGCCCTCGCACGCCTTCGGTGAAACCGTGCGCGCGTTGGCGCCGCTGCGCCCGGCCGACGCCGGTGTCGCCTGGGCCACCAAGGGCTTTGAGCCCGGTTCGGGCCGGTTCCTGCACGAAGTGGCGCGCGAGGTCCTCGGGCCGGACGTGCCGCTGGCGGTGGTGACCGGGCCTTCGTTCGCCAAGGAAGTCACTCTGGGCCTGCCGACCGCGATCACCGTGCACGGTGACGCGCCGGAGTTCGCCCAGCAGGTGGCCGATGCCATGCACGGCCCCGCGTTCCGCGCCTATACCGGCGATGACATGGTGGGTGCCGAACTCGGCGGTGCGATGAAGAACGTGCTGGCCGTGGCGACCGGCGTTGCCGATGGCATGCAGCTGGGTCTCAACGCCCGTGCTGGCCTGATCACCCGCGGCCTCAACGAGATGCTGCGCCTGGCCGCTGCGATCGGGGCCAAGCCGGAGACCCTGATGGGTCTGGCCGGGCTGGGCGATCTGGTGCTGACCTGCACCGGCGACCTGTCGCGCAACCGGCGGCTGGGCCTGGCGCTGGGACGTGGCCAGACGCTGCAGGATGCGATCCGCGAGATCGGCCAGGTGGTCGAGTCGGTGCAGACGGCCGACGAGGTCATGCGCCAGGCACGCCGCCACGGCATCGACCTGCCGATCTCCGATCGCGTTCGTGCGGTGCTGCACGGCGAACAGACCCCGGAAGAGGGGTTGCGCGCGCTGTTGGCGCGGGAGCAGAAACCGGAGTATCCGGACACGCTGTTCAAGTGACCCATGAAAAACCCCGGCAATCGCCGGGGTTTTTTTATGGTTGTTCTCCCCTCTGCGGGGAAAGCCCACCGCACATTTTTGCCGTGTAAGGCCCCGCGTACCAAGAACACCGGCGTCTCTTTGCAAGCGCTCGCCTCACACCCAGAACGAAACCGCCGTTGTTGATCTGTGAATGAAACGCCCTCTCCAATGGGAGAAGAACCTTTTCATAAGCGTGGCGGTACCAGAAACGCAAAAACCCGGCGCAAGGCCGGGTTTCTGCGTGGCGCACCGACGAGGTTGCGGCCAGATAAGGTGAAGCCCGGCGAACCGGGCTTCATGACGCGCGGGAGAGAGAGATCACGCGTCATCCAACAACGTAGTGCGTATTACCAGGTGAAGCGCGGACCGACGAACCATTCCTTGTCGCCGCCCTTGGCCAGCTTCACTTCGCCAGCCAGGCCCCAGTTCTGGTTGAGCTTGGCCTGGGCGCCGACGCGGCCGTAGAACTCGCCGTCCGGGTTGATGCCGTGCTTCTTGCTGTAGTCCTCGTAGCCGGCCATCACGTAGCCCTCGATGTTCGGAGTGAACGCGCTGCGCACGCCCACTTCGGTCGAGTAGCCGTTGAAGTCCAGGCCGTGCTTCGGATCGAACTTCTGGTACGCAACGCGGGCCACCAGGTCGGTGGTCGGAGCGATACCGTAGTTGTAGCCCACACCGACCTTCCACTGGTCGACGTCGTTGCTACCACGCTTGGTTTCCTGCGAGTTGTAGTCGCCGAAGACATGGAAGTTCGGCGCGACCGCGACGGAGCCCTTCACGGCCCAACCGTCAGCGTCGCCGCCCTTCGCATCGGTCTTCACGTAGCCGCCTTCGACGAAGTTGTACGACAGACCGTCGGTTGCCGAAGCAGCGAACGGCAGTGCAGCGAGCAGACCCAGAGCAAGCAGGGAAGTCTTCATAATCGGGACACACCTTTAATTATTTTTGGTTTTGCCGACCACCCCCCTTGGGAGGGGGAGAGAAGGGGCGGTCGACAGGTGTGAATTATCCGTTACGCGCTCTAATCAACCCTGAATTTTGAACTGACCGGTACATGAATAAATGGGGGGTTCAGGGAACTCGGGTCGTCAGTTGCCACAACTCCCGCACATACGTGAGGAGGCCTCCCGTGCTTTACAGCCAGTCCTTGCTGATCAATGAGATCTCCGCCTGGCAGAAGTCCAGGTAAGTCCTGATGATTGAGGAAGGATGCCTATGCGAGGGGTACAGCAGATGGATCTGTTGCTGGGGCAATGGCCACTGTGGCAACAGCTCCACGAGGTCGCCCGCGCGGAGTGCGTCTGCCGCCAAGAATGGTGGCAGCTCAGTCAGCACATCTCCGGCCAAAGCACGACTGCGCAGATGTGCGTAGTCATTCGTGGCGAGGACACTGCGAGGCTCAACAGAGGCCCCCCCAAGTAGCCAACGGTTTGGCGCATTCGCACCAAGGACCCAAGTGGCACACGGAAATCGATGAAGATCGTCAATCGACTGCGGAACTCCAAGGCGTTCTATCAGAGCTGGAGATGCGACCAGTAGATGGCGATACTCCAACACCCTTCTTGCCACCATGGCTTCATGGGTAATGGTGCCGACGCGGAGCGCAACATCAATTCCGTCTTCAATCAGATCGATGCGACGTTCCGTCGTGTGCACCTGCAATTGAATGTCCGGATACTGCAACTGGAACCGCGAGAGCAGCTCCCACCAAGGCTCGAACGCAGGTGGAAGTGACAACCTCAGGCGCCCCTTCAGGCGCGCCTGGTCACTGACAACGGATTGCTGTGCCTCGGCGAGCAGCTCAATTCCGCGCACCGCGTGCTCATACAAGCGTGCGCCGGCGTCTGTCAGGCGAGTGCCTCGAGCAGAACGCTCCAGCAGCTGAACGTTCAATTCGCGCTCGAGTTCGCGAACCCGCCTGCTCACGGTAGGCAGAGGCAGCTTGAGCCGCTCGGCTGCGGCCGAGATGCTCCCGGCCTGAACGACCCCGACAAACATCTGTACCGCGTTCAAGTCCACGAACAACCTCTCATATATGGCAGGCCTGATCTCAAATATGAGGCTTCTATCTCATTTTTGAAACCAGCAAAGTTGCTCCACGCCACCGATCCCCGGTGAGCCAACGGGAGCATCCAATGTCTATTGCAGCAGTTCTCAAGTCCTACGAAACCGCCCTGAATGGCAACGATACCGACAGCATTCTGAGCCTCTACAGCGCCGAGCCGGTGTTCATGCCGCAAAACGCACCCGCCCTGGAGGGGCGTGATGCCGTTCGTGCGGGCTACGAGCAGGTCTTCGCCACCCTCAAGCTCAACGTCACCTTCGATATTCATGAAGTCGTTCAGGCTGGGGAGTGGGCTTGGGTCCGCACAAGCTCGGCGGGCCGCACCCGAATCCTGACGGCCAATGTCGAGGTTGCTGAAGGCAACAACGAGTTGTTCGTGTTCCGCCTCGAGGCTGGCGAGTGGAAGATCCATCGCTACCTGTTCGCCACCAACCAGCCGCGCTCCTGAGGTATCAGTCATGAAGGCATATGTGATTGAACAGGCCGGCGGCCCCGAGGTTCTGCAGCTGCGGGATATTGGTGCGCCCCTGAGCAGCAACGATGAAGTGCTCGTCAGGGTCCGCGCATTCGGGCTGAATCGTGCGGAGATCTATCGACGCCAGGGCAAGATGGGTCCTATCGATAGCCCCGTGGTGCCCGGTATCGAGGCCGTGGGTGAAGTCATCCGAGATCCGTCCGGCACCTTCCGCACGGGGCAGCGTGTCGCGACGGCCATGGGCGGATTGCAGTTCAGCCGGCCAGGCAGCTATGCCGAGCAGGTGAGCGTGCTTGCGCAGAATCTCATCTCGCTTGACGGTATCGACCTGGCCTGGGACGAGCTCGCGGCACTGCCTGAGTCCTATCTGACCGCCTGGGGTGCGCTGGATCATAGCCTCCAGATCCAGAGCGGGCAGACCTTGCTGGTCCGAGGTGCTACTTCGGCAGTCGGCATGGCCAGCGTTGCTTACGCGAAGGCGCGTGGACTGAATGTCATTGCTACCACGCGCACGGCGGGCAACGAAGCGCGGTTGAAGGAAGCCGGTGCTGACGCGGTCATCGTTGATACCGGAGAAATCGCAGGCCTGGTTCGACGCATGCTCCCAAGCGGCGTCGACGCCGTGCTGGAAGTTGTCGGCGCGGCGACGCTTCGAGACTCGATCAAAGCGCTTCGCCCCTTCGGCGGCGCATCGGTCATTGGCCTTCTGGGGGGTGCACCGGTCCTCGAGTCGTTCCACCTGATGCAGGACCTTCCTGGCGCGGTCCATCTCAACTTCTTCCCGAGTGGACTGCTTGGCACCGCCGCATTGCCGCTAAGCGAATCGCCGCTTCGCTGGATTGCGCAGGAGATTGTCGCCGGCCGGATCCCCTCCTTGCGTACCAGAACCTTTGATTTCGACGACGTACGGCAGGCCCATCGACTGATGGAAGGCAATGCGGCCCTTGGAAAGTTCGTCGTACAGCTTTGACCTCTCACAGATACTGGAGAATCCCCATGCGTACCTATCTCGCCTCACTCGCAATTCTATTGGCCTTGTCGCCTTTCGCGGTTCTTGCCTCCGGCAAGACTGCGATGCCAAACCTGGACAGCACGGCAATCACCCGTCAGCTTGAGCGCTATGAGCAGGCTCTCAACAGTGCTGACGTTGACGCCGTCATGCGCCTTTACGCGGACGATGCGGTCTTCATGCCGCAACATAGTCTGCCGGTAGCGGGGGCCGGAGCAATCCGATCTGCCTATCAACAGATCTTCAAGACAATCCGGCTGAGCATCGATTTCACCATTGATGAGATTCAGCCGCTATCGCCGGACTGGGCCTTTGCCCGCACGCGTTCCAACGGAACGGTAAAGGTACTGGCCTCCGATGGACCGGCAGGGGCGGAAGCCAATCAAGAGATCTTCCTGCTGCACCGTGGAAAAGACGGGCAATGGCGATTCGCTCGTTACATCTTTTCCACCACCAACCCGCCTCGTCAGCCGTGAGCCATGACCATGAACACTTCCCTTCAATCGATCGCCATGGCGATCGCCCGCACGCTGATGGTCGTCGTCTTTCTGCTGTCGGGTCTGTCAAAGATCGGTAGTACGCAAGCCATCGCCGGTTACATGGACATGATGGGTGTTCCGAGCATGTTGCTGTGGCCAACCATCGCCTTCGAAATTGGCAGCGCAGCGCTGATCATCCTGGGATTCCACACTCGTGTCACGGCCATCCTTCTGGCAGGCTTCAGTCTGGTGACGGCGATCGTCTTCCACCATCAGTTTTCGGATCAGACTCAGCTGATCATGTTCCTCAAGAACGTCGCGATGGCCGGTGGTTTCCTGTTCCTGGCGTGCACAGGCCCCGGTCCCCTGAGCATTGATGCACGTCGCAATGCCGCTTGACCTGGACACGGGTGTGCTCGGTACGGATCCGAGCACACCCGCCAGATTCGAGGAAGCCCACCGCAGCGCTGGATGACTCATCAGCGATGCCCGGTAGAATCGAAGCCTGGCGTCTTTGGAGAATTCGGTCAGCAATAACGTCATCGCTTCGTGGATCCCTGGGGAGTAGAGGAGGTACATTCAACAACGGTGGTCATGAAATGACGTGGGAGAGGGGTGCGCATTCCCATCATGTCGGTGTCAGCTGACGCGCTCGATATTCTTCGGCGGAGGGACCATGACATGGCTGCAAGAAACCTTGTAGGTGTCGACAAGTTCTACCATTGCTTAGCCATGTGCGAAGCTCTTTCTCGTGGAGCACTCGATGCATCGTTCGCAGCTGCAGCCGGTGTAGCCCGTGAGTTGTATCAGAAATATGGAAAGGGGGAGCTTGCCAATGAACGCACTGCTGACAACGGAGCAAATGGTCAAGGTACTGCTGCAGGGCTACGAAACCAGTCTTGCTCAATTTCCTGCTCAAATTTGATGCCCGCTGGGGTCGCGTACCCATGAACTTCTTGATCCCGCTCGTCGTCGGCCTAGCTCTAACTGCCGCCGGATGCTCAAAGCTGGCCGGGCTCAATGAAATCTCATCGGAACAATATGCGACGCACGCGGAAGCAGTTGAGCGAGAGGCATTCGAATCTGGCTGGCTACCAGAAGAGCTGCCGAAATCTGCCAGGCGGATAGTGGAAGTACATAGCATCGACTCCGGCGAGATGTGGGTTGGTTTCTCATCTGATGGAGTGGATATTTCCAGGTTCATCAGCGGGTGTGCGACGAGTCCAAAATATGGTCTGCCTGATCGAAGGAGAACAAAGAGAAACGCTTCGTGGTGGCCAGGAGGCCTGACAGAAGGGAGTGATGAAAAAGCGCAAGGGAAATGGGATTTGTACTTCTGTCCCGAGATGCATCATGCCAAAACCGTTCTTCCTGCAGGAGTAGCCGTTGATCCCGCCAGCCACACTGTATGGTATTGGGTGAAAAAGTAGAGGCCGCTGTATAGAGCCCATTCAATCAACGGAGTAGGTTCGCGCATCGCGCGCCTTGACCCGCCGCAATGAACAAACGAAGCCCCCCCAATGGGGGCTTCGTTTTTGACTGACCCCAAAGGGTTGGTGAAGAAAAAAATCCTGCGCCGTCGCGCATCAATGCGAGCCGGGGTTGAGTGCCCAGCGCACACGAATCAACGACAACAAGGCGAAATGCCGAACCTAGCCGAACGTCATGGATGCAGCACCGGCAGACACTTCAATGATCCCGTTGCGCAGGTACAACCAAGACACACCGCGATTATCGTCAACAATGCAGCCTTTTACATTCCCGAATGGCTCATGGCCGAGCATCGCAGATGAGTCAAATCTCACCGTGCATGACCTGACGGCCTCAAAGTAGACAGATACCGGCACGCGCTCAACCGATTCCGGCACGCGCTCAGGTAGAGAAACATTCGGCACAAGTAACCGGGCACAGAACGCCTTGCGGACATCGGAATACCAGAAACCCGTCAAGACTGCGAAGTCGAGCCCAGTAGCGATATCCGAGTCAAACCTGCTTCGCTTGCCTTCAAGCTCAGCGGTCAAAGAGCAGTGCTTCGACGTCGATTTCACCTGCGCTGCGAGGGTGCCAACCCTGGCTTCCACCATGCCGCCGGTCAGATAGAAGCGCAGCACCTGCCCGCCTTCGAAATGGCCATCCTGCACGTTCCCTGGCCGGGCGTTGTCGAGCATCTCCTCGCTTTCGAGCGTCAGGAAGAACGAGTCCAAACCGCCACAGGAGATGTCAGCGCCAGCCCCCTCCGGTATGTCTCCGGTCACGCCCAAGACCCGCACAAGGCAGGTCTTGTCCAGGATTGACACCTGTATCGAGTCGAGCGATGAGTCATGAAGCCCTATGGCTTCCAATGGATTTCGGTCCGCCATCTCAACCCCCAATAAGTCGCAGGAAGAATGCATCATCGTTTGAGACATGCACAGCCCTGACCACGCGGACTACGCGTTCATTGGGCGCACGCACGATGGCAAAATTCCTGCTGCATCCAGCTTGCCCGCCTCCGTCCTGACCAATTGCTCTGCGATGCGATCAACGCCCGGCCAGTCGGTGTACTCGAGATTGTTGCCGACCACCGGAAGCGTGGACGCATATCGCATGAAGGCTCTGATCATCAGGTCATCCAGAAATCCGTGGCTTCGATGACGCAGGGCCCCTGCCACCGATTCAGTGATATCGGGGTTCCAATGATTCTCGTGAGCAAGTGACAACAGCGCCCGGGTGTAAGGGTTGGTCATGCTGGATCGCTTGTCTTCACGGCGCGCTAGAAGACTGACCGTGATCATCGCGGTTGTCCTGCAACCAAGAACGGGAGCATGTGATTCAATGAACGAACGCACCTCGCGTCGAAATCGCCCGTACTTGATGGACGCGACAAGGCATACGACTGAGAACGCAGTCAGTTCGTTCGGCGCTGCGATGACGTCTGCAACCGTAGATTGGATACCACGACGACTGAGTTGATCAGCGAGCCGTCTGCTGATCTTTTCCGCTTGCCCGTGACGCCCGGCGTGTACCAAAAGCGCACGCCGGGCATTCCCTGGATTGACTGAGCAGCCGGGGCTTCTGCTTTCGGGCATATATACCTCCAACGACGTGGCGTTCCTGCACGCATCCAAACCCCATACGCAGCCCGGTCCACGGGAGCAGGACGGTGAGGCCGGCAAGGAGGCTCTGCTGCTGGCGGTGTTCACGGTGCTGGGAAACGATAGTGATGCGACAACTACCTGTGAAGGCGACCCGATGTCGCACCGCGCCAGGTCCGATAGCAGCCGATCCTGGCGCGGTCACGGGACAGCGAATCTCCCCGCTCAGAACCTCGCCGTCGCCCCCACGAAGAACGTACGTGCACCGCCGTCGTAGTTGTTGCCTTCTTCCAGCGTGGAAACATCGCCAAGATTGCGCACGCCGGCGCGCAGCCGCAGGTTCGCGTTGACGTCGAAACCCGTGACCAGGTCCCAGGTGGTGTAGGCCTTGGCGAAGGTGGAACTGCTGGTGGAGACCAGCTGCTCGCCGATGTGCTGTGCGCTCAGACTCAACGACCACGCATCGGTGACCTGCCAGTCCAGCGAGGTGTTGGCGGTGAGCTTGGGCACCACCAGCAGGTTGGTGCCGGTAGTGAGGTTCTTGGACTCCAGCAGGCGCGTGGCGTTGGTGGTCCAGCTCAGGCGCTCGTGCAGCGGCACGGTGACGCTGGCTTCGATACCGCGGGTGCGTGCCTTCTGCACGTTCTGCGCCACCGTCCACCAGTAGCCGTTGACGAAGCTGGAGGTGAAGCCCGGGATATCCCGCAGCGGCACCTGCTCGATCTTGTCGTCGAAGTTGGTCAGGAAGTAGGTGGCCGACACCGACCAGCCATCGCGGTCGAAGCCGGCGCCGATCTCGTAGTTGGTGCTGGTTTCCGGTTCCAGGTTCGGGTTGCCGGCCATGTAGCAGCCGCGGTTGCCATCCGGATCCACCAGGCGGGTGCTCCAGCCTTCCACGGTGAGGCTGCCGCAGCCGTTGCCACCGGACTGGGTGGCCGAACCGGCGCTGCCCTGCTTGAGGTTGGGCGCGCGGAAGCCCTGCGAAACGCCGCCGCGCAGCGTCCACGCATCGGAGGGATGCCAGACGCCGTAGATGCGCGGGCTCAGGTTGTCATCGTAGTTGTCGGTGTTGTCCCAACGCAGGCCCACGGTGAGGGTGAAGCGATCATGCAGCGCGATGTTGTCTTCGGCGAACAGCGCCCACGAATCGGCTTCGCCCTTCGGACGGGTGCGGCCACCACCGTTCCAGGTGACCGGTACCGAGCCGACCGTGTAGTTGTTCTGCAGTTCCTCGCGCTTCCACTGCCCGCCCACGTTGAGGCGGTGTTCCACGCCCAGGTCGAAGGCGGTGCTGAAAGCGGTATCGAAGACGGTTTCCTTGGCGTGGTTGCCGAGCGTGCTGCTCTTGTCCTCGTAGTCGTTCTGCACCAGCGTGGTCTTGGATGTGCTGGCATCGCCGTAGCGGCCGTCGTGGCGGAGCACGTAGCCGGTCTGCACCAGCTTGGACAGGCCCCAGCTGCGCACCGCACCGGTACTGGTGTTGCGCTGCACGCCGCGCGAGGCTTCCACGCCTACGGTGTGGTCATCGTTGATGCGCCAGTTGAACAGCACATTGGTGTTCTCGGCCTTGTTGCCAGGTGTCTGCCGCGCGCCGCGATCGGATTCGCGGTCGGTCACGTTGGCGCCGATCCGCACGCCCAGGTTCTGCGTCAACGGGCCGCTGAACAACGCGCCCATCTGGGTGGTGTCGCCGCGATTGGAGGCGTCGGGCTTGCTGTAGTTGTAGGTGACCGAGCCACCCCATTCGGGTGCGATCTTGCGGGTGATGATGTTGATCACCCCGCCCATCGCGTCCGATCCGTACAGCGAGGACATCGGGCCCCGCACCACTTCGATGCGCTCGATCATGTCCGGCGACAGCCAGTTCAGATCCTGCGGGCCGAGGTCGTCGCGGTAGTTCACGCCGGAGGAATTTCCCTGGCGGCGGCCATCGATCAGGATCAGGGTGTACTGCTCGGGCAGGCCGCGCAGGCGGATCTTGGACTGCGCGCCGGACAGCGCATAGCCGCCGGTCACGCCGGGCACGGTGCTGAGCAGCTGGCCGATGCTGCTGACCGGCTTGCGCTCGATCTCCTCACGGCTGATGACGCTGATGCTGGCCGGCGCGTCCTTGATCCATTGCTGCGCACCGGTAGCGGTGATCACCACGGTGTCCATCTGCTTGGCAGCGGACGCGTCGCCTGCGGGGGCGGCCTGCGCGTGGGCGGACAGGGCCAGGCAGATGGCGGTGGCCAGCGCTGCGGCAGAGGGGCGGTGTGACGGCGTGAATGGACGTGGCATCGGGCAGAACTCCTGGGAAAGAGGGTCCGCTGGCGATGGCTGGGACATCCGTGTGGGATTTCATGGATTGTTAACAATGCTATCACGACGCATTCGCGTTTGTTACATAACGACATGTTCGAGTCCGAGGCGCCGCCGCAGGCAGGCCTGCATTCGCTGCTGCCAGACAATGTGAAGAATGTTATAACGTCACATTGTCGGGTCCATTCCCGCCTTCCCTTTCCGTTTCAGGTCCTTTTTGTACCCATGAAGATCCACGCGTTGACGGTGGCCCTCTCGGCCGCGCTACTTGCCCCCGAATCGCGCGCCCAGTCGTCCGGCTCGGCACTGACCCTGGGCAAGGTCGATGTCCACCAGCACGCCGAAGGGCAGCTCACCGCCCATCAGGTGCTCACTTCCGTGGATGTGCTGGGCGCCGACCAGATCCAGGACCGCAACGTCTCACAGAGCTGGGAGCTGCTCGGACAGATGCCGGGTATCCAGCTCACCGAAACCCGGCAGGGCGCCGAGTCGGGCAAGGTCAGCTTCCGGGCCTTCAACGGCGAGGGCTATCTCAACGCGATCAAGACGTTGATCGACGGCATTCCCAGCAACGTCAACAGTGGCAACCAGCGCTACATCGACATGCTGTTCCCACTGGAAATCAGCTATATCGAGGTCGTACGCGGCACCAATGACCCGCGCTATGGCCTGCACAACATCGGGGGCAACGTCAATTTCGGTACCCGCCAAGGCGGCAGCTACACCGATGCCCGCCTGGCCTACGGCAGCGACAACACCCGCGATGTGCAGCTGGCGGTGGGCCGCGAGCGCGAGGGCGTGGCGCAGAACTACTTCATCGGCCGCCAGGCCTCGGACGGCTACCGCGCACATGACGCCTCGAAGAAGCATGTGCTCGGCGGCAAGTGGTTTTACACCGCCGCCGACGACAGCATGCGCATCGGCCTGACCGCGCGCGCCTATCACCAGGAGGCCGAAGAACCGGGCTTCATGACCGCCGCGGAGCTCAAGGCCGACCGGCGTGGCTCGGACCGCCGCAACGGCAATGATGGCGATGACCGCACCATGCGCCAGATCGGCGTGCACCTGGACATGCACCTCCGCCCGAATCTCTTCCTGGGCACCAAGCTCTACTACAACCGCTACAAGGACGAGCGCCAGGTCACCTTCAGCAACCTGCCGGTTGGCAATGCGCCACGACAGCGCCGGGTATGGGACGAAACGCAGATCGGCCTGCTCAGCACTCTGACCTGGAAGGCCACGAACGCGCTGACCGTGGAAGGCGGCGTCAACCATGAGCACCAGGACAACCGCTACAAGCGCGAGCGTTTCAGCTACACCGAGCCCACCGATTTCTGGAGCACACCTGCACGCGTCCAGAACGATGATCGCCACCGTTTCGACAACTGGGGCGCGTACGTGCAGGCGATCTACCAACCGACGCCCCGCTTGAAGATCGTCCCGGGCTACCGCGTGGACCGCTTCGACGGCTCGACCCACCTGCTGGGCGGTATCCATGCCCCCTTGCAGCGCTACGGCAGCATCGCGCAGCCCAAGCTGAGCGTGGTCTACGCGCTGACGCCCACCAGCAACCTGTATGCGAACTGGGGCCGCACCTTCCAGGTGCTTACCGGCGCCACTGCGCCGGCCTATCTCACCCCGGGGCAGGCGGCGATGCGCCCGTCGGCCAACAAGGGCATGGAGCTGGGCCTTACCTTCAGCCCGCTGCCCGGCAGCCAGGCACGCGTCGCGGTGTGGCAGCAGGATGCCGCGAACGAGGTGTCCAACATGCCCGCCACCGGCACTACCGTGACGCTGGGCAAGACCCGCCGCCGCGGGGTGGATGCGCAGATCAGCGCGCCGCTGGGCGAGCGTTGGACGGTGTGGGGCGCGCACGCCTACCAGGAAGCGAAGATCACCCGTGATGATCGCGGTGCCGGCCTGTCGCTGGAAGGGCACGAGGTGGCCGCCACCCCGCGCCACATCAGCAACATCGGCCTGGACTACCAGGCCAACGATGCCCTGCAGCTGGGCCTGCAGGGGCGCGCGCAGGGCGACTACTACCTGGAAGAACACAACGTGGCGGGCAAGACCGGCGGTTATGCCGTGCTGGACCTCAGCGCCCGCTACCAGATCAGCCCCGCCTGGCGCGTGGACCTGCAGGTGAAGAACGTGACCGGGCGGGCGTATGCCTACGCCTGGTACGACAGCTTCTTCTGGGAGCAGGCGCAGCCGATGTACTCCCCGGCGCCGGGGCGTTCGGTCTACGTGGGTCTCACCTTGAAGCTCTGAACCTGCCCGATGGCGCCCTGCGGCCGGGCCTTGCCAGCGTCAACCTAACGCTGTTAGATTCGCCCCCTAACAACGTTAGGCAGGGCTCGAGGTGCGTCAACCGATCGCGCGGGACAACATCGTCGAGGCGGCATTCCGGATCCTGGACGAGGCCGGCCTGGAGGGCGTCACCCTGCGCAAGGTGGCCTGCTCGCTGGGCATCCGTGCACCGTCGCTGTACTGGTACTTCAAGAGCAAGCAGGCGCTGATCGATGCCATGGCCGATGCGATGATCGTCGACGTCGCCCGCCTGATCCCCGAGGGTCAGCCGTGGCGGCAGACCCTGCTGCAGATCGGCCGCGAATTCCGCCATGCTTTCAAGGCGCGTCGCGATGGTGCGCGCGTGTATGCCGGCACCTTCCTGGCTACCGAGAACGTGCTGCGGGTGGGCGAGGCCAGCATCGCGGCGATGGTCGGTGCCGGTGCGCCAGCGTCGTTCGCGGCGACCACCGCGATGGATCTTGTGTATTACACGATGGGCTTCGTCATCGAGGAGCAGTCCTGGCCCGGTGACGGCAGCATGGAAGCGCTGGGCGAGGCCTTCATGGCCCTGGCCGAAGAGCGCTTTCCGCATTGCTGGCAGGCCCGTGATGTCTGGAGCGCGGTCGATTTCGACACGCGTTTCGAACAGGGCCTTGGCTTGATGCTCGACGGCATCGCACTGCGCATTGCTCCTGCTCCCTGAGTCGTCCTTTCCTTTTGTTCCCGCTGCTCCGACACGGAAACCCCCTCGATGCGTGCCCGAATCTTCCGCTCCACCTCCCTGATCCTGATCGCGGCATTGCTGACGGCGTGTGGAGGCGGCGAGGACAAGGCCGCCGCCGCTGCCACCGCTGACAGCTCCGCGCTGCCGGTCTCGCTGGCCACCGCGCAGCAGCAGCCGATGGCGCGCACGGTGCTGGTCTCCGGCCCGGTCACCGCGTACGAAGAAATGCAGCTGGGCGTGGAGATCAGCGGCCAGCGGGTGACCGCGCTGCCGGTGGACGTGGGCCAGTGGGTGAAGCGCGGCCAGGTGCTGCTGCAGCTGGACCATCGCACCCTGGACAGCGAACTGGCGCAGGCCGATGCGTCGCTGCGCCAGGCCCAGGCGGCGCAGGAACTGGCGCGCCTGAACTACGAACGCAGCGCCAAGTTGGCGGCCCAGCAGTTGATCAGCGCCAGCAGCCTGGACGAACTGCGCGCCAACCGCATCAATGCCGAGGCGCAGACCGCCACCGCGCGCGCCGCCCGCGATGCCGCGCAACTGCGCCGCGACTTCGCCGATCTGCGCGCACCGGCCGATGGCCTGATCTCCAAGCGTCTGGTGCAGCCCGGGCAGGTGGTGTCGGCCGGCACCGAGCTGCTGCGCCTGATCCGCGACGGCCGCCTGGAGTGGCGCGCGGAACTGCCGGAGAACCAACTGGCCGAGGTCACGGTCGGCAACACCGTCGAACTGCCTTACGGCGGTGAGGTGGTGAGTGGCCGTCTCCGCGCCGTTACCCCGGGCGTGGATGCGCAGACCCGCACCGGCACGCTGTACGCCGACCTGCCCACGCCAGGGCCGCTCAAGCCGGGCATCTTTGTGGAAGGCCGCATCGTCACCGGCGACGGCCAGGCCCTGACCATTCCCACTGCGGCGATCGTGCAGCGCGACGGCCACAGCTATGTGTTCAGCGTGACCGACAAGCAGCAGGCCGCGCGCCATCGCGTGCGCACCGGCCAGGCGGTGAACGGCCAGACCGCGATCCTGGAAGGCCTGAAAGCCGGCGACCGCGTGGTGGTGGATGGCGCCGGCTTCCTCGGTGAGGGCGATCGCGTGCGTGTGGTGGCCGATGCCAAGGCGCGCGCGCGATGAACATCTCCGCCTGGGCGATCAAGCGCCCGCTGCCGGCCCTGCTGATCTTCTTCGTGCTGTGCGTGGCCGGCCTGTGGGGCTTCTATCAGCTGCCAGTGGCGCGCTTCCCCGACATCGCCTTCCCGATGACCACGGTGACGGTGACCCAGCCCGGTGCTTCGCCGAGCCAGCTTGAAGCCGAAGTGACCCGCAAGGTCGAGGATTCGGTGGCCACGGTCAACAACGTCAAGCGCGTGATCTCCACGGTCAGCGAGGGCGTGAGCACCACCACCATCGAATTCCAGCTCGAGGCCGACCTGGCCACCGCGCTGGACGATACCCGCGATGCGGTGACCCGTATCCGCACCGATCTGCCGCAGGACATCCAGGAACCGGTGATCTCCAAGGTCGATATCGGCGGCTCGCTGATGACCTACGCGCTGGTCGCCCCGCACATGACCACCGACGAGGCCAGCTGGTTCGTCGACCGTGATGTGTCGCGTGCGATGTACGGCGTGCCGGGCGTGGCCCGGGTCACCCGGGTGGGCGGGGTGCAGCGCCAGATCCGCGTGGACCTGGATCCCAATGCCTTGATCGCGATGGGCATCACCGCCGGCAACGTGTCCCAGCAGCTGGCCCGCATCCAGGTCGAACGTGCCGGTGGCAAGGCCGAGATCGAGGGCGCGCAGCAGACCATCCGCACGCTGGGGACGGTGGGGGATGCGCAGGCGCTGCGCGACTACTCCATCGCCTTGCCCGACGGGCGCGCGGTGCGGCTGTCGACCCTGGCCACGGTGACCGATGCCGCAGCCGACCCCACCGAGGCGGCACTGCTCGATGGCGGCGAAGTGGTGGCGTTCTCGATGTCGCGCACGCGCGGCTCCAGCGAGGTCAAGGTGGAGGCCGGTGTGCATGCCGCGCTCGACACGATCAAGGCCGCGCATCCGGGCATCGACTTCCGCCTGGTCACCACCGCGATCGACGAGACGCACCGCTCCTACGATTCGTCGATGACGATGCTGTATGAAGGCGCGCTGCTGGCGTTGCTGGTGGTGTGGTTGTTCCTGCGCGACTGGCGCGCGACCTGGGTGGCCGCGCTGGCGTTGCCGCTGTCGATCATCCCCACGTTCGCGGTGATGTACTTCTTCGGCTTCACGCTGAACATGATCACGCTGCTGGCGTTGTCGGTGGTGGTGGGTATCCTGGTTGACGATGCGATCGTGGAGATCGAGAACATCGTGCGCCACCTGCGCATGGGCAAGCCGCCGCTGGAGGCCGCACGCGAAGCGGCCGGTGAGATCGGCAACGCGGTGATCGCCACCTCGCTGACCCTGGCCGCGGTGTTCGTGCCGGTGGCGTTCATGCCCGGCATCGCCGGCAAGTTCTTCCGCGAGTTCGGCTGGACCGCCGCCACCGCAGTGCTGTTCTCGCTGCTGGTGGCGCGCCTGCTCACCCCGATGATGGCCGCCTACCTACTCAAGCCGCACGGCGAGGAACCGCCGGAGTCCAAGCTGATGACCTGGTACCTAGGCTGGGTGGATGCCGCATTGCGCCACCGTGGCCGCACGCTGTGGCTGGCCACCGGCCTGTTCGTGGCGTCGCTGGCGCTGGTGCCCTTCATCCCGGCCACCTTCATTCCGCAGTCCGACCTGGGCCGCAGCAACCTCAACCTGGAACTGCCGCCGGGCACGCGCCTGCAGGAAACGGTGGCCGTGGCCGAGCATGCCCGCGCGCTGCTCAAGGACATGCCCGAACTCAAGCAGGTCTACACCGCGGTGGGCAGCGTGCTGGATCTGGGTGACCCCAGCACCACCGGTGTCGGTGAGGCGCGCAAGGCCACGCTGGTGCTGGACTGGGGCACGGCCAATACGCGTGAGCGCGACCAGCGGGCACTGGAGCGCGAGGCGCGGCACAAGCTGGCCAACCTGCCCGGCGTGCGCGTGAGCTATGTCAGCTCCGAACCGGGCAACCTGCTGCAGCTGGTGCTGTCCGGCGATGACCCGCAGCGCCTGCAGGAAGCATCCACCGCCTTGGAGCGCGACCTGCGCGGCATCCAGGGGCTGGGCAGCGTGACCTCGACGGCCTCGCTGCTGCGCCCGGAAGTGCAGATCGTGCCCAACGCCGCCCGTGCGGCCGACCTCGGCGTGGCCACGGCGGACATCGCCGAAGCGGCGCGCATCGCCACCGCCGGCGACTACGAGCAGCGCCTGGCCAAGCTCAACCTGCCCGACCGCCAGGTGCCGATCCGGGTGGGTTTTGCCGAGGCCACGCTGGCCAACCCGGCGTTGATCGGACAACTGCGCGTGCCCGGCCGCAACGGCCCGGTGCCGCTGGCGGCGGTGGCCGATATCGAAAAGGGCAGTGGGCCTTCGCAGATTTCGCGCTACCAGCGCCAGCGCAACGTGACCCTGACCGCCGAACTCAACGGCCGTCCGCTGGGCGATGTGATGACCGAAGTGCAGGCGTTGCCCAGCGTCAAGCAACTCCCGCCGGGTGTCACCTTCCTCAACACCGGCGATGCCGAAGTGTTCGTGGAGTTGTTCATCGGCTTCCTGCTGGCGATGGCCGCCGGACTGATCTGCATCTACATGGTGCTGTTGCTGCTGTTCAATCACGCGCTGATGCCGGTCACCATTCTGGCGGCCGTGCCGTTGTGTGCCGGCGGCGCGTTCGGGGCGCTGCTGATCACCCAGAACATGCTCTCGCTGCCGGCGTTGATCGGCCTGCTGATGCTGATCGGCATCGCCACCAAGAACTCCATCCTGCTGGTGGACTACGCGGTGATGGCCGAGGACGAACACGGCATGAGCCAGCACGATGCGCTGATCGATGCCTGCCGCAAGCGCGCCCAGCCGATCATCATGACCACCCTGGCGATGGGCGCAGGCATGATGCCGATCGCGCTGGGCTTCGCCGGTGACTCCAGCTTCCGTGCACCGATGGCGATTGCCGTGATCGGCGGCCTGATCACCTCCACGCTGCTGAGCCTGATCGTGATCCCGGCGGCGTTCACCGTGATGGACGATCTGGGCGAATGGCTGTCGCGGAAGTTCCGCCGTCGTTCGTCGCATCCGCACGCCGAAGGCGGCGCCTGACGCGCCGCGCGGGTGTCACCGGGCCGGTGGCGGCTGGATCATCTTCCAGCCGTTGCCGGACGGATCGCGGAAGCCGGCATCCACGCTGCCATAGCGGTCCACCGGTGCCTGGGTGAACTCCACGCCGAGCGCGGCCAGGCGCTGATGGGACGCACGGCAGTCGGCCACGTGCAGCACCAACGGCGGCATCGCGCCCTTGGCGACCAGGGCGTCGAGCGCCTGCGCGGTGGCCGCATCGTGCACCGGGGGTCCCGGCCGGAACAGGCCCAGCTGGATGCCGGGTTGGTCGGGGTGCTGCACGGTCAGCCAGCGGTAGTCGCCGTTGCCGGCATCGGTATGCACCTGGAAGCCGAGTTTGCCCACGTAGAACGCCAGTGCCTCGTCCTGGTCGCGCACGTACAGGCCAACCACATTGATACCTTCCATCAGGGAACCTCCGTTGGGTGAGGTTGCTTTGTAGCAGTGGCCTTGCGCCGCCGCTTCTCCGAAACTGCGCTGGTCAGGTCTGGCCGCCCTGACGCCCGCACCAGGCACTCCGGTGGCAGCGCCGGCAGGGGCACGACTGGCTGCGCGCGGGCGCGGACTTCGCCCGGGCTGCAGCCGGTGATGTCATGGAAGATGCGCCCGAACGTGCCCAGGCTGGACCAGCCGGTCTGGTAGGCGATCTCGGTAATGGGCAGCGCGGTCTCCCGGCACAGGGCGACGGCACGCTCGATGCGACGCGTGAGCAGGTAGCGGTGCGGCGGCAGGCCGAAAGCCTGGCGGAACTGTCGCGCGAAATAGGCCGCCGATACCGCACTCACTTCCGCCAGCCGCTGGATCGGCCAGGCCTCGTGCGGGGCCTGGTCCATGCGGTCCTTGGCGCGCAGCAGGCGTCGCAACAGTGCTGGACTCTGGTTCATCGCACCCTCGTTGTCTCCCGCGCGCAGTGTCGCGCGATTGCCTGGCAGGTGCCACGTATCCGTGCTGCAAGGCCGATGTCATGGGGAAGTCACCGGGGATACCAATACTCCGCCGGTCCTCCACTACCCCTCCTGACCGATGCCCGCCACTGGCCACTGCCCCCGAATTTCGCTGCTCGCCCTGCTGCTCAGCTCCGCCGTGCAGGCCATGGCGGCCGAACCCGCGCCCGCCGATGAGGCGCGCACGCTCGACCAGGTGCAGGTCATCGGCCAGGCCACCAGCTACGCCAAGACCACGGTCAGCCAGGAAACGCTCAACCGCCAGCAGATCCTGAGCAGCGTCAACAACGCGCTCAATGAACTGCCCGGCGTGGTGGTCAGCGAGGCCGATGCCACCGGCTCGTCGGTATGGGGCACCCAGATCAGCATGCGCGGCTTCGTCACCAACCGCGATACCCAGCAGATCGGCACCACCATCGATGGCCTGCCCAATGGCGGCTCCGGCTACGGTGGCGGTTCGCTGGCCAACCGTTACATCGACACTCTGGACCTGGAGACGGTGGAAGTCAGCCAGGGCACCGCGGACATCTCCTCGCGCTCCAACGAGGCGCTGGGCGGCACGCTGAACTTCCTCACCAGCGATCCCCTCGCCGAGCGCCGCCTGCGCATGGTGGTCGGCGGTGGCGACAACGACATGCGCAAGTACTACGTGCGCTACGACACCGGTCTGCTCGGCGGTAATACCCGTGCCTGGGTCAGCGCGTCGTCGGCGCGGGTGAACGACTGGATCGATGGCAGCGGCCATGTCAGCAACGACCACATCGCGGCCAAGTTCGTCACTGAACTGGCGCGCTGGACACTCAGTGGTTATGCGTCGTACAACGATGCCGATGAGCCGGAGTACACCAGCGTGAGTCCCGCCGCCTTTGCCACCAACCCCGAGCGTGATGGATTGACCGGCACCCTGACCGGCATCCCCTACCTGGACCAGAACTTCCGCTCCGGTTCGCGCGCGCTGCGTGAGAATACGTTCGGCTACCTGCGCGGCGCCTTCGATGCCGGCAACGGCTTCAAGGCCTCGCTGACCGGCTACGCGCACGGTATGAAGGGGCGCGGCGACTGGCTGCCGCCGTACCTGGTGCAGGCCCGCGCGGACGGCGTGGGCAGGCCCGAGTCGGAATACCTGGGCGGCAGCACGGTCTATGGCGGCAGCGCGCTGGGCCAGTTCTACTTCGTCAATCCCGATGGCAGCGCCGCACAGATGCGCGCCGGCTGCACGCCGCGGGCCGGTTTCTCCGCCGAGTACGACCCGAACTGCTACCCGGCCGGTGCGCAGGGCGTGCAGTCCTACCGTCATTCGCACTACGACAACGACCGCGCCGGCTTCACCGGCGACGTGGAGTGGAAGCAGACGCTGGGCGAGGTGGACAACACCGTGCGTGCGGGCGTGTGGGTGGAGGAGTACAAGCGCAGCGTGCGTCGTGACTGGCATCGCCTGCTCAACGTGGGCACCGACATCAGCTTCGATCACCAGCCGTACTGGGTGCAGTTCGAAGACCGCTACAAGACCAGCGAGCAGATGTACTACATCGAGGATGTTGCCCGCTTCGGCCCGTTCAGCGCTCGCCTGGGCATCAAGCAGTTCTTCGTGGACCAGAAGCGCAACCGCGTGATCGGTGCGGCCGAGAACGTGCGTTCGGATTCGAAGTCCGACCCGTTGATCTCGGCCGGTGGTACCTGGACGTTGCCGGTCGAGGGGCTGGAGCTGTTCGCCGGCTACTCGCAGAATTTCGCTGCGATTCCGTCCGGCGTGCTCGGCGAAACCGATGCGCAGCGCTTCGCCCGGGTCGAGCCGGAAACCGCCGACAACATCGAGCTGGGCCTGCGCGTGAGCCGCTGGCCATTGACCGGCTCGCTGACCTTGTACAACATCAAGTTCGACAACCGCATCGTGTACCTGCCGGCGCGCCTGGCCGAGGGTATCGACTACCTGGATGAGACCGACGGCGTGTACGAGAACTTCGGCGGGGTGGAAAGCACCGGCCTGGAAGCCGCGCTGGGTTACGGCTGGGACAACGGCTGGCGGATCAACGGTGCCTACACCTACAACCGCTCCAAGTACCTGGGCAGTGGCAATGCCGCACGCGATGCCGAACTGCGCATCGTCGATGGCGCCCAGGTGATCGGGCAGCCGCGGCATGTGCTGGTGATGTCGGCCGATTGGCAGGGCGACAGCTGGAACGTCGGGCTGTCCGGCCGCTACCTCGGCGAGCGCTATCTGGACGCTTCCAACAACAACCGCCTGCCCTCGGCCACCGTGTTCAACGCCAACATCGGCTTCGACCTGCAGAGCCTGTCGCCGAAGCTCAAGGGCGTGGGCGCCAGCATCGTGGTGAACAACCTGACCGATCGCCGCTATCTGGCTGGTGTGGACGGGCGTGACTCGGCCTTCATCGGCGCGCCGCGCACGGTCGGTTTCTCGGTGCGGGTCGACCTGTGACGCTGGGGCCGGTGGCGCTGGATGGGGGACGCCGCCGGCTGCTGCAGGCCGGGTTGGCCGGTGGCATCAGTGCGCTGCTGCCGAGCATCGCGCGCGCGGCGGCCATCGCGCCGTACGCGCGCAGCCACAGCCTGGAGGACATCCAGCACATCGTGGTGCTGATGCAGGAAAACCGTTCCTTCGACCACTACTTCGGCACGCTGCCCGGGGTGCGCGGCTTCGGTGACCGCTTCGTGGCCCCGGCCGCGCCGCTGGGGCCGGGCCAACCGCGGCGAACGCTGTGGCTGCAGCCCGATGCCGCGGGCACCCGCAGCATCATGCCGTTCCCGCTGGATACCGCCGCGCACTTCGGCTACATGCGCGTGGAAGGCACCCCGCACACCTGGCCCGATGCGCAGCGGGCCTGGGACCACGGCCGCATGGGCCAGTGGCCAGCGGCCAAGCAGGACCATGCGATGGGCTACTACCGTCGCGATGACCTGCCGTTCCAGTTCGCCCTGGCCGAAGCCTTCACCGTGTGCGATGCCTACCACTGCGCGATGCAGGCCGGCACCAATCCCAACCGCCTGTTCCTGTGGACCGGGCACAACGATCCGCACGCACGTGGCGGTGGCCCGGCGGTGGCCAACTCGCACGACAACTTCCCCGAGCTGGGCGGCCATCCCGATTCCTACACCTGGACCACCTATGTCGAGCGCCTGCAGCGCGCTGGCGTGGACTGGCGCATCTACCAGGACATGGCCGACAACTTCACCGACAACCCGCTGGCCGGGTTCGAACCGTTTCGCCGCGCGTGGCGTGCCGCGCCGGGCCACGATGCGGCACTGCGCGAGCGCGGGGTCAGCACGCGTGGGCTGGCCCAGTTGCGCGAGGACGTGCTCAAGGGCGAATTGCCGCAGGTCAGCTTCATCATCGCCGACGCGGCCGGCAGCGAGCATCCGGGGCCGTCCAGCCCGGCCCAGGGCGCGGCCTATACCGCACGCGTGCTGGATGCGCTGACCGCCGACCCACAGGTGTGGAGCCGCACCGCGCTGCTGCTGATGTTCGACGAGAACGATGGCTTCTTCGATCACGTACCACCGCCGGCACCGCCCTCACCGGACCCCAGCGTGGCAGGGGGATGGGCCGGTGCCTCGGCGGTGGCCACCGACGGCGAGTACCACCGGCAGCCTTCGCCGGGCAACGAGAAACAGGATCCGCTCGATCTGCGTGGTCGCCCGTATGGTTTGGGCCCGCGGGTGCCGCTGTACGTGATCTCGCCGTGGAGCCGCGGTGGCTGGGTCGATTCGCAGGTCTACGACCACACCTCGGTGATCCGCCTGATCGAGCGTCGCTTCGGTGTCGCCGCACCGGACCTGTCGCCATGGCGACGCGCGGTGTGCGGCGACCTCACCGGCGCCTTCGATTTTTCGCATTCCGATGCACGTCCTTTCATCGCCAGCCTGCCGGCCACGGCCGAGCGGGCCGCACGCGCGGCGGCGTTGCCGGGGCGCACCGTCCCGGTACTGCCCGACGGCCTAGTACCCGCGCAGCAGGAACCGGGCGTGCGTCCGGCACGCGCGCTGCCGTACCGCCCTCACGCAACGCTGGTGGTGGATGCGCAACAGCGTGGCGTGCGCCTGCGCCTGGGCTGTGAGGGAGCGCCGGCGGTGCTGCATGTCTACGACCGGCTGCAGCTGGACGCCGTCCCGCGCCGCTACACGCTGCTGCCGGGCGCGCCGCTGGAGGGGCATTGGCCGCTGCATGCACAGCAGGGCTATGACCTGTGGCTGCTCGGCCCGAATGGCTTCCACCGCCACTATCGCGGCGATGCGAACGCGGAAGCCGCACTTGAAGCCAGCGTTGATCGCAGTGCTGCCGGGCTGCGCCTGCAGCTGTACAACCCTGCCGCGACTACGGTGCTGGTCACGCTGGCTGCGGGTGCGTACGCCGCGTCGATGCCGGCGCGTCAGATCACGCTGGCACCGGGCCAGCGCACCGAGCTGGGCTGGGATGCCGTGCCTACCCAGGGGTGGTATGACCTGATACTGAGCTATCCCGGCGGATCGCAGCGCCTGGCCGGTCGTGTCGAAGATGGCCGACCGGGCTGCACCGATCCGGCGATGGGCACCGAGGGAATGCGCCTGCTGCTGGACGACAACGACAACCTGGGCAAGCAGGAGTCATAAGAAAATCCCGTAGCGGCCGCGCGCTGTCCCGCGCGGATCGGCGTCTAGAATTGCGGCATGACAGACACGATCACCACGGCTTTCGCACGCGCACGTAGACGACGGATTGCTGCTTTGGCGGTCTGCCTGCTGCTCGGCGGATGCGCGCGGGGGCATGCGGTACATGAGCGGATTGCGGGCATCGCCGCGCTGCCGAAGGACGCGGTAGCGTCGGTCGATACCGGTAGCTTCGAGACGGGCCGTTTCATCGCGTCCGATGGCAGCGTGCTGCCGTATCGCCTGTTGCGCCCGCCCACGGTCGAGGCCGGGAAACGCTATCCGCTGGTGCTCCAGTTCCACGGGTCCGGCGGAATCGGCACCGACAACCTCAGCCAGCTCGACCGCCTGGCAAAAAGCTGGGCACTGCCGGCGGTACGCGAGCGCCATCCGACCTATGTGCTGGTTCCGCAGTTCCCGATCCGGAGCGCCAACTACGGACCGGCAGCGCCCGACCAGGCCTCCGATGCCGCGCCAGCATTGAAGGCGGCGCTGGAACTGGCCAGGTCATTCGCCGCCGCGCACCCGGTGGATACCGGCCGGGTCTATACGGTGGGCTTCTCGATGGGCGGATCGGCGGCCTGGTGGGCGCCGATCCTGGACCCGGCGCTGTTCGCGGCCAGCGTGCCGATCTCCGGTATCGCACCGTGCGATGCGCATGCGGCCGCGTTGCGCGATCTTCCGCTGCTGATCATGCACGGCGATGCCGATCTGGAAAACCCGATCACCGCCGACCGGCGCTTCTTTGCCGCCCTGCAAACGGCCGGGGCCGGCCACATCCGGTTCCGCGAGTACACCGGCCTTGCCCATCAGCTGCCGGACGATATCCAGCCGGGACACGCGTGGCGCGACTGGCTGTTCCAGCAGCGCCGTGCCACGCACGGGCCGGGCGCGCAGGCACACCAAGGCAGCGCGCACGCGTACCCCGATCCGGTCCATTGCGGTCGCTGAAGCGCCGCCTTCAGCGCGGCTGTTCGTCGGCAAACGCTACGCCGGCCCGGCCTGCCGCGGTCCATGCACGAAGCCCCATCACCGCCAGACCGACGAAGACCAGATAAAGCCCGGCGGTGACGTTGAGCGACTTCACCAGGTACATGCCGACGTACACGATGTCGACCACGATCCACAGCCACCAGGCCGCGGTGTGTCGGCGTGCCTGCCACCACTGTGCCACCAGGCTCAGCGCGGCCAGCATCGCATCCAGCCACGGCAGCGCGGCATCGGTGAAGCTGTGCATGGCCGCGCCGAGCGCGATGCCGAACACCAGCCCCACACCGAGGTCGCGCAGCAGCTGCCGCCGTGGCAGCACCACGATGATGATCTGCCCGTCCTGGTGCGCGTGCTGGCGCCAACTGCGCCAGCCGTAGACCAGGAAGCCGGCGAAGGCGACCTGCAGCAGGGCATCGGAGTACAGCCGGGTTTCGGCGAATACCAGCGTGTACAGCGCAACGGCGACCAGGCCCACCGGCCAGGCCAGCATCCGCCGTTGCGCCATCAGCCACACGCCCAGGATGCTGAAGGCAACCGCCGACCATTCCAGCAGCGCAGCGCCGTTCATAGCGCCACGTTCACCGACAGGCGCGCCTGGCGCGGTGCACCCGGGAACAGGTAGTAGTCACCGAAGCTGCTGCCGGTATCGCGCCAGTAGAAACGGTTGAACACGTTGTCCACCGACAGGTTCCAACGCACCGCGTGATCGCGCAGCGTGTGCTGGAAGACCACGCCGGCATCGACCACCTGGTAGCGCGGTGCACGCACCCGCCCATCGGCGGTGGCCACGTTGGAGGCCGCATAGCGCCACGCGCCGCTGACGCCCAGACCGGGCACGAACGGCAGCTGGTAATTCAACTGCACGCTGGCACGCGCCTTGGGCACGTTGACCAGCTGGTGGCCCTCGTAGGTCGGCGTGCCGGCATCGCGTGCGCGGGCCTGCAGCAGGGCCGCGCTGGCGGTGATGTCCAGGCGCTCGGTGAGGTGGCCGTTGGCGGTCAGCTCCAACCCGGTGTGGGTCTGGGTGCCGGCTTGGACGAAGGTGTAACCGGCATCGCTGCCGTCGGGCTGGGCGAACTGCCAGGGTTGGCTGGTGCGGAACACCGCCGCGCCCAGGGTCAGCGCCGTGGCCGAGGCGTACTTGATGCCGACCTCGAGCTGGCGCGATTCCACCGGCGGCAGGAAGGTGTCGGCATTGGAGGTCCAGAACGGCGCCTCCTGGCCCAGCGCGATGCCGCGCACGTAGCTGGCGTACGCGCTGATCTCGTCGGTGGCCTTCCAGACCAGCGCGGTCTGCGGCAGGAAGCGCGACAGGCGGCTGTGCCGCTGCGGGGTGCCGCGCTTGTCGTAGGCACGTTCGTCCAGGCGCACGTAGCGGCCGCCGGCCAGCCATTCCCAGTCCGTACCGAAGCTGATCCGGTCCAGAGCGAACACCGCCGTCTGCCGGCTGTCCAGGCGCCGTGCCGAGGCACCGGGCAGCTTCGGCGACGGCGCGAACACCGGCAACCGCGGGTCGGCGATGTTGGCCGTGCCCACGTACTCGTTGACGTTCTGGCGCTTGTCCACGGTGCGTCGGAACCCATCCACGCCCAGCGTCAGCTGGTGGCCGATGCGACCGGTGGCGAACGCCCCGCGCAGTTCCGCGCGCGCTTCCTGGTTGCGGCGCGTGTCGTCGGGGCTGCGGTAGTCGTAGACGTCGTAGTCGCCGTTGGGCGCGAAGTAGTTGCCCGGCACGCTGCCATCGGCGCACTGCGCGGCGTAGTAGCAACCGTAGGCGAAGGCGACGTTGTCATCGATCACCGAGCGGCTGTGGCTCACCGACACGCGCGACTGCCAGTCGGCGTTGAAGTCGTAGGTATGCAGCGCGGTGAGGTTGGTGCTTTGGATGCCGACCGGCTGCTGCCACGGCTGGTAGCCGAGCATGCGCGTGCGGTCCACCCCACGCGGCAGCTGCGAAGCCCCCAGCAGCTGGTAGCCGGACACCGAACGCTGCGCGCTGGTCTGGTAGTTGGCATCCACTTCCAGTTTGCCGCGCTCGCCGATCAGCCAGTCGGTGGCCAGCGCGTAGAAATTGCGCCGACCATCGGCGTGGTCGACATACGAATCGGTGTCTTCCCAGGCCGCGTTGAAGCGCACCCCGACGCGCGGCGTCAGCCAGTGGCCCACGTCCACGGCGGCATAGCGCGAGCCTTCCGCGTCGGTGCCCAAGGTGACGTTGCGCACCTGCGCCGGCCGCTTGCCGACGTAGTTGATGATGCCGCCCGGTGCCATCACCCCGGCCGCCAGACCGGCCTCGCCCTTGAGGATCTCCACCCGCTCCACGTTCTCCAGCGCCAGGCGCTGCTCACCGGTGATGGCCAGGCCGTTGAAGCGATAGCCGGTACCCGGGTCGAGCGCAAAGCCGCGGATCGCGATGTTCTGGTAATAGCCCACCGGCGCATAGGCATCGCCCAGCGAGGCATCGCTGCGGGCCAGCTCGGACAGGGTGCGCACCTGCAGGCGGTCCAGTACCGCGCGATCGAGCACGTTCATCGAGGCCGGCGTGCTTTTCCAGTCGCCGGCGCCGAAGCTGCCCGACGCAACGGCGTCCGCAGCAGGCTGGCGTGCCTGCACGCGGACAGCGGCAAGTTCGGTCGGGGAGCGGTCGTCGGCTTCTGCGGCGGCGGCGTGCAGCGGCAGGGCGGCGCACAGGGCGGCGGTCAACAGCGAGGTTCGATAGCAGCGGTTCATGCGATTCGTCATCAGCGATGGGGAGACGAAGCGACGGCGAACGCGCGCAGACCGCCGATGCGGTGCGCCCACTGCTCAAAGCTCCCTACGCCGGTGCAAACCGGATCAGGTTCCAAGGGACTCTCTCAGCCTGGCAATCCAGGCACCCCCGCTTCAAAGGCTATTTCACCACAAATGGTACGGATTTGCCCGTGCAGGCTCAGGCGGCGGCGTGCAGGGCCTCGAGCAGGCGCCGCCCCTCGGTGCTGGCGAACCACGCGGCATGCCCCAGCAGGAAGGTGTGGTAGGCCACGTCGGCGTTCGCGGTGGAGCCGGTAACACCTTGGAAATACTCGACTTCCGACAGCGCGAAGTCGACGTGGACCAGCGGCAGCAGGTCGGCCATCAGGTGCACACGCCCGGCCGACAGCGGCAGCACCTGCCGGTAGCCGTCGAGCAGGGCCAGTGCGATGTCCAGGTGCACCGCCTGCGCACCGCGTTCGAGCTGCAGCCAGGCGATCGCGTTGCGTTCGATGGCCGTGGCCAGGTCGAACAGGGCGCTGGTGGGCGAGGCCAGGCCGAAGTCGAGGACGGTGCTGACCTGCATCGCGCCATCGTGGGGCTGCCAGAGCAGGTTGGAGACATGCCAGTCGTTGTGCGCCCACAGCGCCGGCTCGGCCTGCAGACGCTCGGCCATACCGGCATGCCAGGGCAGCACCGTGCGCTTGAGCTCGTCCTGCCAGGGCGTGTGCGCCAGGTAGTCGGCCAGGCCCGGCCGATCCGCCAGGTCGCGCTGCAGATGGGCGATTGGATCGGCACTGCGGATCAGGTCGTCGCGTGCCACCAGGATGTGCGTGCTGCGCTGGGCCACCGGATGGCTGGCGGTGGCGCGGTGCAGGGAGGCGAGCATCCGGCCGGCCTCCAGCGCCTGTGCGACATCGTCCAGCGGCGTCCACGACGGCGCATCGCGGTACAGGTCCTGGCCGACCCCGACGGTATGCAGTTCATAGGTCCAGCCGGCGTGTTCGACCGCCGTGGCGCCACCGGCGTCGCGTAGCAGCCCGACCACCGGCACGCCCGCGGCAGCGAGGTGCTCGATCAGCCGATGTTCTTCGTTGAGCACCGCCGCGGTGCGCACGCTGTAATGGTGCCGCTTGATGAAGACCGGTTGCCCCGCGCCTTCCACGATAGCCGCGGCGGACAGCGGGCGCGGGCTGTGCCAACGCACCTCGCCGTCGCCCTGCAGCTGTGGGAAGCGGCCGCGCAACCAGGTGATTTCCGCAGCGCTGATTGCCGGCCAGTCGGCCGCCACGGCGTCGTTGTTGAGGCCCTGGACGTGGTGGTCGGTGTGGGTCATGGCAGGTGCGGTGCAGGGCGGGCGGGGCGCGAAGCCGAGCATGGTACTCCGCGCCCCGGTCAGCCTGCAGGCCCTGCGCGTTTACCAGCCGCGGCCCTGGCGACGATCCCAGTCGCGACGTTCGCGTTGCTGGTGTTCCCAGCGGCTGCGCTGATTGCGGCGGTCATAGCCACGGTCGTAGCCGTAGCGGCGGTCATAGCGCTGGTCGTACCGTTGGTCATAACGCTGGTTGTAGCGCTGGTCGTAACGGCGGTCATAGCGATGATCGCGGTTGTCGCGTGTGGTCAGGTTGCCGATGGCGCCACCGGCCACCGCGCCGCCGACAGTCGCTGCCGGGTCGCCATTGGAGAGCAGGTGGCCGGCCACACCGCCCACCACCGCACCGACCACGGTGCGCTTGTCCTTTTTGGACAGGGCGCTGGCATCGCCGACGACGGCCACACCTGCGGTGAGGGCCAGGGCCATCGCCAGTCCACGGAGGCTGAGTGCGGATAGATTGAACATGTGCGGTTCTCCAGTGAGGTGCTTGCCACGGATACCACGCTGGCGCCCGAACATTGTCGGAACATTGCCGCGCGGCGCCACCCGAGGTGCGCATTCATCTAGCGGCAATCGGCATGAAGCGGCGCTGAAAATCACCTGTCTGAGCCCTGAATTGCAAAAGGAACGGTGCTTCTCCGTGTAAGGCCGCGCGGTGCAGAGGGCTGGGGCGCGGGGCCTGATGCCCATGCGCGCGAATGTCCCCCGGCGCCGGCCTGCGGCCAACGGGGCCCCAACGCTCGCCTCACACCCAGAACGAAGACAGCGCCGTGCAAGATGTTGCGAACCAAAGAAAAGGCCGTGCGATGCACGGCCTTTTCAGTGGGCTCCCTGCCCGGTGGGCGTCCTGCCCGTTCGACTCAGTGGTTCATTGAGCGCTGGGTCTGTTGCTCCTGCTCCTGCTGCGGGTTCTGCTGCTGCAGAACATTCGGTGCGCCCTGCACGGCGCCACTGCTGTGGGCCATGCTGCGTTCGGTGGGTTCCTTGAGGTCCATCGCGGCGCGGTGCATCGCCGGGTCGTTGGGCTGGCCCTGCACGGCGAACACGCGCTCGCCGTTGGTGCTCTGCACGACTGAATCGATGCGGCTCAGGCCGGCGGCCTTGGCATCGTGGGTCAGTGCGGCGGCCGCGGCCTCCAGTGCAGGACGGTCCTTGAAGGTGCCGGCCGGCAGGCCTTCCATGCCCTTCAGCGCCTGGTTGTACATCGGGTGCTGCGGGTGACGCGCATCGTTGAGCAGCGGGCGCTCGCGCGCATCGAGCATCGCCGAGGTGGTCTTGGGACCGATCACGCCATCGGCGTCCAGGCCGTTGTCGCGCTGGAACTGGCGCACGGCCGCTTCGGTGTTCCGGCCGAGCTTGCCGTCTTCGTACAACGGCTTGCCGTCGGCGCCGACGTAGCCCAGCCAGCCCAGGTGCTCCTGTGCCTTGCGCACCTGCTCGTTGTCCGCGCCCAGCTTGTGCACGCCACCGCTGGCTTCCGCCTGGACGTGGCCCTGCTTGCCTGCGGCATCGTGGTTCGGGGTGGAGGGGGCCTGGCCCTGCACGCGGTCCTGGGTGTGGCTTTCCAGCAGGTTGCGCGCCTTGGACAGCGGATCGGAGGCGAAGACCTTCCAGTTCGGGTGGCTCTCGACCTGCTTGAGGTAATCCTCCACCGGCATGGTGTGCACGCCCTTGCTGCCCGAGGACTGGCTGATCAACAGCTTGTCGGTGTTCGGGTCGCGCACCACCATCACGATGTGGTCGATGCCGTTCCAGTGTTCGTGCTTGGTCTTGGCCGTATCCAGGCCGATGACCATGCCTTCCTGCAGCGCACCCGGCTTCATGATGCCGGCACGATCGAGCAGCACGCCGGATTCCTTGTAGGCGTTGTGCACGATCGTGCCCGAGCCGGCGTAGCCCAGTTTGATCTTGTCGGCCGCGCTGAACACGTCGTGGCCGGCTTTGCCGTTGATCTCGTCCTGGGTGCGGTTCTGCAGCTCACCGACCCAGCCCGAGCAGTCGATGAAGCCCTGCTCGACGTTCTTGCCGGTGATGCCCTTGCCCTGGTAAAGCGAGCTGGACGGGATGTTGATCGCGTAGCGAACGTCGTCGTATTTCACGCCGGCGTTGTAGGCCGCATCCAGGCGGATGCCGGGCGTGTCCGGGTTCGCGGCGGCCGCGGCGGTAGTGGCCGCGGTGGCCGCCACGGTGGCGGCGCCTGCAGCGACGGCCGCGGTCTGTGCCGGCGGCGTCACGCTCTGCACGGGCGCGGGGCGTGCCTGCGCTTCCGTCAGCGGGGCGATGTTCTTTTCCGGAATGCTGATCGCATCGTACTTGCGGTCGTAGTACTGGGCGAAGCTGCTGGCCAGGTCGTGGTCGTTCATCGTGCGCATCTCGGCGCGGGTATGGCCGGTCAGCTTTTCAACGTCGCTGCCGATCTGCGCCATGATCCGCGGGCGCATGTCGATCGGGTCGCCGTGGCGGTCGCGCACCACGCCGAACGTGCCGGTCGCGATCGCGGTCTGGATCGAGCCGTAACCGGCCTCGCCCTGCTGGTGGGCCAGGTACAGGTCCAGCCCGGTGGGCTTGTCTTCGCCGGACAGATACGGGTGCCCGGTACGGTCATGGCGCTTCTGCATGTCCGCCAGGTTGCGGGTGAACATGTCCGCGGCCGCCTCGGTGTTGCGGGTCGGATCGAACTCATGCCCGGTCAGGCCGTAGCGCTGCGCCGAGGACGGCAGGAACTGGAACAGGCCGCGTGCGTCGGTGGTCTTGTTGTGTGCGCGCTCGTCGAAGCCGCCGCCGGTTTCGATGTGGGCAAAGCGCAGGAAATCCTCGGCCGGGATGCCCTTGCGCTGCGCGACCTGCTCGATGATGTCGAGAACTTCCTTTTTGCTGTAGTCACGTTGTGCCATGACGTCTTCCTCTGGGGTTGATGGAGCGGCCTTTGCCGCATTACGCCAACCGGACTCATCCATGAGTCTTCAACATGTCGGTCAACAGGTCCTGCGTGCTGCTTACTGCTTGGCGTACGCCCGGGTTGCCGGATCGTAGGCGTAGTGCGCGGTGTCGGCCTCGCCCAGTGCACGGGTCTGGTCCGGGCCGGAGAAGGTGGTGCCACTGCGCTGGATGTTGATGCGCGGCAGGTCGCTGCCCGGGGCGTCGCTGAAGGCCAGCACGCCGTCGCTGCCGATGCACGGCATCACCGCGCCGCCGTCGCAGGCCGCCGCGTTGTCCTCGCCGGTCACCACCGAACCCAGGAACGCCCAGACGCGGTCGTCGTCCTTTTCCTGTTCGTAGTGCGGGTTGAACAGCAGCAGCGCATAGCCATCGATGCTGGAACCGGCATCGACGCTGGTGGTCGGCACGGCCAGCAGCAGCTTGCCGGCCGGGGTGCGGTACTCCACCGGCTTGCGCTTGTCGTCGATCTGCGCGGCAGTGCCGTAGGCACCGATGCTGCCGATGTCACGCTCCATGCCCTTGAACACCCACGGCCGGTTCGGCGTGGTGCCGGTCAGGGTGAAGGTGGCCTCGGTGAGGGTGACCTGGGTGGTCGGGCCGGCCTCGTCTTCGCCGGGCTTGCCGTATTTGTTGGGCGTGTTCCAGGCGAAACCGGTGTAGTAGCGGGTGCCGGCCAGTTCGAAGGCATGACCGAACCAGAAGGTCGCCACGCTGCCATTGGCCACTTCATAGGAGGTGGCACCGTCGCCGTCGACCTGGTAGATGAAATACAGCACGCTGCCCGCATCGGGCGGCGTGGCGGCGGCGGGAGTCGGGGTGTTCTGCATCGGGGCAACATCCTGTCGTGGCGCCGGGGCGCCCTGGGGTGACGCGGCGGTAGGAGTCGAGGGGCTGCAGGCAGCCAGCAGCGAAACAAGCGCAACGGCCAGCGTCATGCGCAGGCAGGCCTTGCTCAGGCTGGACTTCAGGGGGGGAAACATGCGCCTCTCCATGGATTCTGCGGGTGCCGTAAGCCACGGCACAGTAGACGCCCCGTAACCGACACGCGGGGGGCGTTGTGATGGGCCGGTCGATTCCTTCGACCTCGCATAGAGGAGCCCATCGGCGGCGATGATGGCATATCCGCGACGCCTATCACAGGGGGGCACCGGTCGATGCCCGCCCCGACCGTGAACTGGGTCTCAGATTTCCCCGTCGCGCAGGTAGTCGAACAGTTCGGCGTCGCCCTTCAGGCCCAGCTTGAGCATGGCATCGCCCTTCTGCCGGCTGATCGTGCTCACGCTCTTGTGCAGCTGCAGGGCGATTTCCTTCACGGTCAGGCCGCTGCCGAGCAGGCGCAGCACTTCCACTTCACGCGGCGATAACGGCTTGGTGCCGGTGTCATCCACGCTCTGCGTGCCGATTGCGTCGATGCGTTCCTTCAGCGTGCGGCTCACATACGGCAGGCCACGCTGCACGGTCTGGATCGCCAGCGGCAGTTCTTCCATCGAGGAGGTCTTGTCGACCAGGCCGAGCACACCGGTGGAGACCACCATGCGCAGGATCGCCAGGTTGTTGGACACACTCAGCATCAGCACCGGCAGGTCCGGGAAGCGGCGCCGGATCATGCCGATCATGGCAAAGCCATCGGCCTGCTGGCTGCCGGGCATGGAGTAGTCGGTGACCAGAATGTCGCAGGGTTGCGAGGTCAACGCCTTGAGCAGCTCATCGGCGGTACTGGCCTCGGCCACCACCACGCCAACGCCGCTGGCTTCGATCACCGCCTTGGTGCCGATCCGCACGACCGGGTGGTCGTCGGCGATGATAATGCGCAGGGTCATGGACTAGTATGGCCTGAGAGGCAGCCGCGGTTCGGGCCGTGCCGTGGTGGGGACTGCATTTTACGGAGATCGGACGGCATGCGTACCTGGGGTGTCCGCTGGCTGGTCATGTGGAGTATGGCCCTGATGTTGGCCGCATCGGCGGCCGCCGCTCCTGCCATCTCCAGCGCAGCGCTGTCGCTTTCGCCCCGCCAGACGGAATGGCTTGGCCGAAACCCTACCATCATCCTTGGCATGTACGACAGCGGCTGGCCGCCGTTCGAGTCGCTGCAGGACGGCAAGCCGGCGGGACTGGGCTACGACTACCTGAGCGTGCTGGCCCAGCGGCTGGGCCTGAAAGTGGACGTGCGCATGTACCGCACCTGGGGCGAGGTGATCGATGCCGCGTGCCGGGGCGAGGTGGACGTGGTGATGAACATCACCCTGACCTCCGACCGCACCCGCTGCATGGTCTACACCGGGCCGTATGCGGAAGCGCCGCTGGCGCTGGTGGCACGCCAGAACGATGTCCGCAGCTCGACCGATCCGGACCTGCATGACCTGCGCGTGGTCACCGAGCGCGAGTTCGTGACCAGCGAGCAGGTGCGTACCCGTTTTCCGCAGGCACGCCGGGTGGTGGCGGCCAACACGATGACTGCGCTGTCGATGCTGGGGCGCGGGGATTCGGATGTGTACATCGGCAACGCCTACGTTGCCAGCCACCTGATCGGCCAGCACGGCATGACCCAGGTGACCCTGCTGCGCCCCAGCGACCTACCGCCGGAACGCCTGCATTTCGGTGTGCCCAATGCACAACAGCCGCTCGCCGAGGCACTGGATGCGGCGCTGGCGGCGGTGACTCCGGCCGAGCGCGAGATGATCGAGCGGCGCTGGTTGCCCACGTTGCAATGGTCAGGCCGCTCACGGCTGATTCTGGACAGCGCCGAGAAGCGGGTGCTGGCCACGCCGCTGCGGCTGGGCTTCGCACCCAATGCGGCACCGTTGGCGTTCATCGACGCCGATGGCCAGCCCAGCGGCGTGGCCGGCGACTACCTGCGGCAGCTGCGCATGGTGGGTGCCAAGTTGGTGCAGGTGCCCGCGCACGACTGGTTCGAGGTGCGCGAGCAGATGCGACGCGGCGACGTCGACGCGATCATGGGCATTCCCAACGACTCCAACTACCTGGGCGCGGACTGGGTGTTCAGCCAGCCCTTCATCAGCGTGCCCAACGTCATCGTGACGGCCAGCGGTGGGCCCTCGATCCTCGGCCTGGCCGACCTGGACCGGCGCACCGTGCTGCTGTCCGATCCGGACCGGTTGCGCGGCTACGTGCTGCAACGCGCACCGAACGCGCGCATCGTGCCGGCGCGCAGTACCGAACAGGCGCTGGCGCGGCTGGCCAAGGGCGATGCCGATGTCTACATCGGCAACCTGGCGATGATCGACCGCATCGTGCGCGATCAGTACCCCGCGCAGCTGCAGGTGGCCGCACCGGCGGGTTTCAGCGACAACCTGTCGTTGGCGGTACGGCGGCCCTATGCACCGCTGGCGACGACGTTCGATCGCGTGCTGGTCAATCTGACCCCGCGTGAGCATGAGGCCATCCGCAGCGACTGGCTTTCAGCCGAATACCGCAGCGGATTGGACTGGCGCACGGTCGCGCGCTGGGCGGTGCCGCTGGCATTGGTGCTGCTGACGGGGATATTGGTGCATGGCTGGGGCCATCTGCGCCTGCGTCGGGAAGTGGCGATGCGGCGGCAGCTCGAGCAGCGCCTGGCCGAGGTTACCGACAACCTGCCGGCCATCGTCTACCAGGCGCGTCGCGGCAGTGATGGGGCGATGTCCTTCCCGTATATCGCCGGTGACATGGACGCGATGTTCGGCGTGAGCGCGGCCGATGCGATGGCCGACGAAGCACAGGTCATGGCGCAGGTGGATCCGCGCGACCGTGAGCGTATCGGTGATGAACTGGAGCGCGCGGCGGCCGGGTTCGACGCCTTGGACATGGAGTTCCGCACCAGTCCGCATGGCGTGCTGCGCTGGATCCGCTCGTGTGCGCTGCCCTATGCCGCCGAGGATGGCGCGGTGTTGTGGAGCGGCTACTGGGTGGATGTCACCGAAGCGCGCGCACAGGCCGATGCGCTGGTCGAAGCCAAGGCGGTGGCCGAACGCGCGGCGGCGGCCAAGGCCGAATTCCTGGCCACCATGAGCCATGAAATCCGCACGCCGATGAGCGGGGTGCTGGGCATGCTCGAAGTGCTCTCGCACACCCCGCTGGATGGCGAGCAGCGGCGCGTGATCGGGGTGATCGAGGATTCGGCGCAGATGCTGCGACAGATCCTGGATGACATCCTGGACTACTCGCGGATCGAAGCCGGTGGGGTATCGCTGCAACCGCAGCCGGTGGCGCTGCGCAGCCTGCTTGACAACGTGCAGCAGCTGCTGTCGCCGCAGGCCTCGGGCAAGGGCCTGGAACTGAGCCTGGACGTGGACCCGGCGGTGGCGCCGCTGCATCTGGTGGACGGGATGCGCCTGCGCCAGATCGTATTCAACCTGCTCAGCAATGCCATCAAGTTCACCCAGAAAGGCGCGGTGAGCATCACGCTGCAACTCGAAGAAGGCGATGACAGCGCGCAGCAGCTGCGCTTGACCGTCGCCGATACCGGCATCGGCATTTCCGACGAGCAGCGCGAGCGCCTGTTCCAGCCGTTCGCGCAGGCCGATGCGGCGATCAGCCGACAGTACGGCGGCACCGGGCTGGGCCTGAGCATCTGCCAGCGCCTGATCGGCTTGATGCGCGGCAAGCTGGACATGGACAGCACGCCCGGCGCAGGCACGCAGGTGGTGGTGCACCTGACGCTGCCGGTGGTGCCCGGCGAGGAGCCGCCGACCTCGCCCACCGATGCGGCCGACGCGGCGCTGCCGCCGGGCCAGGCGCAGCGGCGGGTGCTGGTGGTGGAGGATCACCCGACCAACCAGGCGTTGATGCGCTGGCGGCTGCAGCAGTTGGGCTTGCCGCATGAGCTGGCCGAGCAGGGCGAGGCGGCGCTGGCGATGTTGCAGCAGGAGCGCTTCGACCTGGTGATCACCGACTGCCGCATGCCGGTGATGGACGGTTATGCGTTGACCCGTCGCATCCGCGAGCACGAGCTGGACTCCGGCGCGCCGCGCATGCCGGTGATCGCGCTGACCGCCAGCGCGCTGGCCGAAGATGCACAGCGGTGCCGCGAAGCCGGCATGGATGACCTGCTGGTCAAGCCGGTAGCGTTGGCCACGCTGCGCCAGACCATGCTGCGCTGGTTGCCCGGCGGTGATCTGCAGGCAGCGGCCGCGGTGGTGCCAACCGCGGTCGCCGCAGCGTCTGCCGTGCCCCCGACCCGGGCGGCGATCGTGCGCCGCTTTGGGTCCGAACACGTTGCCGACGTACTCATCGACAGCATGCGCAGTACCACCGACGAAGACCTGCGGCGTGGCCAGGCCGCGCGCGAGCAGGGCGACAGCGAGGCGGCGGTGGAGGTCCTGCACCGCATCGTCGGCGGACTTGGCACGTTGGGTGCCGACGCGCTGGCGACCGAGGCCAGGGAGCTGATGCTGGCGGTGGAGGTGCGCGGCGTGGATGCCTGCACGGCGGCGCTGGCGGCATTCGAAGCGCAGCTGCAGGCGTACCTGGGCTCGCTGCGCGCGGACTGACTCAGCGCTGCTGCTGCAGGTACTCGATCACCTGGCGGCGGCGTTCCGGGTCGACGGTGGCATTGACCATGCGCGTTCCCGGCACCTGCGCCGAGGGCGCGCGCAGGAACGCATCCAGGGTCTGTTCGGTCCAGACGATGTCGGCGTCGCGCATGGCTGTGGAGTAGGGGTAATCGGCCAGGCTGCCGGCGCGGCGGCCGATCACGCCATGCAGGTTGGGACCGAAGCGGTGCACGCCACCGGGCGTGACCGTGTGGCAACCGGCACAGATCGAGAACGCGCGCTGCAACTGCTGCTGGTGCACCTGCTCGGCGGTCTGTGGCGCACGCGCACAGGCCGCCAGCCACAGGCAGCACAGGACAATCCCGACCCGGCGCATCACATCGCCGGGTAGTTCGGGCCGCCACCGCCCTGCGGGGTGACCCAGACGATGTTCTGGGTCGGGTCCTTGATGTCGCAGGTTTTGCAGTGCACGCAGTTCTGCGCGTTGATCTGCAGCTGCTGCTGTCCCTCGGCACCGACGAACTCGTACACCCCGGCCGGGCAGTAGCGCGCTTCCGGGCCGGCGTACTCGGCCAGGTTGACCCGCACCGGCACGCTCGGATCTTTCAGGGTCAGGTGGCTGGGCTGGTCTTCATCGTGGTTGGTGCTGCTCAGGAACACCGAGCTGAGCCGGTCGAAGGTCAGCACGTTGTCCGGCTTGGGGTACACGATCTTCGGGTGCTTGGCCGCCGGTTCCAGGCAGGCATGGTCCGGGGTGCTGTGGCGCAATGTCCACGGCGGGTTGCGGATGCCCAGCTTGGGCAGCAGCCACTGCTCGATGCCGGTCATCAGCGTGGCCACGTTGCGGCCCTTCTTGAACCACTGCTTGAAGTTCTTGGACTGCTTGAGCTCGTCGTGCAGCCAGCTGTTCTCGAACGCCACCGGATAGGCGCTGAGTTCATCGCGCTGGCGATCGGCGGCGAGCGCGTCGAAGGCGGCATCGGCGGCCAGCATGCCGGTCTTGATCGCGGCGTGGCTGCCCTTGATGCGGCTGACGTTGAGATAGCCCGCTTCGCAGCCCACCAGCGCACCGCCCGGGAACACCGTCTTGGGCAGCGACAACAGGCCACCGGCGGTGATGGTGCGCGCGCCGTAGGCGATGCGCTTGCCGCCTTCCAGGTGCTTGCGGATCGCCGGGTGGGTCTTGAAGCGCTGGAACTCCTCGAACGGGCTCAGCCACGGGTTCTTGTAGTCCAGCCCGACCACGAAGCCGATCGACACCTTGCCGCCTTCGGCGTGGTACAGGAACGCACCGCCGTAGGTGTCGTTGTCCAGCGGCCAGCCGGCGCTGTGCACGACCAGGCCCGGCTCATGTCTGGCCGGATCGATCTGCCACAGTTCCTTGATGCCCAGGCCATAGGCCTGCGGGTCCTTGCCGGCATCGAGCTGGTAGCGCGCGATCAGCTGGCGGCCAAGGTGGCCCCGCGAGCCTTCGGCGAAGATCGTGTACTTGGCGTGCAGTTCCATGCCGCGTTCGAAATTCGGGCCGTGCGAGCCATCCTTGCGGATGCCCATGTCGCCGGTGGCCACGCCCATCACCGCGCCGGTGTCGTCGTACAGCACTTCGGCAGCGGCAAAGCCGGGGAAGATCGACACCTCCAGCGCTTC
This sequence comes from Stenotrophomonas sp. GL_111, assembly GCF_057835245.1. Taxonomy (NCBI): domain Bacteria; kingdom Pseudomonadati; phylum Pseudomonadota; class Gammaproteobacteria; order Lysobacterales; family Lysobacteraceae; genus Stenotrophomonas; species Stenotrophomonas sp. GL_111. The sequence continues at coordinate 208,536 of NZ_CM174421.1, forward strand.
GGCCTGCTGGGCCAGCCAGCGGGTCACTTCGCCCAGGCTGATGATGTAGTTGCCGTCGTTGTGGAAGCACTCCGGCAGCAGCGCATGCGGCGTGGTGCGCGCGCTGTCCGGGCCCAGGAACAGGAACTCGTCGCGGGTGACCTGCTGCTTCAACGGGGCGCCGCGTTCGGCCCAGTCCGGGAACAGCTCGTTCAAGGCGCGCGGGTCCATGATCGCGCCGGACAGGATGTGGGCGCCGGGCTCGGAGCCCTTCTCCAGCACGCATACGGACAGTTCGCGGCCGGCCTCGATGGCGCGCTGGCGCAGCCGGATGGCCGTGGCCAGGCCGGCCGGGCCGGCACCGACGATCACCACGTCGAATTCCATGGCTTCACGCGGGGGCAGGGCGGTGGTCTCTTCGCTCATGGGAATGCGTAACTCTTGGGTAGTGCCGCAAGCCGAGGCGGGCGGCGGTTGCCTGGGAATCGCGCGTGGAGGCACGGCGAAACTGCTCGATCAGACCGTCAGGGTAACGGGACGCGGCGTTTCCGCCTAGATCGCCGACGTTGGCGACCCGTGCGTGGCAGACGCGAAGGCGGTGTCGTGGTGCACATTGCTGCGCCGCGTCAATTCGCGTGCATCAACTGGCGTATGGCGTTGCCACGCTCAGGCGCTGGCATCGAACGCGGCGTGGTAGCGCACGTCGGCGTCCGGGCTGTCGCCGCGCAACCGGCGTGCCTGGAAGTATTCGGCCGGAATGCCGGGCAGACGCAGCCGCGGGTCGGCCTCGAAGCCGAAGCGACCGTAGTAGGCCGGGTCGCCCAGCACCACGCAGCCGGCGGCGGCGCGTTGCTGGAGTGCGTCGATCGCGGCATGCATCAGCGCGCTGCCGATGCCCTGGTGCTGCTGCGCCGGCGCCACCGAAATCGGGCCCAGCCCGTACCACTGCGCGCTGCCATCGCTGAGCGTGACCGGCGACAGCGCGATGTGGCCGACGATCCCGCGGGCATCCTCGGCCACCAGCGAGACCGACAACGCATCGGCGGCACGCAGCGCATCGACGATGAACTGCTCGGTATGGCTGCTGTGCGGTGCATCCAGGAACGCCGCGCGGGTGAGGGCGTGGATGGCGGCGGTATCACCGGGTCGTTCGTCGCGGATCTGCATGGGGATGTCCTGTACGGCGCCAGGTGCCCAGTGTAGGCCGTGCTGCGGCGTGCCTTGGCCGGTGGCGGGGCAGGCACCACAATGGAGGCCTGTTCCATCGCCACGATCCCGGAAACCCATGTCACTCAATCCGTACGACCTGTTTGATGTCCGCGCCCTGCTCAGCGACGAAGAACGTGCCGTGCAGGCCACGGTGGCGCGCTTTACCGATGAACGCGTGCTGCCGATCATCGGCGATGCGTTCGACCAGGGGCGCTTCCCGGACGAGCTGGTGGCCGAGATCGCCGCGCTGGGCCTGCTCGGCTCCAGCCTGCCCGAGCAGTACGGCGGGGGTGGGCTCAACGCGGTCAGCTACGGCCTGATCTGCCAGGAGCTGGAACGCGGCGATTCGGGCCTGCGCAGCTTCGTGTCGGTGCAGAGCTCGCTGTGCATGTACCCGATCTTTGCCTACGGCAGCGAGGAGCAGCGCCAGCGCTGGCTGCCGGACATGGCCGCCGGCAAGGTGGTCGGCTGCTTCGGCCTGACCGAGGCGCATGGCGGCTCGGACCCGGCCGCGATGAAGACCCGTGCCGTGCGCGATGGCGGCGACTGGCTGGTCAATGGCAGCAAGATGTGGATCACCAGTGGCCCGGTCGCCGATATCGCCATCATCTGGGCGCATACCGACGATGGCATCCAGGGCTTCGTGCTGGAAAAGGGCATGCCCGGTTTCACCACGCAGGAAATCAAGCACAAGATGAGCCTGCGCGCGTCGCTGACCGGCGCGCTGTTCTTCGACAACGTGCGCGTGCCCGATCGCAACCGCCTGCCCAACGTGCAGGGCCTCAAAGGCCCGCTGGGCTGCCTCAACCAGGCCCGCTACGGCATCAGCTGGGGCCCGATCGGTGCGGCGGTGGCGTGCCTGGACGAAGCGCTGGGGTACACCAAGCAGCGGGTGCTGTTCGGCCGTCCGGTGGCGGCCACGCAGAGCGCGCAGATCAAGCTGGCCGACATGGCGCGGCGGATCACCACCGCGCAGTTGCTGGCCTTGCAGCTGGGCCGGCTCAAGGATGCCGGGCAGCTGCATCCGCAGCAGGTCAGCCTGGCCAAGTGGAACAACTGCCGGATGGCGATCGACATTGCCCGCGAATGCCGCGATCTGCTCGGCGGCGCCGGCATCACCACCGAACATGTGGCGATCCGGCATGCGCTGAACCTGGAGTCGGTGATCACCTATGAGGGCACCGAGACCGTGCACCAGCTGGTGATCGGGCGCGAGCTGACCGGTATCAACGCGTTCTGAAGGTCACCGGTTACAGGTCGCCGGGCCAGTGGCCCGGTGCTACGCCGACCCGGCGAACCCGTTCTGCCGCCAGGCCTCGTACATCACCACCGCGACGGTGTTGGACAGGTTGAGGCTGCGGTTGTCCGGTTGCATCGGCAGGCGCAGGCGACGGCCATCAGGCAGGGCATCGAGCACGTCCTGGGGCAGGCCGCGGGTTTCCGGGCCGAACAGGAACGCATCGCCATCGTCAAACTGCGGGGTGTCGTAGCGCACGCTGCCGCGGGTGCTGAGCGCGAACAGGCGCTTGGGTGCAATGGCCTGCAGGGCGGTATCCAGATCTGGATGTACCTGCAGCCGCGCATATTCGTGGTAGTCCAGGCCGGCGCGCTTGAGCTGCTTGTCGCTCAGGTCGAAACCGAGCGGCTCGATCAGGTGCAGCCGCGCACCGGTATTGGCACAAAGCCGGATCACATTGCCGGTGTTCGGCGGGATCTCGGGTTGAAACAGAATGACGTGGAACGTGGGTGCGGTCATCGCACCAGTTTACGCCGTGGCTGCGGTCACCCGCAGCGACGGTTTACTGGCGAACCAGCACCTGGGCAGCGGTTTCCAGGGCCAGGGCCTGCAGATCCGACGGCGACGGACGCACCTGCAGGGCCGGCAGGTTGATGATCACTTCACGTGCGGCCGAGGCGGCAACCGCGGTGGCGGTGGCGGCCAGGGTGGCAACGTAGCCGCGGTCATTGGCCTGTTCGGCAACCAGCGTCTGGACCTGTTCGGCGGTCGGGCGGACCTGCACGGCGGCCAGGGTGGTGACGCGGTTGCTGCCAGCCAGCTCGGTGCGGTAGTCGGCAATCATGCCGGCGCCCGGGCGGACTTCAACCACGGCCAGGGTCGGGATGGCGCTGTTGCGCTCGACATCGGCCTGGGCCAGCTGGTCAGCGGAGGGGCGGACCTGGACGGTGTCCAGGGTCGGGATGGCGGAAGCGGCATGCACGTTGGAAGCAAACGCGGTGCCGGCGGCGAGGGCGATGGCGATGGCGATGATCTTGGTGTTCATGGCGAGTCCTGTTTAGTGTTGGTGGGCAGTGGTGTGGTAGTAAGGTAGTACACCAGTTTCTGGCTTGCAAGAACAATTTGCACTTTCCTGCTTTTGTTCAGCGTCCAGTCATATTTGCTTGGTTCGCTGCTTTGCCACGCCCAGTACCAAGCAGGCTTCGTGCCAACTTTTAATCGTTGATTTAAAAGGGTTTTTACTCGCCAACAGCGTGTCCGCTGTCCGGACACCTGTCCGTTGCGGCCATCGGGCTGTCCGTTCGATGGTGATCGCGGGCCCGGAAAGTTCCCTGATATCGCCAATGACTGTTGGCGGATGCCTTTCGCGGTGGTGCCGCGCTAGCATCGGTATTCACTTTCATGACCAAGGAACCGGAATGACCGTCCAACTTCGACCGCGTGCCGCGCTGCTGGCTGTAGCGCTCTCCGCCGCCCTGGGCACCTTCGCGCCAGCCCCGGTGCTGGCCAAGCCGGCGGCCGCGGCCACGGTGGACATTCCGTTCGAGCAGTTCACCCTTCCCAATGGCCTGCGCGTGGTGGTGCATACCGACCGCAAGGCACCGATCGTGGCGGTGAACGTCTGGTACCACGTGGGCAGCAAGGATGAACCGGCCGGCCGCACCGGCTTTGCGCACCTGTTTGAACACCTGATGTTCCAGGGCAGCGAGAACCACGCCGGTGAGTACTTCGAGCCCTTCAAGCAGGTGGGTGTGACCGGTCAGAACGGCACCACCAATACCGACCGCACCAACTACTTCGAAAACGTGCCGACCACCGCGCTGGACATGGCGCTGTGGATGGAGTCCGACCGCATGGGCCACCTGCTCGGCGCGATCGACCAGGCCGCGCTCGACGAGCAGCGCGGCGTGGTGCAGAACGAGAAGCGCCAGGGCGAGAACCAGCCGTATGGCCAGGTGTGGGAAAAGCTGACCCGGGCGATGTATCCGGAAGGCCACCCGTACCACCACAGCGTGATCGGCTCGATGAACGATCTCAACGCGGCCTCGCTGGATGACGTCAAGACCTGGTTCCGGACCTGGTACGGCCCCAACAACGCGGTGCTGGTGCTGGCCGGCGACATCGACCTGGCCACTGCCAAGGAAAAGGTCGCCAGGTACTTCGGTGACATCCCGGCGGGCCCGAGCATGGCCCAGCCGAAGGTGGACGTGGCCAAGCGCGACAAGAGCACGCGTGAAGTGATGACCGACAAGGTGCCGCAGGCGCGCATCTACCGCGCTTGGAACGTGGCCCAGGTCGGCACCACCGACATCGACCAGCTGCAACTGTTTGCCCAGGTGCTCGGCGGTGCCAAGTCCTCGCGCCTGGACCAGCGCCTGCTGCACCAGGACAAGCTGGTGGACAACATCAGCGCCGGGGCCTACAGCTCGCAGCTGGGCTCCAATTTCGTGGTGATGGCTACCGTCAAGCAGGGCGTGGACCCGGCCAAGGTCGAGGCGATCATCGATGAAGAGATCAAGCGCCTGGCCAAGGACGGTCCGACCGCCGACGAGCTGAGCCGTGGCAAGACCGCCTTCCGCGCCGGTTTCATCCGTGGCATCGAGCGCATCGGCGGCTTCGGCGGCAAGGCCGATGCGCTGGCCGAATGCACGGTCTTCGAGGGTGACCCGGGTTGCTTCCGCAAGTCGCTGGCCAACATCAACGCGGCCAGCGCGAGCGACGTGCGCGCGGTCGGTGCCAAGTGGCTCGGTGCCGGTGACCACACCATCGTGGTGGAGCCGGGTGCCCGCGTGGCGCTGGCCGAACTGCCGTCCGCATCGCCCAAGCCGTTCACGGTGCCGGCGGTCGATACCCAATTCACCACCCTGCCCAAGCAGGTGGACCGCAGCACCGGCGTGCCGCAGACCAAGACGTTCCCGGAACTGAAGTTCCCGCAGCTGCACCGCGCCACGCTGAAGAACGGCACCCAGGTGATCCTGGCCGAGCGCCACGACATCCCGGTGGTGCAGTTCAGCTATGAATTCCCGGGCGGCTTCACCGCCGACCAGGGTCGGAAGTCGGGCACCGCCAACTTCACCATGGACCTGATGGGCGAAGGCGCCGGCACGCTGGCCGCACTGCCCTTCGCCAATGCCGCCGATGCCCTGGGCGCCAGCCTGGGTGCGTCGGCCTCGCTGGACAGTGCCACCGTCTACCTGTCGGCACTGAAGGAAAACCTGGCGCCGTCGCTGGCCCTGTATGCGGACATGCTGCGCAAGCCGCGCTTCGACCAGAGCGAGATCGACCGGGTCAAGGCGACCTGGATTGCCGGCATCCAACAGGAGAAGGTCAACCCGAACGCGGTGGCCATGCGCGTGATGCCGACGCTGCTGTACGGCGCCGGCCATCCGTATGCCATTCCCTTCACCGGCAGCGGCAATGAAGCCGATATCCAGTCGCTGACCCGCGAGGACCTGGTGGCCTTCCATCACCAGGCGCTGCGTCCCGAGCAGGGCACCCTGATCGTGGTCGGCGACACCACGCTGAAGGACATCGTGCCGCTGCTGGAGCGCCAGTTCGGTGACTGGAAGGGCGAAGGCGCGGCCATGCAGGTGAAGGCGCCGGTGGATGTGGCCCGCCCGACCCACGCCCGCGTGTTCCTGATCGACCAGCCCGGCGCGGTCCAGGCCAACCTGTTTGCCAGCCAGGTGGTGCCGTCCTCGATGGACCCGGGCAGCACCCGCTTCGACATCGCCAATGGCGTGCTCGGCGGCGACTTCACTTCACGCCTGAACATGAACCTGCGCGAAGAGAAGCATTGGTCCTACGGTGCCGGCAGCAGTGCGCCGAGCACCCTGGGCCAGCGCCCTTGGGGGGCTCGTGCGCCGGTGCAGATCGACAAGACCGCCGAGTCGATCCAGGAAATGCAGAAGGACATCCGCGACTTCGCCAGCGGTGCCAAGCCGGCCACGGCCGCGGAGGTGTCGCGTATCCGCAACATCCAGACGCTGAGCCTGCCCGGTGCGTATGAAACGGCCAGCGCCGTGCTCGGCACCATCAGCGGCATCGTCCGCTACCAGCGCCCGGACGACTATGTGTTCAAGCGCAAGGCCGAGATCGAGGCGATGACCCCGGCCCAGGTGCAGCAGGCCGCGGCCACGCTGGATCCCAAGACCCTGACCTGGGTGGTGGTGGGCGATCTGAAGCAGACGGAGAAGGAAGTCCGCGCGCTGAACCTGGGCGAGGTGCAGGTGATCGATGCCGACGGCAAGGTCGTGCCGGCCGCGGGCCGGTAACCTCGCTGACGTGATGAAGCAGGGTGCCGGGCATTGCCCGGCACCCATCACCCTCGATTCAGCCGTATCCCGCACAATCCCCTTCGTTGTCCAGCCAGGTCTCCCGCATGCGCCTTCTCCTGCTTTCCCTGCTCACCCTCAGCGCCACCGCCTGCACCTGGGTGCCGATCGAACCGGTGGGCAAGACCGTGCGCGTGCTGCCTGCCGGGCAGGTGCCCAGCGGCTGCCAGGCCAAGGGCGAGGTGGTGGTGACGGTCAAGAGCAAAGTGGCCTTCTACAACCGTAACCCCTTGCGCGTACAGGAAGAACTGGAAACCCTGGCCCGCAACGAGGCCCCCAGCGCCGGGGCCAATGCGGTCCAGGCCAGCGGCCAGCCGGCCGACGGCAGCCAGCGCTTCCTGGCCTTCCAGTGCCCGCCGCGCTGAACCCTTCAGCCCGCCCGGCCGCACCATACGCCCGGACGTGAATTCGTAAAGGTGCGGTGAAGGCGGCGCCGGCTTACAATAGCGCCCCCTTTGCCTGAGCCTTGGCGCTAACTGATGCTCTTCAAGAATGTCTCTATCGCCGGCCTGGCGCACATCGACGCGCCGCACACGCTGACGTCCAAGGAAATCAACGAACGTCTGCAGCCGACGCTGGATCGTCTGGGCATCCGTACCGACGTGCTCGGCGATATCGCCGGCATCCATGCCCGTCGCCTCTGGGACGCGGACATGCTCGCTTCCGACGCGGCTACCCTGGCGGCCCGCAAGGCGCTGGAAGACGCCGGCATCGGTGCCGACAAGATCGGACTGCTGGTCAACACCTCGGTCAGCCGCGACTACCTGGAACCGTCCACCGCCAGCATCGTCTCGGGCAACCTGGGCGTGGGCGATGAGTGCATGACCTTCGACGTCGCCAATGCCTGCCTGGCCTTCATCAACGGCATGGACATCGCCGCGCGCATGCTCGAGCGCGGCGAGATCGACTACGCCCTGATCGTCGATGGCGAAACCGCCAACCTGGTGTACGAGAAGACCCTGGAGCGCATGGCGCTGCCGGGCGTCACCGCCGATGACTTCCGCAACGAGATGGCCGCCCTGACCCTGGGCTGCGGCGCCGCGGCGATGGTGATGGCGCGTACCGAACTGGTGCCCGATGCGCCGCGTTACCGCGGTGGCGTGACCCGCTCGGCCACCGAGTGGAACCAGCTGTGCCGCGGCAACCTGGACCGCATGGTCACCGACACCCGCATGCTGCTGATCGAAGGCATCAAGCTGGCGCAGAAGACCTTCCTGGCCGCGCGCGAAGCGCTGGGCTGGGCGGTGGACGAGCTGGACCAGTTCGTCATCCACCAGGTCAGCCAGCCGCACACCGCCGCGTTCATCAAGAACTTCGGCATCGACCCGAAGAAGGTCATGACCATCTTCGGCGAGCACGGCAACATCGGCCCGGCCTCGGTGCCGATCGTGTTGAGCAAGCTCAAGGAACTGGGCCGGCTGAAGAAGGGCGATCGCATCGCGCTGCTCGGCATCGGCTCGGGCCTGAACTGCTCGATGGCCGAAGTGGTCTGGTAATGGATCGCCTCGGCCTGGACCGAGGCGGTTTCCCGGGGCACGCCAACACGTGCCCTGGTACTGAAATTCAAAGGGCCGGTTCTGCCGGCCTTTTTCACAGGTGCGATTCGATGCCCAAGCTTCCCGGTTACCCCGCCCATCCGCAGCGCTTCGACGTGCGCCCCGGCCTGTCGATGAACTATCTCGATGAAGGCCCGCGCGACGGCGAGGTGGTGGTGATGGTCCACGGCAATCCGTCGTGGAGCTACTACTGGCGCACGCTGGTGGCCGGGCTGTCGGACAAATACCGCTGCATCGTGCCCGACCACATCGGCATGGGCCTGTCGGACAAGCCCGATGATGCGCACTACGACTACACCCTGCAGTCGCGGGTGGATGACCTGGATGCGCTGCTCAAGCACCTGGGCATCACCGGCCCGGTGACCCTGGCCGTGCACGACTGGGGCGGCATGATCGGTTTCGGCTGGGCGCTGTCGCACCATGACCAGGTCAAGCGCCTGGTGGTGCTCAACACCGCGGCGTTCCCGATGCCGGCCGCCAAGAAGATGCCGTGGCAGATCGGCCTGGGCCGGCACTGGAAGGTGGGCGAGTGGATCATCCGCACCTTCAACGCGTTCTCCTCCGGAGCCTCGTGGCTGGGCGTGGAGCGGAAGATGCCGGCCGATGTGCGCCGCGCCTACGTGTCGCCCTACAACAGCTGGGCCAACCGGATCAGCACCATCCGCTTCATGCAGGACATTCCGTTGTCGCCGGCCGACAAGGCCTGGTCGCTGCTGGAACGCTCGGGCCAGACTCTGGCCACGTATGCCGATCGCCCGGCGTTCCTGGGCTGGGGCCTGCGTGATTTCGTGTTCGACCACTACTTCCTGGCTGGCTTCCAGGCGGCGCTGCCACAGGCCGAAGTGCATGCCTTCGAGGATGCCGGGCATTACGTGCTGGAAGACAAGCACGAGGTGCTGGTGCCGAAGATCCGGGCGTTCCTGGAGCGCAATCCGATCTGATCGGCGTGACGACCAACGGTCGTCACCTACCCATTGACCATCCCGGTAGTACCGACCGTTGGTCGGTACGCTCATCACGCCGCGATGGGCGCCTGCGGAGCCGGCGAGTTGCCGTTGTCGTCGGGATGGCTGTCGTCGTTGCCGGCTTCGTCGCGCCAACGCCAGTCGGCCAGGGTCAGCGCGGGCATGCCATGCGCCACGCGCGCCTTGTCGCACTGCGGGCTGGCCTTGCCGTACTCCCAGGACGCGTCGACTTCGCGGCACACGCTGGGCCGGTTGGGGTGGATGCTGCAGCGCGAGTACACGCCGATTTCCGCATCCAGTGCCACGCAGTAGACCGGTTTGGACAGGGTGCCGCGCATGCACAGCCGGTGCGGGTCCAGCACCTGGGTGAGTTCATGCGGGACGCCGCCGGGGGTGACCTCGTCCGATTCCATCCAGTGGAAGGCCACACGGTACTGGGTGCAGCAGGCGCCACAGGTCAGGCAGGGGTGGGGCATGGGGTGCCGGCCTTGGGCGGCAATCGAGCAGGAGGGAAGGTCGCGAATTTTCCACGCCGCCGGCCGCCGCGCAAGAAATTTCTGCAACGGCGACAATGAACGGATGAACGCCGTGACCAACATTGCCGCCCGCCTGCCCGAGCTGGCCCGTGAGCGCCCCGACCAGATCGCCATCCGCTGCCCCGGAAAGCCCGGCGCCAACGGCATGGCGCGCTACGACGTGACCCTGGACTACCGCACCCTGAACGCGCGCAGCGATGCCATGGCCGCTGGCCTGGCCGCGCACGGCATCGGCCGTGGCGTGCGCGCGGTGGTGATGGTGCGGCCTTCGCCGGAATTCTTCCTGCTGATGTTCGCGCTGTTCAAGAACGGCGCGGTGCCGGTGCTGGTCGACCCGGGCATCGACAAGCGCGCGTTGAAGCAATGCCTGGACGAGGCGCAGCCGCAGGCCTTCATCGGCATCGGCCTGGCCCACGTGGCGCGGCTGCTGCTGCGCTGGTGCCCGGCGGCCAAGACCCTGGTCACCGTGGGCCGGCGCTGGGGCTGGGGCGGCACCACCCTGGCCCGGATCGAGGCCGACGGCCTGCGCGCGCCGCAGCCGATGGCCGCCACCGATGGTGAGGATGTCGCGGCGATCCTGTTCACCAGCGGCTCCACCGGCGTGCCCAAGGGCGTGGTCTACCGGCACCGGCACTTCGTGGGCCAGGTGGACCTGCTGCGCGCGGCCTTCGGCATGGAAGCCGGGGGGGGGACCTGCCGACCTTCCCGCCGTTCGCGTTGTTCGACCCGGCGCTGGGGCTGACCTCGGTGATCCCGGACATGGACCCGACCCGCCCGGCCAAGGCCGACCCGCGCAAACTGCACGACGCGATCGCGCGCTTCGGCATCACCCAGTTGTTCGGCTCGCCGGCGCTGATGCGGGTGCTGGCCGACCATGGCCAGCCGCTGACGGGTGTACGCCGGGTGACCTCGGCCGGGGCGCCGGTGCCGCCCGATGTGGTTGCCCGCATCCGCCGCCTGCTGCCCGACGATGCCGAGTTCTGGACGCCCTACGGGGCCACCGAATGCCTGCCGGTGGCGGTGATCGAAGGCCGCGAGCTGGAGAGCACCCGCCAGGCCACCGAAGCCGGTGCCGGCACCTGCGTCGGCCGCGTGGTCGCGCCCAACCAGGTGCGCATCATCGCCATCGACGACGCACCGCTGCCGGACTGGTCGCAGGTGCGCGAAGTCGTCGACGGCGAAGTGGGCGAAATCACCGTGGCCGGGCCGACCGCCACTGACAGCTATTTCAACCGCCCGCAGGCCACCGCCGCCGCCAAGATCAGCGAAACGCTGGCCGACGGCAGCACGCGCGTGGTGCATCGGATGGGCGATGTGGGCTACTTCGATGCGCAGGGCCGGTTGTGGTTCTGCGGGCGCAAGACCCAGCGCCTGCACACCGCGCACGGCCCGTTGTACACCGAACAGGTGGAGCCGGTGTTCAACGCGCTGGAGGGCATCGCGCGTACCGCGCTGGTCGGCGTGGGTGCGCAGGGCCAGCAGCAGCCGGTGTTGTGCGTGGAGCTGCTGCCGGGCGTGGCCGACACCGCCGCGCTGCGCGGGCGCCTGCGCGCCGAGGCCGTTGCCCACCCGCATACGCTGCGCATCGAACGCTTCCTGGTGCATCCCGGTTTCCCGGTGGATATCCGACACAACGCCAAGATCGGCCGCGAGAAGCTGGCGGTCTGGGCAGCAACCCAAGTGGAACAGCGCGCATGAAGATTCTGGTGACCGGTGGCGGTGGCTTTCTCGGGCAGGCCCTGTGCCGTGGGCTGGTTGAACGCGGCCACCAGGTGCTCAGCTTCAACCGCGGCCACTACCCGCCGCTGCAGGCACTGGGCGTGGGCCAGATCCGCGGCGACCTGGCCGATGCCGATGCGGTGCGGCATGCGGTGGCCGGGGTGGATGCGGTCTTCCACAACGGGGCCAAGGCGGGCGCGTGGGGCAGCTATGACAGCTACTTCCAGGCCAACGTGGTGGGCACCGACAACGTGATCGCGGCCTGCCGCGAACACGGTGTTGGCAAGCTGGTCTACACCTCCACCCCGAGCGTGACCCATCGCGCCACCCATCCGGTGGAAGGCCTGGGCGCGGACGAGGTGCCTTATGGCGAGGACTTCCAGGCGCCCTATGCGGCGACCAAGACCATCGCCGAGCAACGCGTGCTGGCGGCCAACGATGCGCACCTGGCCACGGTGGCATTGCGCCCGCGCCTGATCTGGGGCCCAGGCGACCAGCAGCTGGTGCCGCGGCTGGCCGAGCGCGCGCGCGCCGGACGGCTGCGTTTCGTTGGCGATGGCAACAATCGGGTGGATACCACCTACATCGACAACGCCGCGCTCGCGCACTTCCTCGCCTTCGAGCACCTCGCACCGGGCGCGGCCTGTGCCGGCAAGGCGTACTTCATCTCCAACGGCGAACCGCTGCCGATGCGCGAGCTGCTCAACAAGCTGCTGGCCGCGGTGGGTGCGCCGGCAGTGGAGAAATCGATCAGCTTCAAGACCGCCTACCGGATCGGTGCGGTGGCCGAGAAACTGTGGCCACTGCTGCGCCTGGGCGGCGAACCGCCGATGACGCGTTTTCTCGCCGAACAGCTGTGCACGCCGCACTGGTACAGCATGGAACCGGCGCGTCGCGACTTCGGCTATGTGCCGCAGGTGAGCATTGACGAAGGGCTCACGAGGCTGAAGGCTTCATCGCACGACGAGGTTGCCGTCACCCGCTGAACACCGCGGGTTGGTGAACATGGCAGCACGCCAATCCGGCACGCATTACGCGAGGATCGACATGCTGCACTACGCCGTCATTTTCTTTGTCATCGCCCTCATCGCGGCGGTACTCGGCTTCTCCGGCATCGCCGGCGCGGCCAGCAACATCGCCTGGATCCTGTTTGTGGTGTTCCTGATCCTGGCCGTGGTGTCGATGTTCCGCAAGCGCACCTAGCGGCTGCCGCTGACCGGCTGTACACCCGCCATCAGCGCCCATTCCCGGATGCCGACCTTGTGTCGGCATCCGTTTTTTTTCAGCTGCTTCAGCGCACCGTGCTCTGCAGGCGGCCATCGGCAGCATGCCGCGCCAGCGCCAGTTCCAGCAGGCGGGTGATCAGCGCGGTGTAGCTCAATCCGCTGGCGCCCCACAGCTTGGGATACATGCTGATCCGGGTGAAGCCGGGCAGGGTGTTGATCTCGTTGATCACCACCTCGCCGTCCGCGGTGAGGAATACATCGACACGGGCCAGGCCTGCGCAGTCCAGCACCTGATAGGCCTGCACCGCGATGTCGCGGATGCGCTGCTGGTCGGCCGCACTGATCGCGGCTGGCACCACCACCTCCGCACCGGTGTCACTGATGTACTTGGTGTCGTAGGAATAGAACGCGTCGTGCACCACCACTTCGCCGCAGACGCTGGCTTCGGGGTGTTCGTTGCCGAGCACGGCACATTCGATCTCGCGCCCGACCACCGCCGATTCGACCAGCACCTTGTGGTCGAACGACAGTGCCAAGGCCAGCGCGGCGTCGAATTCGGCGGCGTCATGCACCTTGCTCACGCCCACCGACGAGCCCTGGTTGGCCGGTTTGACGAACAACGGCGTGCCCAGCTGCGCTACCAGCGCGGCATGGTCGGCGCTGGCCGCAGCGATGCGGTTCAGGCACACGAACGGGGCCACCTGCAGCCCGGCATCGCGTAGCAGGCGCTTGGCCACGTCCTTGTCCATCGCGACTGCCGAGGCGAGCACGCCGCTGCCCACGAACGGCAGGTTGGCCATGCGCAGCAGGCCCTGCAGCGAACCGTCCTCGCCCAGCGTGCCGTGCACGATCGGAAACACCACGTCGATCTGTTCCAGCGCGGTGGCCGGGTCGGATGATGCCTACCCGCGTCTTGCCCATGCGTGCTGCCGCTCCTGTCTGTTCTGGAACCCCAAGGATGGACCGGCGCGCAGCGACGCGCCACGCCTGCGGACGCCCGTCGTTCAAGGGGGCACGGTAGAATGCGTCGATGGCCCGTTCCCTGCTCTCTTCCCTCAAGCCGCTGGCCGGCAATGCGCTGCAGCTGGCGCTGAACCGCGCGCTGGCGCTGGACCCGGACACCCGCAGCGCGCTGGTCGCGCTGGATGGCCGCCACATCGCCCTGACCCTGGAATCGCCCGCGCTGGCGATGCGGATCGGGGTGGAGGGCGACCGCCTGACCGTGGGCCCGGTGGACCCGCAGCAGGAACCGGACCTGGCCGTGCGCAGCACGCTGGGCGGCGTGCTGGCGCAGCTGCCGTTCCTGGCCCATGCCCGCCGTGGCGGCGATGCGCCGGCCGGGCGGGTCAAGGTTTCCGGCGATGCCGAGCTGGCGCGCCGGCTGCAGCAGCTGGCCACCCGTTACGATCCGGACTGGCAGCAGCCATTCGTGCGCGTGTTCGGCGAAGTGCTGGGGGTGCAGGTCGCCCACAGCCTGCGCTCGGCCCTGCAGCATGCGCGCCGTGGCGCGTCCGACCTGGCGCACAGCGCCGCTGAATATGTCACCGAGGAGTCCCGCGACGTGGTAGCGCGTGCAGAACTGGAAGCCTTCCACGATGACGTGGATGTCATGCGTGATGATGTGGAACGCATCGCGGTGCGTGTGCAACGGCTGCGCCAGGTGCGCGCATGAAGGCGATGTTCCGCGCCAGCCGCATTGGCCGCATCCTGCTGCGCTACCGCCTGGATGATCTGCTGCAGGGCACCCCGGCCGAGCGCTGGCTGCGCCTGGCCAAGCCGTTCGTGCCGCGCGCCTCGGCCGATATCGCCGCGCAGTCGCGCGGGGCCCGCTTGCGCCTGGCGCTGCAGGACCTCGGCCCGATCTTCGTCAAGTTCGGGCAGATCCTGTCCACCCGTCGCGACCTGATTCCGGCCGACGTGGCCAACGAACTGACCCTGCTGCAGGACCGGGTCAAGCCGTTCGACGGCGACGCTGCGCAGCGCATCGTCGAACAGGCGCTGGGCCGCCCGGTCAGCGAAGCCTTTGCCAGTTTCGACCTGCAGCCGCTGGCCTCGGCCTCGATCGCCCAGGTGCACGCCGCCACGCTCGCCGATGGCCGCCAGGTGGTGGTCAAGGTACTGCGCCCGGATATCGAAAAGCAGATTGATGCCGACATCGCGCTGTTGAAGTCCGCTGCGGCGCTGCTCGAACGGACCCACCCGCGCGCCGACAAGATCCGCCCGCGCGAAGTGGTGGCCGAAGTCGAGAACACCCTGGCCGCCGAACTGGACCTGCAGCGCGAAGGCGCCAACGCCAGCGTGCTGCGCCGCAACTGGATCGATTCGGACGACCTGTACGTCCCGGAAGTGATCTGGAGCCACACCGCCGAGCGCGCGCTCACGCTGGAGCGGGTGTGGGGCATTCCCTCCGATGACATCGCCGCGCTGGACAAGGCCGGCATCGACCGCAAGGCGCTGGCCGCCAAGGGTGTGCGGGTGTTCTACACCCAGGTGTTCCGCGACAACTTCTTCCATGCCGACGCGCACGCCGGCAACATCTGGGTCGACATCGATCCGGCGCGCCGCGACAACCCGCGCTTCATCGCGCTGGACTTCGGCATCATGGGCCAGCTCTCGCAGGAAGATCAGTACTACCTGGCCGAGAATTTCATGGCCATCTTCAACAAGGACTACCGGCGCATGGCCGAGCTCCACGTTGAGGCCGGCTGGATGCCCAACAACGTGCGCATCGATGAACTCGAAGCCGCCGCGCGTTCGGTGTGCGAGCCGTACTTCACCCGCCCGTTGTCGCAGATTTCGCTGGCCGAAGTGCTGATGAAGCTGTTCCGCGTGGCCCAGCGCTACCAGCTGACCCTGCAGCCGCAGCTGATCCTGCTGCAGAAGACCCTGCTCAACATCGAAGGCGTCGGCCGCCAGCTGGACCCGGAACTGGACATCTGGGCCGTGGCCCGGCCGGTGCTCGAACGCATCCTGCGCGAGCGCTACAGCCCGCGCCGGGTGCTGAAGGAAATCCGCAAGCGCCTGCCGGAAATCATGACCCACACCCCGGACATGCCGCGCCTGGTGCACGCCTGGCTGCGCCAGCAGGTCGAGGGCGGCCACGAACTGTCGATGCGTTCGGCCGACCTGGTCGCGCTCAACACCAACCTGCAGAAACTGCAGAAGCGTGCGGTCGCCGCGATCGCCGGCGTCGGCCTGCTGATCGTCGCCGCGGTGCTGTACGGCATGCAGCCGGGCGGCTGGTACTTCGGCGATGCGCCGGTATGGAGCTGGGTCAGTGGTGCGGCCGGGCTGTTCTCGCTGGCCAGTGCGTGGTGGCGACGCTGAACCGGCCATCGACCACGACGCGCGTGCGCGCCGTGGTCGCGGGATGTCACCAGTGGTAGCCCAGGCCCACGTGCGAGTTGATGCTGCTGAAACGATCGACCCGGGTCTTGTGCCACGCCTTGCCGATTCCCGCATTGAGCATCAGGTGCTGGCCCAGCGGCTGGTTGCGGCGCAGGAACACGCGGGTGGAGGCGTGCTCGCGCAGCAGCAGCGGGTCCAGCTCGGCGGCATAGGCTGAGGTGCCATCGCCCAGCCACAGCTGGGTGGAACCCTTGCCCTGGGCATCCTTCAGGCGCAGCGACAGCGTGTTGCCATGGCCACCGGTGCCGCTGGACAGGTGATGTTTGCTGTAGCGATAGGTCGCGGTGACGCGCGGGAAGTAATACGACGCGCCCGCCGACCACGCCGACACGTAGGTGTTGCCGCGGTATTCGGCGTACTTGCCACCGACGGTAAGCAGCGTGTTCGGGATCACCTTCAGGTTGAAGTCGTGGGCGATTTCGCGGTTGACGAACACCGGGTTGTTGTCCGACACCACAGCGGCGGTGCGGGTCGACAGCTGCGTGTTCCAGTCATGGTGCAGCGCACCCTGCACGCGGGTGCCACGGTAGGCGGCGCCACCGTAGTCCCGTTCGCCATGGGCAAGGCCAACGTGCCAGCGGCTGTCGGCCGCGCGGCCGGCGACGTCCACACCGAACACGTCGCGCTTGCCGTAGCCATCGCTGTAGTCGCTGTGGTCGAACTGTGCGGACACCTTGTCCACGCCAGCGTGGGCGCTGGACACAGCCGCCAGCATCAGGGCGCACGACAGCACGCCACGGGTCATAGAACGCATGTTGATTTACTCCAGGGGTTGGGAACAGTGCAGCTGCTGCACGAGGCGATAGCGCCCCGCAGGCAGGTTTCTTTCCACGGTGATGCGTGGTCCGATTTCGCTATGGGCCGCCACCACGCGGCCGGGAAGAATGATCACGCCGACGCCCAGTGCTGCCGAACGGCCGATCCATGCGCCGAGTTTGTGCAGGCCGGTGTCCACCAGTACGCCATCGACCATCGCCTTGACCGTGGTGCGGTCGAGGCGGTGATTGCTGGTGCGCACCAGCGCGCCGAGGTAAGCGCCGGCATCGACACGGCTGTCGGCCAGGAAGGAGTGCGGCCCCACGCTGACGTCGTCGCCGAGCACGGCGTGCTTGAGCTCGACGGCGAAGCCGAGCCGACAGCGGTCGCCGATGTGCACCGGGCCGCGGATCAGCGCGTTGTTGCCGATCAGGCAGTCGCGACCGATCCGCACCGGGCCCTGGAGCGTGGCGCCCGCACAGATGCGGGTACCTGCGCCTACCTCGACCGCCCCCTGCAGGCACGCATCCGCAGATACCTCCGCGGCCGGATCGATGCGCCCTTGCAGGTTGGCCAGCGCCGCGGCCTGCGCGCACAGATCACTCCACCACATGCGGATACCGGGTGGGCTTGTCGCGCACCGGCTCCTGGCCGGTGATCAGGCCCCGGATGCCATGCAGCAACCAGATGGCGTAGGCCAGCAGCACATACAGCACCGAGAACGCCGCCGCCGGCACCAGCCAGGCGTTGCGGTGGTGCATCGCGCTGATCGTGCCCAGCACCAGCACTACGGCCACCCAGGCCAAGGGCAGCACGGCCAGCGCCATACCGCCGGGACCCTGCTGCTGCATGGCACCCAGCCATGCACTGCCGGAGGCCACCACCCCGACCAGCACCAGCATCACCATCGGCAGGATGCTGAAGAGGCCGAAACGGGTCAGCAGCAGGCCGCGATGCAGGCGCATGCACACCGCATAGCCCACGATCCAGCGGCGCCAGCGCCGCCATTCCTCGGCCAGGGTGTTGCACTCCTGCGGATACACGAAGCAACGGTTGCATTGGCGCAGGCGGTAGCCGCGTGCCACCAGCGACCAGGACATGTCCAGGTCCTCGACCTTGGTGCGGTCGGAGAAGCCCACCGTGCGCAGCACCGAGGTGCGGAACATCCCGCAGGAGCCGGAGATGATGAAGGGCGCGCCACCGAGCAACTGCTGGAAACTGCGCTTGATCACGATCATCGGCAGCTTCAGGCTGGCCCGCACATGCGGCAGGAATCCGGCCCCACGCAGGCATGAGGAAGGGATGCCACCGACCGCATCGGCCCCATCGTGGATCTCGGCAAGCAGGAAGCCAAGGCCGTCGCTGTCCGGATCGATGCGGGTATCGGCATCGGTCAGGAACACCTGCGCGGCGGTGACATGCTGCAGCCCGTGCATCAGCGCGCCGCCCTTGCCGGTGTTGGCCTGGTGGACCACGACCAGACGTCCTGCCCAATGTGGCTGCAGCCGTTCCAACACACCGGCGGTATCGTCGGTGGAACCATCGTTGACGCAGATGACCTGGGCGACGTAACGGTTGCGCAGCAGGTCGGTCAGCGATCGCTCCAGGCACGGCGCCTCGTTGAACGCCGGCACGATGGCATCCACGCTGCGGTAGTCACGGCGGGGCTGGCGGCGCATGCGCCAGAGCAGATGGCCAACGATGAACACGCACATCGTGGCAAACAGCATCGTCTTCATCACAGCACCAGCCGATAGGGAATGAAGCCCTCGCTGGGGCCGATACCGATCTGTTGCCCGCGGAACTGCGCATGGCAGCGCAGATGGCCCTCCTGCATGTAGTAGCGATCCTGCTGGCTGGCGTGCTCGCGCAGCGCTTCGATCTTCAGCTCGAGCTGGGCCGAGATGTCCTCAAATACCTGCGGGGCGAACTGCGGCAGCGTGCTGGGGGTTTCGTAGCAGAGAATCTGCGGCACCTTGCGACAGGCCACGATCGAGGCTTCGTAGACGGCGCGATGGTCCTGGTGACGGTCGTCCTGGCACATCGTGTAGACCCGGCTCGGGCACAGGCGTGCACAGGCTTGTTCGATCCGCTCGACAATATCGTTGCGTGAGGCGGGAAAGCAGGTGTCCGGGAAATCCAACTGCAGCACCTGGGCCACGCCCAGCCGGCGCAGGGCATTGCGCGACTCGCGGGTGCGGTCGACGTCGGAACGGCTGCCCTTGTTGCCCGTACTCAGGGTCAAGGCATGGATGCGGGCACCCCCATGGGCGAGTTTTGCCAGGCTGCCGCCGCAGCCCAGTTCGATATCGTCCGGGTGCGCGCCGATGGCCAGTATGTCGAGAGGCATTGCGGTAGTTCTGCCATGGATGGATGAGCGCTCGTGCGGGCACAGGCAGGCCTGTGGCGTCGATCGGTCGTGGTGGAAGAGAGGTCGATGGACATGCATCACTGACAGTGGTGCACACACACATCGGTGTGATGCACCCGGGCAGCGGCTGCAGGTGGGGCGGCGGAATATGACAGCGCCAGCAGTGCAGTGCTCTGCAACAAGTACGAAAATGCCGCGCATCGCCAAGACCGTGATCGCGGTCTTGCTCCGGTCGTGAATTAGTAGTGAATTTGTAGCGAAAGCGACGCCCAGCCGACGCTTTCGCTCTCCCTTTGCGATTGGAGAATCAGATGGCTTGTGTCAGATGGAGTTGGGCGGGCAATCGCCGCGTGCCGCAACCTGCCAATGGCGACATCCCTTCATGCGCTCTCCACTGGACGTGGCGATGACGCTGCAATCACATCGGGATGAGCCGGCGACATTCGGCAAGGGCGGATGGCTGGCCCTGCGCAGCGGCTGAACCACGCCGGATTGGCGCCCAGCCGCGCCGACGGGGATAATCGGTCGGTGAACGATACCGATACCGCACCCTCTACCGCGCCCGAAGTGGCCCCGCTGCAGCTGCTGCATCTCGACGATCGCCTGGCGGTGGTCAACAAGCCTGCCGGGCTGATGGTCCACGACAGCAAGCTGGCCCGTGGCGAGGATGACTTCCTCGCCGACCGCCTGCGCGAGCAGCTCGGCAAGCCGATTTTCCTGGTGCACCGGCTCGACCGTGCCACCAGCGGCTGCCTGCTGCTGGCCTTCGACCGCGAGACTGCCAGCGCCTTGGGGAAATCCCTGATGGGCGGCGACGTGGCCAAGGATTACCTGGCGATCTGCCGGGGGTGGCCGGCCGAGGAGGCCTTCACCGTCGACCATGACCTGGACGGCGGCCCCGGCAAGCCGGTCAAGAAGCAGGCGATCACCCATTTCCAGCGGTTGGCCGTGGGCGAGATCGCGGTCCCGGTCGGCGAGTTCGAGACGTCACGCTATGCGTTGCTGCGCTGCCAGCCGCAGACCGGCCGATTCCGCCAGATCCGCCGCCACCTCAAGCACCTCTCGCACCATCTGATCGGCGACACCAGCCACGGTGATGGCCGGCACAACCGCAGCTTCCGCATGCAGGGCATCCACCGCATGCTGCTGCACGCCGAACGCCTGCGTTTCCCGCACCCGGACGGCACCGCGATGGATGTCAGTGCCCCGGTGGACGGTGAATTCGCCAAGGCGATGGGCCTGTTCGGTTGGGAAATGTAGCAACGATCCAAGCAAGTCTGGTTGACAGCATCGCCGTAATCAACTTCATTCACACGGATGCGCTGGGATCAATCGTCGCAATTACGGACGAGTCGGGACAGATCATCGAGCGGAGGTCGTACGAGCCATGCGGTCGGCAGTTGGAAACGGTTTCGCAGAATGGTCCTGGCTTTACAGGGCATGTGCAAGATTCCGAAACAGGGCTGAATTATATGCAGCAGCGCTACCAGGACCCGGAAACGGCAAGTTTTCTTTCGTTGGATCCTGTTACCGCACATTCTGGTGATGTCCGCCACTTCAATAGGTACAGCTACGCCTACAATAATCCGTACAAGTTCAATGACCCAGATGGAAGGTGTCCGGCCTGCATCGGAGCAGTCATTGGCGGCCGAATTGAGATAGGCATACAGCTTGCTACCAAGGGAACAGTGGACAACTGGACAGCAGTGGGAATCTCAACTGCGGTAGGCGCGGTTACGGGAGGCGTTGGAAGTTTGGTGGCAAAAGCAGCACTCAGTGGAACAATGACAACCACGGCAGCGGTCGCGAGCACTGCGGTTGTGGGGGGAGCAACATCCGGTACCGGGAAGGTGATTGAGGGACAGCTTACTGGCAAGCCTGCCAGTGCAGCAGAAGTGGCCGTTGCTGCTACAGCGGGTGCCCTGGGAAGTGGAGCCGGTGCAAAAATTGGTCTCCAGGGTGCCGCAAAGTTGGAGTCGATGGCAGCCAGCAACGGGCTTGCCGGTCATGTAGGTCGTACAACCCAATCTGCTGTTCAGCAAGGTGGAAGGATTACGGAGGCCAGCACATCCGCTTCCCAGCAAGCCGCGCAAATTACTTCAGACAGCGCTGCCGCGTATGCGGAGAAGCGGATAAATAAATGAAAATAACCACTTTCGCGGACTCTTCCCTTTCGGGTTATATCTATTTCGCAACGCGAATGGGGCTGGTGTCCTTATTGCCGGCGCTTGTCTGCACTTTCACATCCGGGTTGTGGGTCGGCTTCAAAGTATTTCTTGTTTTTTCCATTGTCATACAGCTGGTTGGAGTTTGGATATTCAGGAGGAACCTTGCCAGCGCATTTCAACGGTGGCGCAAGTGTAGGCGTTAGGTAGAAGCGCTCTGAACTTCAGGTAGTGCCGGCCGCTGGCCGGCAGCCCTTCGCGGCGGCACCGCGCAGCCACGCATGGCGTGGCTCTACCTATGCGCGTCCACGGCAACCGTGGTCCTGCGCTTACTTGCCTTTGGCAGGCGCCGCCGGTGCCGGTTCTTCGTTGACGATGGCTTCCAGGTCCTTCTGCAGGTCCACGAACAGCGGCTGCATCTTGGTCTGGATGGCCACCATCACGTTCTGCATCAGCGCCGGGGTCTTGTCGAGCAGGCTCTGTCCGGCCGAGCTCTCGTAGAACTCGGCCATCGCCAGCACGTCTTCCTTGCTGAAGGACTTCTTGTACAAGTCCACGTACATCGGTCGCAGCTCCTTCCACGACAGTGCCTGGCGGAGGGTCTGGCTGGTGCGTTGTTCGATCCGCTGCAGCTGTTCCTGGCGCGCCGGATCGAGCTGGCGCTGCGCGGCAACCTGGGCGAACTGCTGGCGCTGCATCGCCTCGATCTGCGGCAGCATCGTGTCCAGCATGCTCTGCGCGCGCGAGGCGGCGAGCAGGCGATTGATATCGGCATCGGAAGGCGGCGCGGCCAGCGCCGGGGTGATCACGGCCAGGCCCAGCGCCAGGGCCAGGCCGAAGCGGGTCAGGCCACGTCGGGCCAGCGGGGGGATCGAAAGCATGTGCGGGGCATCCTGCGTTGCATGGAACCCCGAGAATACCCGCGAAGTTGTCATCGGGTCGTAATTTGCAGACGTTGCCTGCTCATCGGGGCATGTTCCGCCCACCGCAGTGCCCGGTCCTGCCTTTACAATGCCGCCCATGGGAAATGGGCCTGTCACCATCAGCGCACACCTGGCGATTCCGGATACGGAGATCGTCGAGCGGTTCGTGCGCGCCAGTGGCGCCGGCGGCCAGAACGTCAACAAGGTCTCCACCGCGGTGGAGCTGCGTTTCGACGTGGCCGGCTCGCCTTCGTTGCCCGAGCCGTTGCGTACCCGTCTGCTGGCGCGTCGCGACCGGCGCATGACCGGCGAAGGCGTGCTGGTCATCGATGCCCAGCGTTTCCGTACCCAGGACCGTAACCGCGAGGACGCGCGCGATCGCCTGGCCGCCTTCATCCAGGCGGGGCTGAGCGTGCCCAAGGCGCGCGTGGCCACCAAGCCGACCTACGGGTCGAAACTGCGTCGTCTGGACGCCAAAAAGGGCCGCGCGCAGATCAAGCGCGGGCGCACCACACGCAATTGGGAGTGATTGCTTGAACAACCGAAGTCCGCTGTTGCCGAACATCCCGCCCAGGATGCCGCAGGTCAAACCCAACCGCTTCATCCGCTGGCTGGCCCGCTGCACGTTGCGGCTGGGTGGCTGGCGCGTGGTGGGCACGCTGCCGGATGAGCCGAAGGTGGTCTTCATCATCGCCCCGCATTCATCCAACTGGGATGGCTTCTGGGGCATGGCAGCGAAGATCGCGCTGGGCATGCAGGTGAAGGTGTTGGGCAAGGCCTCGCTGTTCTGGTGGCCGCTGGGCCCGCTGCTGCGCAAGCTGGGCGTGATCCCGCTTGACCGCAGCTCGCCGCAGGGCACGGTCGAGCAGGCGGTGCGCTTGATCCGTGAGTCCGACCAGATGTGGTATGCCATCACGCCGGAGGGCACCCGCAAGGCGGTGCAGAGCTGGAAGGCCGGCTTCCTGAAGATCGCGCGCATGGCCGACGTGCCGGTGCTTGCAGCGTACTTCCACTACCCGGACAAGGTGATCGGGATCGGCCCGCTGTTCCATCCCAGCGGCGACGATGCGGCCGACATGGCCGCCATCCGTGCGTACTACCGGCCCTGGCAGGGCAAGAACCGCGGCACCGTCTGAGTCCCGCACAGCCAGGCGCCACGTCCGGCACATGCCCGTGGCGGGTAATGGGAGTAGGGTGATCGGCTGCGGTTTTTCGCCGCATCACCTCATTCCAAGGAGCCCGTTTCATGTCGCGTACCGTAGTTTTGGCCGCTGCCATCAGCCTGGCGCTGGCGGCTTGTTCCGGCAAGGAGTCCACCCCCGTGTCCGACACCCAGACGCCCGCCGCCACGCAGCCGGCCGATGCCTCCACCAACCCCCTGTTGAGCGCCAGCACGCTGCCGTTCCAGGCCCCGCCGTTCGACAAGATCAAGGACAGTGACTACCTGCCGGCCTTCAATGAAGGCATGAAGCAGCACCTGGCCGAAGTCCGCAAGATCGCCGACAACCCCGAGCCGGCCACCTTCGACAACACCATCGAAGCGCTGGAGCGCAGCGGCGAGACCCTGACCCGCGTATCGCGCATCTTCTTCGGCCTGGTCCAGGCCGACACCAACGATGCGCGTCAGAAGATCCAGGAAGAAGTGGCGCCGAAGCTGGCCGAGCACCAGGACGAGATCAACCTCGACCCGAAGCTGTTCGCCCGCATCAAGAGCCTGTACGACCAGCGCGCCTCGCTGGGCCTGGACCCGGTGCAGACGCGCCTGGTCGAGCGTGATTACCAGGAGTTCGTGCGCGCCGGCGCGCAGTTGAACGATGCCGACAAGGCGTCGCTGCGCAAGCTCAACGTGGAAGAAACCACGCTGGCCACGCAGTTCCACACCCGCCTGGTGGCCGCCACGGCCGCCGGTGCGGTCGTGGTGGACGACAAGGCCAAGCTGGCCGGCCTGGACGAGGATGCGATCAACACCGCCGCCGCCGATGCCAAGGAGCGCAAGCTTGATGGCAAGTTCCTGCTGCCGCTGCAGAACACCACCCAGCAGCCGGTGCTCGGTTCGCTGAGCGACCGCGAACAGCGCGCTGCCGTGCTCAAGGCCTCGGAAACCCGTGCTGAAAAGGGCGATGCCAACGACACCCGGGAGACCGTGCAGCGCCTGGCTCAGCTGCGTGCGCAGAAGGCCAAGCTGCTCGGCTTCGACAACTACGCCGCCTACAGCCTGGCCGACCAGATGGCCAAGACCCCGGCCGCCGCGCTCAAGCTGCTGACCGACACCGTGCCGGCGGCCACCGCCAAGGCGCGTGGCGAGATCGGTGAAATGCAGAAGGTGATCGACGCGCAGAAGGGCGGCTTCAAGCTGGCTGCATCCGACTGGGACTTCTACGCCGAGCAGGTGCGCAAGGCCCAGTACGACCTGGACGAAGCCCAGATCAAGCCGTACTTCGAGATGGACAACGTGCTGCAGAACGGCGTCTTCTACGCCGCCACCCAGCTGTACGGGATCACCTTCAAGCCGCGTACCGACATCCCGACCTACCACGCGGACATGAAGGTCTACGAAGTGTTCGACAAGGACGGCACCTCGCTGGCCCTGTTCTACACCGACTACTTCAAGCGTGACAGCAAGTCCGGTGGCGCCTGGATGGACGTGTTCGTCGAACAGGATGGCCTGACCGGTGCCAAGCCGGTGGTCTACAACGTGTGCAACTTCACCAAGCCCGCCGCTGGCCAGCCGGCCCTGCTCAGCTTCGATGACGTCACCACCATGTTCCACGAGTTCGGCCACGCGCTGCATGGCATGTTCTCCAAGGTGAAGTACCCGTCCATCGCCGGCACCAGCACCTCGCGCGACTTCGTGGAGTTCCCCTCGCAGTTCAACGAGCATTGGGCGCTGGACCCGAAGGTGTTCGCCAACTACGCCAAGAACTACAAGACCGGCGAGCCGATGCCGCAGGCGCTGGTGGACAAGATCCTCAAGGCACGCACCTTCAACCAGGGCTACGCGACCACCGAGTACCTGTCCGCGGCGCTGCTCGATCTGGCCTGGCACACCCAGCCGGCCGACGCCAAGCTGCAGGACGTGGCCACTTTCGAAGCGGCCGCGCTGAAGAAGTTCAAGGTCGACCTGCCGCAGGTGCCGCCGCGTTACCGCACCACCTACTTCGACCACATCTGGGGCGGTGGCTATTCGGCCGGGTACTACGCCTACTTCTGGGCCGAAGTGCTCGACCATGATGCCTTCGAGTGGTTCAAGGAAAACGGCGGCCTGACCCCGGAGAACGGCCAGGTGTTCCGCGACAAGATCCTCTCGCGCGGCAACAGCGTGGAGCTGGCCGACCTGTACCGCGAATTCCGCGGCAAGGATCCGTCGGTGGAACCGCTGCTGGTCAACCGCGGTTTGAAGTAACCCGGGTCTTCGGGTGGATGCCGACCGTTGGTCGGCACACCTCCTGAAAAACGAACGGCAGGGGAAACCCTGCCGTTTTTGCATCCGTAGTTCCGATGGCCTCGCACGCGTGCCGTCACGTCCCCACGTGCACCCCGTCCACGATCTCGCTGCAGCCCAGGTGATCCAGTGCGATCTCCAGCGCATGCATGTAACTCTGCGCGCAGTACCCATGCGCCACGCCGATGCGCTGGCCGACATTGGCCGGCAGGCAGGCTTCCGGCGCGCGGCTGTCATCGTCGTGCACTTCCACGTAGGCATTGCGCAGGTGCGGCAGCAGCCGTTGCAGGCGCGGGCTGTCCACGCATGCACCGGGATCGAGCAGGGTCACTTCGCCACGGCTGTGGTCGGCCACGCGCAAGGCATCCAGCAGTTCCTGCTCCGACCCGCAGGCGCGGATCGCCACCGTGGTGCCGGCATCGATGGCCCGGTGCACCAGCGATTTCAACACCGGCGGCGGCAGCGGTTGCGCGGTACGGATCAGCTGGCCGCTGGCTTCCGGGCCACGGATGATGAAGATCGACATGGCTCAGGCCCTCCCCGCCACCGGCTGCAGCCGATGCGCGGCGATCGCCAGCGACAGCCGGCAGGCATCGGCGTGGCCGCTGCTGCACACCACCCGCGCGGCCGGTGCATGCTGCGGGTGCAGGTGCTCGTCCAGGGCATCGTCGTCATTGCTGGCCATCTCGATGTAGGGCGCCGGCAGTGCCTCCAGCGCCGTGCGCAGCGCCTGCCCATAGCGGGCCCACTGCGGCGCGTCCACCGTACTGGTGGCGATCAACACCAGCGCCGGGCGGCTGCGCTGGGCGCGCTGCAGGCAACGCACCAGCGCCGGCAGCGAGTCGCAGTCGCGGCACGCCACGCGGTGCCCGGCGACCCGGGCAGGCAGCGGCGTGGCATCCGGTGCGGCGCCAGGCGGCGTGTGCCGGATCATCAGGATGGTCATGGAACACCTCGTTGAAGCGCCCTGCGGCGCGGTGTGGCCACGATGCGACCGGCGCCCGTAAAACCGCCATGCCAGCGCCGCCCGCACGGCGTAAACAATGCGTAGCTTCTGTACGTGCGGGCGGGAACTTGCCCGGTGCTGCCGCAGTCCCATCCACCACCCTTTGCCCGGAGACGCTCCATGGATGCCAGCCCCGCCGCCCCCAACCGCGTGCTGCTCTGGTTGAAGAAGGAGGCTGTGCCGCTGTTGATCATGCTTGGCCTGCTGGCCGCCGCACGCGACAGCCTGGCCAACCACTACCAGGTGCCCAGCGGCTCGATGCAGTACACCCTGATGCCCGGTGACCGGGTGGTGGTGGACATGCGCGCCTATGGCCTGCGCCTGCCGTTCACCGCGGTGGAGCTGCTGCACACCGGCCAGCCGCAGCGCGGCGATGTGGCGGTGTTCGACTCCCCCGTGGACGGCATCCGCCTGATCAAGCGCATCGCCGCGGTAGGCGGTGACCGGGTGGAACTGCACGATGGCCACCTCAGCATCAACGGCCAGCCCCTGGCCGAGGCCAACGCGGGCGAGATCGAAGATTTCGGTCAGCACCTGGCCCGGCTCGATCTGGGCCAGGGCGGCGGCCCGGACATCGCCGGCCTGACCGTGCCGGCCGGCAAGGTGTTGATGCTGGGCGATCATCGCGGCAACAGTGCCGATGGCCGCTTCTTCGGCCTGGTCGATGCCCACGCGCTGTATGGCAAGGCGTCGCACGTCTACTACCGGCGTGGCGACGGCTTCACCTGGCAGGCGCTTTGAGGCACCACGGCACAAAGCTGGATTGATACCTTGAACATATCAATCCAGACATTACAGGTTATGGATCGACCCGTGAGCGCTGCCTATGCTGGGCCCTGTCCTTTGGCTCCCGCCCGGTTGCACGGGCCTTTCCGGCATGAACGGCGACACCGCAGCAGTCCCTGAGCGCAGCTCGATCGATCCGCCTTGCGATGCGGGTGCGCCCGTTGCGCCGTACATCCAGCAGGGCACCCCTGCCTTCCGGCGCACGTCGGTGGCGCTGTTCCTGGCCGGTTTCTCCACTTTCGGCCTGCTGTACTGCGTGCAGCCCCTGTTGCCGGAGTTCGCGCAGCACTTCGGGGTGTCGGCGGCCAACAGTGCGCTGGCGCTGTCGGTCACCACCGGGGTGCTGGCAGTAACCATGCTGCTGGCCGGTTTCATTTCCGATGCGCTGGGCCGGCGCCCGGTGATGATTGCCTCGCTGCTCGGCTCGGCCGTGCTGAGCGTGGCCTCGGCCCTGGTCGATGACTGGACCACGCTGCTGGTGCTGCGCACCCTGCTCGGCATCACCCTGAGCGGGGTGCCGGCGGTGGCGATGACCTACCTGGTCGAGGAAATGGACAGCCGCGCGCTGGGCCTGGCGATGGGGCTGTACATCGGCGGCAATGCGGTGGGTGGCATGAGCGGGCGGCTGATCGCCGGCATCGTGGCCGACCACTGGGGCTGGCGTGCCGGCATCGGCGTGGTCGGGGTGATCGCCCTGCTTGGCGCGGTGCTGCTGTGGACCCAGCTGCCACCGTCGCGGCACTTCCTGCGCCGCCGCGGCAACCTGCTGCACATGCCCGCGCGCTTTGCCACGCTGTTCCGCGACAACGGCCTGCCGTGGCTGTTCGTGATCGGCTTCGTGCTGCTTGGGGTATTTGTCACCCTCTACAACTACCTCGGCTTCCATCTGCTGGCACCGCCCTACAGCCTGAGCCAGACCGTGGTCGGGCTGATCTTCACCCTGTACCTGGTGGGCAGCATCAGCTCGGCGTGGATGGGCCAGCTGGCCACGCGGCTGGGCCGGGGGCGGGTGCTGCTGCTGGCGTTCGGGCTGATCCTGGCCGGTATCGCGTTGCTGGCCTTGCCGTGGGTGGCGGCGATGATCGCCGGTATCGCGCTGGTCACCTTCGGCTTCTTCGGTGGGCACTCGGTGGCCAGCAGCTGGGTCGGCACGCTGGGCGGGGCGATGCGCGCCGAAGCGGCGGCGTTGTACCTGTTCGGCTACTACCTGGGCTCCAGCCTGGCCGGTGCGCTGGGCGGGGTGTTCTACACCCGCTGGGACTGGCCGGGGGTGTGCCTGTTCGCGGCAGTGCTGACCCTGGCCGGCGCGGCGATCGCCTGGCGGCTGGGCCGCAGCGTCGGCGAGACGGGTGCGGCGCTCGCGCTCAGCCGCTGAGCCCGCCCTGCAGCAGCCGGGTGAACTGGGCGATCAGCGGCGACATCGGCCCGCGCCGGCAGGCCACGTGCACTTCCGAACTGGCGGCACGGTCGCTGAGCGCGACGAAGCGCGCGCCGTCCACCTGGATATGGCTGCACGACGAGGGCAGCACCGTCACCCCCAGCCCGGAGGCGGCCAGGCTGATCAGGGTCGAGGCTTCGCCGGCCTCCTGCACGATGCGCGGGGTGAAACCCGCGCTGCGGCACAGCGCGATGACATGGTCGTGGATGCCCGCGCCTACTTCGCGCAGGAAGCCGACGAAGGGCTCATGCGCGAACGTGCGCAATGCCACCGGCGCATCGTGGGCCAGCCCGTGCAGCAGCGGATGCTGGTCGTGCACCACCAGCGCCAATGGATCACTGAACAGCTTGCGCGACATCAACGGTGCGGGCAGGGCGCGTTTGCGGATCAAGCCGACGTCGAGTTCGCCGGCCATCAACGCATCGATCTGCTGCAGCGTGTTCATCTCACGCAGCTTCAACTGCACCTGCGGGAACTGCTGGCGGTAAGCAAAGATCGCACGCGGAATCTGCGTGGACAGCGGCGTGGCACGGGTCAGCCCGATGCGCAGCTCGCCGGTTTCACCGCGCTGCGCGCGCTGGGTGAGGTCGACCGCCTTGTCCATGCGCTCCAGTACCGCACTGGCCTGCTCACGCAGCACACGCCCGGCTTCGGTCAACTCCACGCGGCGATTGCTGCGCAGGAACAGACGCGCGCCCAGCAACGTTTCCAACTGACGGATCTGCTGGCTGAGCGGCGGCTGCGACATCCCCAGGCGCTCGGCCGCGCGGCCGAAGTGCAGCGTGTCGGCCACGGCGAGGAAGTAGCGGAGGTGGCGCAGTTCGATCGACATGGCAGACGCCTTCAACGCTCCGAATGACCACTTTCATCATAGCTGCGCGGACTGAACAGGTCCGGCTGGATCAGCTCGATGAAGGCGCGCGCCTGCGCGGACAGGAAGCGCCCGCGGCGCACGATCACCCCGTAGCTGCGTTCGGGAAACCACGCACTCATCGAGCGCGTCACCAGCTTGCCGCGGTCGGCATCGTTGAGGCACAGCGCCGGCACGATCGAGATGCCCATGCCCATCGCCACGTACTGCTTGATCACCTCCCAGCCGCCCACTTCCAGGGCCACGGTGTAGGGCAGGCGATGGCGCTGGAACACCTGGTCGACCAGGCGGTAAGTGATCTGGCGCTTGGGCGGCAGCACCAGCGGGTACTGCGAGATCGCCTCCAGGCTCAGCTCGCCACGCAGCAAAGGATGATCCTGCGGCGCGATCAGCACCTGCTCGAAGCGGTAGGCCGGGGCGTAGCTGAGATCGGCCGGCACGTCGGTCATCGAGCCTACCGCCAGGTCGGCCGCGTCGCTGCGCAGCAGGTCGGTGCCGTCGGCGCTGATCGCGTTGTGCAGGGTCAGGCGCACATCCGGATGGCGCTGGCGGAAACGCTCCACGATGCGCGGCAGCAGGTACAGGATGGTGGAGCTGTTGGCGGCGATGTTGAGCTCGCCCGCGTCCAGCCCTTTGACCTTGTCGCGGAAGCTGGCCTCCAGCCCGTCCAGGCTCTCCACCAATGGCAGCGCCATGTCGTACAGCAGCTGGCCCTCGCGGCTGGGTACCAGGCGACGCCCGCTGCGCTCGAACAGGCTCACCCCCACTTCGCGTTCCAGCGCCTGCAGCTGCTGGCTGATCGCCGGTTGGCTGACGAAAAGTGCCTCAGCGGCCCGTGAGACTGACCCCAGGCGCACGGTCTGGCAGAACGCCCGCAGCGGCTTGAGCCGGTCGGATTTGTAGGAAAACCGGGGGCTTGGGGTGCGGGATGTGGGCATGGCGTCATGAGTATAAGCACAACTTATGTAGTGCATTGCAATAACTGTTTTGCCAAATACCACACCCCGGCGCACGGTACAGGCCTACCGCAACGCAGGAGCCCGCCATGTCCGCCGTCGCTTACGCCACCGCCCAGCCGACCCCCGCCGATGCCCCGGCCACCCCGGGAATCACCGTGACCACCCAGCTCGCCGGCCAGTCCGCGCTGCTGCCGGCCGGGGTACTGGCGCTGCTGGTGTCGCTGCATCGCGCGGTGGAGCCGGAGCGCCAGCGTCGCCTGCTGGCCCGCCAGGCCCGCCAGGCGTTCTTTGACGGCGGTGGCCTGCCGGACTTCCGTACCGACACCGCGCAGATCCGTGCCGACGACTGGACCGTGGCCGCGCTGCCCGACGCGCTGCAGGACCGCCGCGTGGAGATCACCGGCCCGACCGACCCGAAGATGGTGATCAACGCGCTGAACTCCGGGGCCAAGGTGTTCATGGCCGACTTCGAGGATTCCACCGCCCCGGCCTGGCGCAACCTGCTGGCCGGCCAGCAGGCGCTGATCGGCGCGGTGCGCGGCGACCTCACCCACACCGCGCCCAACGGCAAGCAATACGCGCTGCGCCCGCTCAACGAACAGGCGGTGCTGATCGTGCGCCCGCGCGGCTGGCACCTGGACGAGAAGCACGTGCGCATCGATGGTCAGCCCATCGCCGGCGGCCTGTTCGATGCGGCGGTGTTCGCCTACCACAACGCCCGAACCCTGATGTGCCGCCAGCGCGGCCCGTACTTCTACCTGCCCAAGCTGCAGTCGATGGAAGAGGCCGCGCTGTGGGAGACCGCGCTGTCGCACATCGAAGGCATGCTTGATCTGCCGCACGGGCAGATCAAGGTCACGGTGCTGATCGAGACGCTGCCGGCGGTGTTCGAGATGGACGAGATCCTGCACGCCCTGCGCGACCGCATCGTCGGCCTCAACTGCGGGCGCTGGGACTATATTTTTTCCTACATCAAGACCTTCCGTCGCCACGCCGACAAGGTGCTGCCCGAGCGCGGCCAGGTGACCATGACCCAGCCGTTTCTGAAGGCCTATTCGGAACTGCTGATCAAGACCTGCCACCGCCGCGGTGCGCACGCGATGGGCGGCATGGCGGCACAGATTCCGATCAACCACGATGCCGCCGCCAACGAACAGGCCATGGCGCGGGTGCGCGCGGACAAACTGCGCGAGGTGACCGCCGGCCACGATGGCACCTGGGTGGCCCATCCGGCACTGATTCCGGTGGCGCAGGCGATCTTCGACGAACACATGCCCGGCCCGAACCAGCACGCGGTGCTGCGCCGTGACGTGCAGGTGGGCCGTGATGCGCTGATCGCCGCGCCCACCGGCAGCATCACCCGCGCCGGGTTCGAGGGCAACGTGGAAGTCTGCGTGCGCTACCTGGCCGCCTGGCTGGACGGCAACGGCTGCGTGCCGATCCATCACCTGATGGAAGACGCGGCCACCGCCGAAATCAGCCGCAGCCAGCTGTGGCAGTGGTTGCACGTGCCCGGCCAGCACCTCGACGACGGCACCGCCATCGATCTGGCCCTGCTCGACGCCACCCTGGCCCAGCTGCCGGCACGGCTGGGCGAGCGCAGCGCGCTGCCCGGCGGTGGCCGGATCGACGAGGCGATCGGCCTGCTGGCCGAGCTGAGCCGCCGCGATGAACTCACCGACTTCCTGACCCTGCCCGCCTACGCCCGTCTCGACTGACCTGTACCACCCGCCTTCCGCACCGCCTTACCCATTCAACGTATTCCCCCCTGGAGAAACGCCATGAGCAAGCTGCCGACCGCCGAACAGATCCAGCACGAATGGAACACCGACCCGCGTTGGGCCGGGATCCAGCGCAACTACACCGCCGCCGACGTGGTGCGCCTGCGCGGCACCGTGCACGTGGAGCATTCGTTGGCCCGGCTGGGCGCGGAGAAGTTGTGGGGCTACCTGCAGGAAAAGGAGTTCGTCAACGCGCTCGGCGCGCTGACCGGCAACCAGGCCATGCAGCAGGTCAAGGCCGGCTTGAACGCGATCTACCTGTCCGGTTGGCAGGTGGCGGCCGATGCCAATCTGGCCGGTCAGATGTACCCGGACCAGTCGCTGTACCCGGCCGACTCGGTGCCGGCCGTGGTCAAGCGCATCAACAACACCCTGCTGCGCGCCGACCAGCTGCACCATGCCGAAGGCAAGGATGACATCGACTTCCTGCAGCCGATCGTGGCCGATGCCGAGGCCGGGTTCGGCGGCGTGCTCAACGCCTTTGAACTGATGAAGGCGATGATCGAAGCCGGTGCGGCCGGCGTCCACTTCGAAGACCAGCTGGCCTCGGTGAAGAAGTGTGGGCACATGGGCGGCAAGGTGCTGGTGCCAACCCGCGAGGCGATCGAGAAGCTCAACGCCGCGCGCCTGGCCGCGGACGTGATGGGCGTGCCGACCCTGCTGGTGGCGCGCACCGACGCCGAGGCGGCCGACCTGCTGACCAGCGACAT
Source organism: Stenotrophomonas sp. GL_111 (assembly GCF_057835245.1). Lineage (NCBI taxonomy): Bacteria > Pseudomonadati > Pseudomonadota > Gammaproteobacteria > Lysobacterales > Lysobacteraceae > Stenotrophomonas > Stenotrophomonas sp. GL_111. The sequence continues at coordinate 241,913 of NZ_CM174421.1, forward strand.
CGACGCCAACGACCAGCCCTTCGCCACCGGCGAGCGCACCGTGGAAGGGTTCTACAAGACCCGCAACGGCCTGGACCAGGCGATCAGCCGCGGCCTGGCCTACGCGCCCTATGCCGACCTGATCTGGTGTGAAACCGGCAAGCCGGACCTGGAGTTCGCGCGCCAGTTCGCCGAAGCCATCCATGCCCGGTTCCCGGGCAAGCTGCTGGCCTACAACTGCTCGCCCAGCTTCAACTGGAAGAAGAACCTGGACGACGCCACCATCGCCACCTTCCAGAAGGAAATCGCCAAGTACGGCTACAAGTTCCAGTTCATCACCCTGGCCGGCTTCCACGCCCTGAACTACTCCATGTTCAACCTGGCCCACGGCTATGCACGCCGCCAGATGAGCGCCTTCGTGGAACTGCAGGAAGCTGAATTCGCGGCCGCCGAGCGTGGCTTTACCGCGGTCAAGCACCAGCGCGAGGTCGGCACCGGCTACTTCGACGCGGTGACCCAGGCTATTCAGCAGGGCAAGTCCTCCACCACCGCGCTGACCGGTTCGACCGAGGAAGAGCAGTTCAACGCCGAACGCGCGGCCTGATCGCATCCCCGGGACGGCCCGGGAAGGGGGCGGCGGTCGGTCGGGGGACCGTCCGCCGCCACTTGGCCATGGCGTGAAGACCGCCCGGGCACGAAAAATCGACACCCATATCCAAAAATGGGATGAGGCGCACAGTTTTGATGGGTGCTATCCTCCGCAGCTCACCGGGGGAACGCTGGGAAGCGGGTGCACGGGATGACCGGCAAGGTTGCGGCAATGGTGTGCGAACAGGAGACAGGCATCGCACAGACGGCGATGGCTGAGATCGTGCATGCCGTCTTGAGTCCAGGTGAATTTGCCCTGTTCAGCGAGTTTGGTCAACAGCGGCATCTGCGCGGCGGCGACTTCCTGTTCCATCGCGGCCAGGGCGGCGAGACGATGTACGTGATCGTCAGCGGCGGCATCGAACTGGATTTCGGTGAAGACCTGGTGGTGAAGTCGCTGGGCCCCAACGAATTCTTCGGCGAACTCGGCCTGCTGATCGGCGACCATCCGCGTAGCGCCGACGCGCGCGCGGTAACGGACACCGTGGTGCTGGAGCTGGGCAATGCCGATTTCCAGCGCCTGGTCGACCGCGACCCCGGCCTGGTGGCGTATTTCCTGCGCCGCACGATCATGCGCGTGGTCAGCAACGAACAGGTCCTGATCCGCCAGCTGCGCCGGCGCAACCACGACCTGGAAACCGCGCTGGACAATCTGTACATCACCACCCACCAGCTCACCCACACCCGTGAGCTGGTACGCACCGACGAGCTGACCGGCCTGCACAACCGCCGCGGCCTGGCGCTGTACCTGCAGGAATGCCGCGTGCATGAAGACGGCCCGCCGCAGGGCCTGCTGCTGATCGACTGCGACCGCTTCAAGCAGGTCAACGACGAGCACGGCCACCAGGCCGGCGACCGGGTGCTGCAGAGCGTGGCCAACATCCTGCGTTCGGTGGCCACCGAACTGGACATGGCCTGCCGGCTGGGCGGCGACGAGTTCTGCCTGCTGCTGCGCGCCGCCGACAACGACACCCTGCAGCACGCCGCCGAGTTCATCCTCAGCGCGGTGCACGGCCTGATGGGCCGCGCGCATGGCGTGCCACACGTGTGCCCGGTCAGCATCGGGCTGTCGCTGCTGGACGGCCATACCGACTGGAGTGAGTGGTACGCTCGCGCCGACAATGCGCTGTACCAGGCCAAGCGCCTGGGGGGAAACCGGCTGCACTGGTCGCGTGCCGCGACCGCCGCGTCCTGATCGGGGATTGACTGCATGAACGGCGACAACGGAACGTCGACCCAGGCCCCGCAGATGCGGGCATTGTTGTTCACCGACCTGTGCGATTCGTTGATGCTGGTGGAGCGGATAGGCGACGCTGCCGCAGCGGAACTCTTCCAGCAGCATGACCGCCTGGTACTGACGTTGCAGCAGCAGTGGAACGGGCATCAGATCGATCGTTCCGACGGGCTGTTCCTGTTGTTTGAGCGGGTGGTTGACGCCCTCGGGTTCGCATTGGATTACCAGGAGCAACTCCTGCAGCTGGGCCAGAGGCTGCGCGTTCCGCTGCGTGCGCGTGCCGGTCTGCACGTGGGTGAAGTCATCCTGTGGAACAACAGCGCCGAGGCGGTGGCACACGGTGCCAAGCCGATCGAAGTGGAGGGCCTTGCCAAGCCGATGGCTGCCCGCTTGATGCAGTTGGCGCGGCCCGGGCAGATCCTGTTGTCGGCGTTGGCCGAATCCGTGGCCCGTCGCAGCAGCGGGGAACTCGGAGAGCACGCCCGCAGACTGGTGTGGAAATCCCACGGCCGTTGGCGATTCAAGGGCATGCCCGATCCGCAGCAGGTGTATCAGGTGGCGGCACCGGAGTCGCCCACGATGCGGCGTCCGGCCAGCACCAAGAAGGCTTGGCTGGATCGCCCCTTGTGGCTGCGGCCGGGCGCGCTGCTTGCCGAGGCCACTGCATGTGTGATGGTCGCCCTCGTGTTGTGGACATTGCTTCGACCGGAGCCGGCGATTGCCTTCGCCGAGCGCGATTGGGTAGTGATCGGCGACATGCGCAATCTCACAGGCAATACCCTGCTCGATGATTCGTTGCAGCAGGCCCTGCGGATCAGCCTGGAGCAGTCGCGATACGTCAATGTCCTCAGCGATATGAAGGCGCGCGATGTCCTGCAGCTGATGCAGTTGCAGGGAGGTGCACGCCTGGATGCGCATGTTGCATCGGAAGTGGCGATGCGTACCGGTGCGCGCATGGTGCTGATGCCAACCGTGGCCGAAGTCGGTGGCCGCACGCGGGTCAGTGTGGAGGTAGTGGATCCACATTCCCAGCAGACCGTGGCCGTGGCCACGGCGGAAGCCGATGGAATGGGCTCGATGCTGGATTCGGTGGACAAAGTCACCGCCAGGCTGCGCCAACAGCTGGGTGAAGCAGCACCGCAGATGCGTGCCGATTCCAAGCCGCTGCCCTTGGTCACCACTTCGAGCCTGGATGCACTGCGGGCCTATGCACTGGGCCAGAATCTCTATGCGGCGGGCGACTACGACGGCGCACTGGCGATGTACGAGAAAGCCGTTCGCCTGGACGAAGGGTTTGCGCTCGCCTGGATGGGACAGGTACGTGCCCGTTTCACCAGCATGGATCGGGCCGGCGCCTTGGTGGCCCTGAAACGGGCGCAAGGGCTTTCGACGCGGCTGACGCCGCGCGAAGTCCTATACCTGGATGCCTGGTCGGCAAGCCTGACCGACCAGGGGCGCGCTGCCACTGCCTGGACACAGTTGGCTTCGCTTTATCCGGACTACTTCGCTGCCCAACACAATGCGGCGATGTGGTTGTACGTCGACAACCGCTTCAAGGAAGCGGTGCCACACGCGTTGAAGGCTTCCGACTCCCGCTTCGAACTCTCCAACATTGCTTACGACCAGTTGGGTCGCATTCTGCTGGCGATGGATGATCAGCCGGCCGCACGGCGGGCACTTGAAAAGGCGGTGTCCGGTGGACGCAGCGCGAGCCAGCGCTACCTGGCTGGCGTGGCGGCAAGTCAGCGTGATTACAGCCGCGCCGAAGTGCTTTTGGACAAGGTTCCGCTGAACAGATACGCCGATATCGAGCGCACATCCTTGGCTGCCGATCGCCGCCAATGGCAGCGTGCGGAGGCTTCGGCGCGTGCGGGCTTGCAGCGCATGGCGCTGGAGACGGGCTACGACCACCGTCTCTACATGCTGCCCTTGGCCACCGTGCAATGGGCTGCAGATAATCGCGATGCGGCTGCACAAAGCCTGCGCATCGTCATGGATGCAACGCTGTCACGTCTGGCCGATCCCACCAGTGCTGACACCAGCGATGATGCAATGGCGGCGCTGGGCGCGGCATTGCTGGCTTTGCGCATGCACGATGCGCCCGCTGCATCGCGAGCGCTTGCCGCCGTGCGGGCACGACCGGAACTGTCACGCGAAGCACCCTTGAATGAAATGAGCCACGTGGTGGAGGCCGAGCAGGCACGTCTGGCTGGCAATCCTGCTCGATCACTTCAGCTGCTCAAACCATTCCTGGGTACCCATGCGCGTTTCCAGACCCGCGTGGTGGCGATGAGGGCTTTCTTGGCATTGGGACAGCGTGAGAACGCCCTGATTCAGGCCCGCTTCCTGAGCCGCAGCCGTGGTCTGGCGTACTCGGAGTTGAACTGCGGCTACTGCATGCAACCACTGAACGTCATCGACAGCAACGCGGCTGGCCAGATCGTGGCTGAGCTGGCAGTGCCTGCCAGCGCAGTGGTCACCATTCCCGCATCGGCAAGGCCGGTTACGGGGATTTGAGGCTGTGACCGCCCTTGGGGTTTGCATCCAGTGCGGGCACGATCTGACCCAGGCCGGCGGTCAGCATGTTCTGGATTTCCTGCTGTGCCTCCTGGATGGCCTCCTTCGATGCAAGCTGCCCGACGCGGCAGCAGACCCGCATGGCCTCTGCGCGCTCGCTGGGTAGACCTGCCTGGATCAACGCCGCGACCGGGTCATTGCGGAACAGCTCGCGAAAGTCGTCGTTGTTGGAGAGCAGGCGGGTGAGTCCCAGGGCCAGGGCGGGTTCGAGCGGGGTGGAGGACATGGGTGTTTCCATTGGAGGAGGGGATGCTGGGCGATGATGAAGCGCGGACTAAGAGCCTACATCGACCGTTGTACGCCCGCCTTTAGCTCGATGTTGTCGATTACCGGTTATCCAGATCTGCGGCGTGCAGCCGATACCCCGGCATGCCGCACCAGCAAGGTGCGATCATGCCCATGATGAGGAAAGACAGGTGCGTATACGTCGCTGCGGAATCCTGATGCTCGAACCGATAGAGCAGGCACGCTTCCAGGTGGAGGATTTGCTTGCTGGCGGCAGTGGCCTGGTGCGTTCATTGCAGTGGCAGGCGCTTGCGCCACATCTTGATGCGCCGGTCGTGGTGGATGCGCAACAACGCGAACTGCTGGGTCAATTGAGCCCGAGCGAGTGGACGGACCCAACAGCGCTCTCGCTGGATACCAGGGCGCTGAATACATTGCTTGAGAAGGGCCTGATCCTGCCCGAGCCTGGGTCGAACCCTTCGATTGAACTGGCACATCATGACAACGATGTGCGGCTGCGCGCGGTGCACTGGCATCCACTGGGTGCGATCCTGCACGCGTTCACGCGTTGGGAAGCGGTGGATGCGGTCAAGAACACACTTGATTCGGGCACCGATACCGCAACGGGCATGCGTGAGGTACTGGGGCCGCCGCCGGCAATGCGCGAGGTGGATCTGGCGGATGCCGTGGCACTGCCACGCGTGCCGGGGGATGACTTTGATGCGCTGCTCCAGCGCCGGGCCACCTGCCGGAACTTCGATGAGGATCGCGCGCTGCCGCTGGCCCTGTTCGCACAGATGCTGCAGCGGGTGTTCGCAGCGCAGGCGGAAGTGAGAGTCGGGGATGATCTGGTCTTCCAGAAGAAGAACAGCCCTTCCGGAGGCGGCTTGCATCCGATGCAGGCCTACCTGATCGTGCAGAACGTGGAAGGGGTTGCACCGGGTCTGTACCGTTACCTCTGTGACTCCCATCAGTTGCTGCCGTTGCCGCCCGGTGCCCAATCCCTGCGCGACTTCAGCATGGAAGCGGTGGGTCAGCAGCACTGGTTCGCCAATGCGCACTGCCTGGTTGTGATGGTCCCGCGTTTCGACCGCACCTTCTGGAAGTACCGGCGGCACGCCAAGGGCTACCGCGTGGTGACGCTGGAGGCAGGGCACCTGTCGCAGACGTTGTACCTGTCGGCAACCGACCTGGGACTTGGCGCCTTCATCACCGGTGCCATCAACGAAAAGCACCTGGAGCGTGGCTTCGGCCTGGACCCCATCCAGCAAGGAGCGCTGGCGGTCTGCGGCTTCGGCTGGCGGGCAACGACGATGCAGACCGCCGAGTTGGACCCCCTCGAACAGATCTGGCAGCGGGTGGGGTGAGGCGCGGATTCAAGCCGCCCCATCCACCTCGAAATCCACCAGCACCGCCCCATCGCCCACCTGATCCCCGGCCTTGACCCGGTACCCCTGCACCACGCCATCGGCCGGTGCCTGCAGGGTGTGCTCCATCTTCATCGCTTCGAGCACCAGCAGCGGCGCACCGCGCTTGACCTTGGTGCCCGGTGCCACCGAGGTGGCGACGATACGTCCTGGCATCGGCGCCAGCAGGCTGCCGGCATCGGCCACGCTCTGGTCGGCTTCGCTGACCGGGTCGTGCAGGGTGAAGCGCTGCGTGCCTTCGCCGCCGAACAGGTACAGCTCGCTGCCATCGCGGACCACGCGGGCGCGGTGCAGGGCGTCGCCGCTTTGTACGCGCAGGGCGTCACCATTGAGGGCGCCGTAGGCGAGCACGCGGGTGTCGCCCACCGTCACCGTCCACGTACCGTCGTGTTCCAGCGCCGTCACCGGCTGCTGGGTGCCGCGATGCTCCAGGGTGAGTGCATGCGCCGCACGGGCGCCCAGGCGCCAGCCATCCTGCAGCTGCCAGGGCGAATGCGGGTCACGCGCATCGATGCGCGCGGCGGTCTGGCTGCCCACCGCGGCAATGGCCGCCAACGCCCACAGCGTCGGGTCGCTGTCGCCGGCATTGGGCGCCAGCGCGGTGTGTTCGCGCTCGATCAGCGCGGTATCCAGGTTGGCCTGGGTGAACGAATCGGTCAGTACCAGGCGGCGCAGGAACGCGGCGTTGGTGGTCACGCCGACCACTTCGCAGTCGGCCAGCGCCTGCTGCATGCGGCGCAGCGCGGCAGCGCGGTCGACGTCCCAGACGATCAGCTTGGCAATCATCGGGTCGTAGAACGGGGTGATCGCATCGCCCTGCTCGACACCGGCATCCACGCGCACATGGGCGTTCGCAACAGGCAGGCGCAGGTGGCGCAGCGTACCGGTGGAGGGCAGGAAGCCACGGTCGGCGTCTTCGGCGTACAGCCGCGCTTCCAGCGCATGGCCGTGGATCTTCAGCTGGTCCTGGCACAGCGGCAGTCGCTCGCCGCTGGCCACGCGCAGCTGCCATTCCACCAGGTCGGTGCCGGTGATGTACTCGGTGACCGGGTGCTCGACCTGCAGGCGGGTGTTCATTTCCATGAAGAAGAACGTGCCGTCCGGTGCGGCGATGAACTCCACCGTGCCGGCACCGACGTAGCTGACCGCGCGCGCGGCATTCACCGCGGCCTGGCCCATTGCAGCGCGGCGCTCGGGGGTCATGCCCGGCGCAGGCGCCTCTTCCAGCACCTTCTGGTGGCGGCGCTGCACCGAGCAGTCGCGCTCGAACAGATGCACCACGTTGCCGTGGCTGTCGCCGAACACCTGGATCTCGATATGGCGCGGGCGCTCGACGTACTTTTCCACCAGCACGTGCGCGTTGCCGAAGGCCGATTGCGCTTCGCGCTGGCAGCTGGCCAGCGCTTCGATGAAGTCGGCGCTGGCATCCACCCGGCGCATGCCCTTGCCGCCGCCGCCGGCGCTGGCCTTGATCAATACCGGGTAGCCGATGGCATCGGCCTGTTCGCGCAGGAACTGCGGCTCCTGTTGGTCGCCGTGGTAGCCGGGGGTCAGCGGCACGCCGGCCTGCTGCATCAGCGCCTTGGCCGCGCTCTTGTCGCCCATCGCGCGGATCGCCGCAGCGGTCGGGCCGATGAAGACGATGCCGGCCTCGGCACAGGCCTGGGCGAAGTCGGCGTTCTCGGAGAGGAAGCCGTAGCCGGGATGGATCGCCTGCGCCCCGGTGCGGCGCGCGGCGTCCAGGATGGCGTCCGCGCGCAGGTAGCTGTCGCGGGCGGCCGCCGGGCCGATCGCGATGGCTTCGTCGGCCAGGCGCACATGGCGCGCGTTGCGGTCGGCTTCGGAGTACACCGCCACGGTGGCGATGCCCAGGCGTTGGCAGGTGGCGATGACGCGGCAGGCGATTTCGCCGCGGTTGGCGATCAGGATCTTGGTGAACATGGTCTTCTCGTTGCGCGTGCCAGGGGCGGGCGGTCGGAAATACGGGGAGCGTCAGGCGGGCAGGGCGGTGCCGGGGCACCGCCACGGCCTTACATGCGGAACACGCCGAACTCGGTCTTGCGCGCCGGTGCGTTGAGGCTGGCCGACAACGCCAGGCCCAGCACGCGGCGGGTGTCGGCCGGGTCGATCACGCCGTCGTCCCACAGCCGTGCGCTGGCGTAGTAGGGGTGACCCTGCTGCTCGAACTGTTCGCGGATCGGGGATTTGAAGCCGTCTTCTTCCTCGGCCGACCACTGCCCGCCCTTGGCTTCGATGCCATCGCGCTTGACCGTGGCCAGCACGCTGGCGGCCTGCTCGCCGCCCATCACGCCGATGCGCGCGTTCGGCCACATCCACAGGAAGTTGGGCGAGTAGGCGCGGCCGCACATGCCGTAGTTGCCGGCACCGAACGAGCCGCCGATCACCACGGTGAACTTGGGCACCTTGGCGCAGGCCACCGCCATCACCAGCTTGGCGCCGTCCTTGGCGATGCCGCCATGTTCGTACTTGCGGCCGACCATGAAGCCGGTGATGTTCTGCAGGAACACCAGCGGGATGCCGCGCTGCGTGCACAGTTCGATGAAGTGCGCGCCCTTCAGCGCGGACTCGGAGAACAGGATGCCGTTGTTGGCGATGATGCCCACCGGGTAGCCGTGCAGGTGCGCGAAGCCGGTGACCAGGGTGTTGCCGTAGCGCGGCTTGAACTCGTCGAAACGCGAGTCGTCGACCAGGCGCATGATCACTTCGCGCACGTCGTAGGGCTTGCGCGTGTCGGCCGGGATCACCCCGTACAGGTCCTGCGCCGGGAACCGCGGTTCGACCGGTGCCTGCACCGCCAGCGCCGGCTCGGGCTTGCGCCAGTTGAGCTGGGCGATGATCGCGCGGACCCGGGCCAGCGCCTGCAGGTCGTTGTCGGCCATGTGGTCGGCCACGCCGGAAATGCGCGTGTGTACGTCGGCGCCGCCGAGTTCCTCGGCCGTCACCACTTCGCCGGTGGCGGCTTTCACCAGCGGCGGGCCGCCGAGGAAGATGGTGCCCTGCTCGCGCACGATCACCGTCTCATCGCTCATCGCCGGCACATAGGCGCCGCCGGCGGTGCAGCTGCCCATCACGCAGGCGATCTGCGGAATGCCCTGCGCCGACAGGTTGGCCTGGTTGTAGAAGATCCGGCCGAAATGGTCGCGGTCCGGGAACACCTCGTCCTGCAACGGCAGGAACGCACCACCGGAATCCACCAGGTAGATGCACGGCAGGCGGTTCTGTTCGGCCACTTCCTGCGCGCGCAGGTGCTTCTTGACCGTCATCGGGTAGTAGGTGCCGCCCTTGACGGTGGCATCGTTGGCCACGATCACGCACTCCACGCCCGACACCCGGCCAATGCCCGCCACCACACCGGCACTGGGAATGGGGTCGCCGTACATGCCGTGCGCGGCCAGCGGTGCAATCTCAAGGAACGCGCTGCCCGGATCGAGCAGTGCGTCGATGCGGTCGCGCACCAGCAGCTTGCCGCGCGCGGTGTGCTTGGCGCGGGCCGCCTCGCTGCCGCCCAGCGCGGTGCGCGCCAGGGTGGCGCGCAGGTCATCCACCACCGCCTGCAGGGCAGTGCGGTTGGCTTCGAACGTCTCGCTGCCGGGTTGCAGCTGGGTGGTCAGTACGGTCATGGGGTGCCCTTACTTGGTGCGCTGGAACAGTTCGCGGCCGATCAGCATGCGGCGGATCTCCGAGGTGCCGGCGCCGATTTCATACAGCTTGGCATCGCGCCACAGGCGGCCGGCCGGGTACTCGTTGATGTAGCCGTTGCCACCGAGGATCTGGATGGCCTGCCCGGTCAGCCAGGTGGCCTTCTCGGCCGAGTACAGGATCGCACCGGCAGCATCCTGGCGGGTGGTGCGGCCCTGGTCGCAGGCGCGCGCCACCGCATACACATAGGCGCGGCAGGCATTGAGGCCCACGTACATGTCGGCCAGCTTGGCCTGGATCAGCTGGAAGGTGCCGATCGCCTGGCCGAACTGCTTGCGCTCGTGCACGTAGGGCATCACTACGTCCATCGCCGCGGACATCAGCCCCAGCGGGCCGCCGGACAGCACCACGCGCTCGTAGTCCAGCCCGGACATCAGCACCTTGACGCCGCCGCCGACGCTGCCCAGCACGTTCTCGGCCGGCACTTCGCAGTCCACGAACACCAGTTCGCAGGTGTTGGAGCCGCGCATGCCCAGCTTGTCCAGCTTCTGCGCGGTGGAGAAGCCCTTCATGCCCTTCTCGATCAGGAACGCGGTGATGCCCTTGGCACCGGCGTCCACGTCGGTCTTGGCGTACACCACCAGCACGTCGGCATCCGGGCCGTTGGTGATCCACATCTTGTTGCCGTTGAGCACGTAATGGTCGCCACGCTTGTCGGCACGCAGCTTCATCGACACCACGTCCGACCCGGCGCCGGGTTCGCTCATCGCCAGCGCGCCGACCTTCTCACCGCTGCACAGGCCGGGCAGGAAGCGCTGCTTCTGCGCCTCGGTACCGTTCTTGCGCAGCTGGTTCACGCACAGGTTGGAGTGCGCGCCGTAGGACAGGCCGATGCTGCCGGAGGCGCGCGAAATTTCTTCCATCGCCACCACGTGGGCCAGGTAGCCCATGCCGCTGCCGCCGTATTCTTCTTCCACGGTCAGGCCGAGCAGGCCCTGTTCGCCCAGCTGGCGCCATAGTGCGTGCGGGAACAGGTTCTCTTCGTCGGCCTTGGCCGCCAGCGGCGCGATCTGCGCCGAGGCAAAATGGGCCACGCTCTGGCGCAGCAGGTCGATCTCGTCACCGAGGTCGAAGTTCATGGTGGGCACGTGCATGGGGCAACTCCGCAACTGCTTGGATGGACGCGCCAGGTGGGGACGCGGTGGTTGGGGCGGCTCAACCCGTCCGGCGGTTCAGGGCCGTCCCACGGGCGATTTGGCCCAGCGTAGCGGGGTTCGCGGAAGAAGTGAACACAAATTCAAAAATTGAACATAGAATCAACAAATGGCCTACAAACGCTCTGCACTGATGGAAGAACGCCTGGCCGGAGCCCGTGAACGGATCCTGCTGGCCACCCGTGTGCTGGTTGCCGCCGGCGGCTACCGCAATGCCCCGGTGACCGCCGTGGCGGCCGAGGCCGGGGTCTCCACCGGGCTGATCTACCGCCACTTCCCGTCCAAGGCCGAGCTGTTCGTGGAGGTGCTGACCGCCGCGGTGGAGCACGAGCTGCGCATCTTCGAGGCGATCGCGGCCGAGCCGCTGCCCGCCCCGGAACGGCTGCGCCGGGCGATCACCGCCTTCGTCCGCCGCGCGCTCGCCGGGCCCGGGCTGGCTTACGCCTTCATCGCCGAGCCGGTCGACCCGGAGGTGGAAGCCGAGCGCATCCGCTGCCGTCGGCTGTTCGGTGAGGTGTTCCGGCGCATCGTCGCCGACGGCATCGAGGCGGGCACGTTCCCGGCGCAGGACACCCATGTCGCGGCAGCCTGCATCGTCGGTGCCTTCACCGAAGCGCTGGTCGGCCCGACCGCACCCAGCCGCGACGCGCATGGCGATGAAGTGGCACTGGTGGAGTCGATCTGCGTTTTCTGCCTGAGGGCGGCCGGCGCCTGAGCCGTGCCGATGTTGCAATGCGACACCCCGGCGTGGCTTGCAGAGCCCCGCCGACGCTGGTCATACTCGGGCAACAAGCCGTGGTCCAACGACTACCAGCCAGGGGTATAGAGAGTGCGGAATTACGACCTCGAGTTCCTGAAACGCTTTTCCATGGTCATTGCCTTATTGATGGCCATCACGCTCGGCCTGATTCTGTTCGCTGCGTACCTGCACACCAGCATTCCCCCTGAAATCTCACCGATGGCGGTCAAGCGCACCGAACAGCGCATTGCCCCGGCCGGTGCGGTCTACGCCGGCAGTACCGGCGCGGCCGCGCAGGCGGCTGCCAAGGCCGCCTCGCTGGCCAAGGCGGCCTCGCAGGTGGCCTATGGCGGCACCAAGGATGGCAAGGTGATCTTCGACAACCTGTGCACTGCCTGCCATACCAACGGGGTGGGCAATGCGCCGACCCTGGACCACCGGCATTGGGATGCGCGCATCGCCCAGGGCAAGGACACCCTCTACAAGCACGCGCTGGAGGGCTACACCGGCCCGGACGGCGGGATCATGCCGCCCAAGGGTGGCAACCCGGCGCTGACCGAAGAGCAGATCCACGCCACCGTCGACTGGATGCTGGCCAACCTCAAGTAGGCCCGTTCAGGCTTTGCCGGATCTGCCCACCGACGCCGCCGCAAGGCGGCGTTGTCGTTGCGTTGCTACCATCGGCGACGGTCGTTGACGGGCACATGGCCCGGTCATCTTTTGTTGCCAGACTTGCCGTACTTTCCCGGAGTCGTGTTGCCCATGCGTCGTTCCCCGCTTGTGTTCGCCCTCGCGCTGGCCCTGTCCGGCACCGTCCACGCCGCCCAGCCGCAACGCACCGCCACGGCGCAGGCGCAGCCGGCCCCGGCCAGCGCCACGCTCACCCTGACCGCCGCCCCCAACGATTGGCGCGCACTGGAGGGCAAGCAGGTCCGCATCGCCGCGCCGCTGACGTTGGCCGGCACCGACGGGCTGTCGCGCTTCGGTGAGCTCACCGTGGCCTTCGGCGGGCGCCTGTGGCAGCCCAGCGAAGTGGCCGCACCGCGCACCGCCGGGCATGCCCAGGTGGCCGCCGACAACCAGCACCGCCGCCTGTTGCTGGACGACGGCAGCGACGCGCGCGACCCGGGCCCGGTGGCCTACCTGCCGGCCGGTGCCAACCTGCGTACCGGCATGGTGCTGCGCAATGTCGAAGGGATCGTGCGGGTGGACGCCAAGGGCACGCCGCGTCTGCAGTTGAGCAAGCCCCTGCAGCTGCCCGCGCTGCAGCGCCCGGCGGTACCGGTGGTGGCCGGCACGCTGCACGTGGCCGCCTTCAACCTGGAGAACTTCTTCAACGGTGACGGCCAGGGCGGTGGCTTCCCGACCCTGCGCGGCGCACGCACGCCGGCCGAGCATCTGGCGCAGAAGACCAAGCTGGTGGGCACCATCAATGCACTCGGTGCCGATGTGGCCGCACTGATGGAGCTGGAGAACGACGGCTACGGCCCCACCTCGGCGATCGCCCAGCTGGTGGATGCGCTCAATGCCGACCGCGGTGCCGGTGCCGACTGGCGCTTCATCGATGCGGCCAAGGGCCCGGGCGAGAACCCGATCCGGGTCGGCATCATCTACCGTGCCTCCAAGGTCACCCCGGTCGGCGCGCCGGCCGTGCTGGAGCAGGGCCCGTTCGGCCCGCACAGCCGGGTACCGCTGGCGCAGGCGTTCCGCGCCGGCCAGGGTGCGCCGTTCGTGGTGGTGGCCAACCACTTCAAGTCCAAGGGCTGTTCGGAAGCCAGCGGCGCCGATGCCGACCAGAAGGACGACCAGGCCTGCTGGAACGCCACCCGCGTGGCCTCGGCGCAGCTGCTGGACCAGTGGCTGCGTACCGACCCGACCGGTGTTGGCAGCACCGATGCCGTGCTGCTGGGCGATTTCAACGCCTATGCAATGGAAGACCCGATCCGCACCCTGCACGATGCCGGCTGGCGCGATGCCTTCGCGGTGGCCAAGGTCGAGCGCCCCTACAGCTACGTCTACAACGGCATGAGCGGGCGACTGGACCACGCACTGCTCAGCCCGGGCATGGCGGCACGCCTGCGCGGCGCGGCCGAATGGCATACCAATGCCGATGAGGCCGATGACGTGGGCTACCGCGACCGCAATGAAACCGGCCCGTGGCGCAGTTCCGACCATGATCCGCTGCTGCTGGGGTTTGACCGGTAAGGACATCCTGGCCGCGCAAGCGGGGGACTGTCAGGCGGCCCAGGCGATCAACCCGATCGCCACCACCGCCAAGGCCAGGCCCGCGCGGTTCCAGCGCGTGGTGGGCTCGCCGAAGGCGGCCATGCCCACCACCGCGCCCAGCACCACCACGCCGATGTTCATGCCCGCGAACACGGTGGCCGGGCTGGTCGGCAACGCCTGGTGGGCGTGCACGTAGAACAGGATGTTGCCGCCGTTCAACAGCCCCAGCAGTGCGCCGGCGCCGAGGTTGCGCCAGGCCATCGGGCTGCGCCCGGTCACGTGCCGCCACAACTGCAGCGCCAGCATCAGCACGAAGGCGAGGCTGAAGCAGACCAGCAGGGCCGCCATCGAGGGCGTGCCCGACAGCGCCACCTGCTTGAGCAGGATGTCCACCACCGCAAACCCGATCCAGACGCCCAGCAACCAGCGCCAGTTGCCTGCGCTGGCCTCCACCGCCGGTCCGCGGGGGCGCGCGCTGATGGCCACCATCGCCACCAGCCCCAGGCCCAGCCCGGCCAGCTTCCACGGCGTGGCGGTCTGCCCGAAGAACGCGAACGCGGCGATCAGCGAGAGCAGCAGCGACAGCCGCTGGGCCACATCGCTGCGCACGATCCCGGCCACCGCCACCGCGCGGCCCAGCACCAGGAAGATCGCCGGCAGCACCACCGCCAGCGTCAGCAGCGCCAGCCACGGCGCGTGCGGTGCACGCAGGCTGTCCAGCGGCGGTTGCAGCACGCTGGCGGTCAGGGTGGCGGCCACCAGGTAGTTCCAGGTAACCATCTGCGCCACATCCAGGCGATGGCGCGTGGCCAGCTTGAGCAGCACGGACACCAGCACGCTGCAGAGCACGGCCAAAGAGAGGTAGAGCATGGGCGGGGACAGGCCAGCGGCGGGGGACGTTATCATGGTGCCATGCAAAATCCCCACGTCCCCACGTTCCCTGCCGCGTCCGGCCCCCTCACCCTGGCCGGCCCGGTCGGCCCGCTGGAGGTCGCTGTCGACCTGCCCACCGGCGATGCGCCGGTGCAGCCGATCGTGGCGGTGATCTGCCACCCGCTGTCCACCGAAGGCGGCACCCTGCACAACAAGGTGGTGACCATGGTCGCCACCACCCTGCGCGCGCTGGGCATCACCACGGTGCGCTTCAACTTCCGCAGCGTGGGCGCCTCGGCCGGCAGTTTCGACCATGGCATTGGTGAGCAGGACGACCTGGCAGCCGTGGTGGCCTGGGTCCGCGCGCAGCGCCCGGATCAGCGCCTGTGGCTGGCCGGCTTCAGTTTCGGTGCGTTCGTCTCGCTCAAGGCGAGCGGTGCGCTGCAGCCCGACGCGCTGATCTCGATCGCACCGCCGGCCGGGCGCTGGGACTTCAGCGGCGTGCAGCCGCCGGCCCAGTGGCTGGTGATCCAGGGCGAGCAGGACGAAATCGTCGACCCGCAGGCCGTGTATGACTGGCTGGCGTCGTTGGAGGCGCCGCACGAACTGGTGCGCATGCCCGACACCAGCCACTTCTTCCATCGCAAGCTGATCGATCTGCGCGGCGCGCTCACCCACGGCGTCAAGCACTGGCTGCCGCAGCCGGACAGCAGCGCGGCATGAGTGAGCAGGCAATGACCCCGTCGCAGCGCTACGCCGAGGGCGTGGCCCGGGGCGAATGGCAGAACGACCCGGCCCAGCACGCCGCGCTGGCCGAGCTCGATCGCATCCACACGGCCCTGGTGGACAGCGCCCAGGACGGCTGGCTGGACCGGCTGTCGGCCTTCTGGAAGAAGCCCGAGCCGGTCAAGGGTTTGTACTTCTGGGGCGGGGTGGGGCGCGGCAAGACCTTCCTGGTCGATCTGTTCTATGACGGCCTGCCGATCGAGCAGAAATACCGCACCCATTTCCACCGCTTCATGCGTGGCATCCACGAGCGCCTGCGCGAGCACCAGGGACAGAGCGACCCGCTGGCGAAGATCGCCCAGGAATGGCGCAGCAAGCTGCGCGTGCTGGTGCTGGACGAGTTCTTCGTTACCGACATCGGCGATGCCATGTTGCTGGCGCGCCTGCTGGAGCGCCTGTTCGCCGAAGGCGTGACGTTGGTGACCACCTCCAACACCGCCGTGGAGAACCTGTACCTCAACGGCCTGCAGCGTGACAGCTTCATGCCGGCGATCGGCCTGCTGCAGACCTACTGCGTGGAGCTGTACGCCGAGGGCACCGAGGATTACCGGATGCGCGCGCTGACCCGCTCGCCGGTGTACCAGGCCCCGCGTGACGCCGGCAGCGATGCGTGGCTGGCCTCGCGCTGGGCTGAGCTCAGCGGCGGCCAGCCGGCCAAGGCCGGCAACATCGAAATCGAAAGCCGCAAGATCCCGGTGCGTGGGCGCGGCAAGAGCATCGTCTGGTTCGATTTCAAGGCGCTGTGCGAGGGCCCGCGCGGTCCGTCGGACTACATCGAGATCGCGCATGAGTTCAACACCTTGCTGCTGGGCGACATTCCGCATTTCGACAAACTCAACGAGGACGCGGCACGGCGCTTCGTCAACCTGATCGATGAGCTGTACGACCGCCACGTCAACATTGTCTGCACCGCCACCGACAGCCCGGTCGCGCTGTACTCGGGCGTCCGCCTGCAGGGCGCGTTCGAACGCACCGCCTCGCGCCTGATCGAAATGCAGAGCGCCGAATACCTGGGCACGCCGCACCGGGCGTAGTGCGGCGCGTGTGCGGCGCTACCGCTGCCCGCTCAGGGCTTGGGCAGCGCCAGCGCGTTGGTGTGCGGCTGCTCATGGGAGACCGCTGCGGCGTCCTCGTCGCGGTCCATCACCATCATCGCCAGCGGCTTGCCCTGGTAGCGCACTTCCAGCGCCTGCTGCAGCTGGTCCAAGGCCAGCACCTGCGTGCACAGCGCCTCGGCCTGGCCTTCCAGTGCCTGCGCGCGCACCTCCATGCGCTGGTCCAGCTCGACCTCCATCTTCTCGGCACGGGCCTCGATGCGGGCAGCGGCGCCGGTGAACATCGACCACATCATGCCGCTGGCCAGCGAACTGGCCACCGACTCGGCCGCCTGTTCGACGTGCTGCTCGAAGCCTGCGTTGAAATCGTCCTGTTCCCAGATGCCGCGGCCCAGGGTGCGGCCGACGTAGTCGTGGGCGTCCGCGCGCAGGCTGTCCACCTGTTTGGCCTTGCGTCGGCTGCCGCTGAGGATCTCCACGGTGGCCCCGAACGCATCGAAGGCGATGTCGACCGCCCCGCCGGCCACCCCGGCCACCGCCGGTACCAGCTGCCGGGTGCCCCATTCGAGCTGGCGCAGGCGCTGCGCATCGGCGGCGCTGACCGGGATCGGCTGGCGGTCGATGTTCAGTTCGCCATCGTGGAAGAAGATCTCCGCCGGCACCTGGTCGCGCTGGCGCAGCCAGATCCCGCCACTGTCCACCAGTACGTTGTAAGGCGTACTGACCCCGCACTGGCGCGAGTTGAGCTGCAGCCCCGCGCCCTTCTCGGCGGCCGCTGCCACGGGGGCGCCGATGGCCAGCGCCAGGCTCAACGACAGACATCCGGTCAGGGGCAGGCGCATGCGGCGGGCTCGGAGCAGGGAGTGGGTCCAGCCTCGCACTGGCGGTGGGGGCCTGCGCGGGTCGGAAGTCACCCTGACCGGCGGCAACCGGGCGGGCGATGTTAGGGTCCTGTGAGGGTCGCTGTTCTGTTTTCCGCGCCCCTGCGTCGCATCCGGAATGGCTGTTCCGGCCTTGACTGCGCACGTGCTTTCGACGGGTCCAGACCGCTCGTCGGATGCCCTCCAGGAGGAATCCTTGCGCCGCAAGGGATTGCCCATTTTCACTACATTTGGCGTTGACGATCCCCGGTACCCCCACTATCTTGTGGCCGTCGGTCCCGGCGACCACAAGTCGTCGGGTATATCGCCTTCACGCCATTGGCCTGAAGACCTACTGACAACAGCACGAAGTACAGCGTGCGGAACGGGTCGCAACACTCTCCAGGGGGAGAGGACCGGTGAGACAGGGGAACCGCCCGCGCAGGCCTGCCTGCGCCAGTCGCGGCTCCTGCGACACCGTTGGTCCACCCTGAGAGACCCTGCGCCGGTCCGGCGCCTGCCAAGCAGGCCAGACGCTGTGCCACCCCACATCACGCCAAGAGGAAAACGCCGTGAGCACCGAAACCAGCGCAGCCATCGATAAGGAAAGCGAGTTCCTGCTGACCTCGCCGCCCACGGCCACCGCCATGAGCGTCACCAAGCGCAACGGCACTACCGAACTGGTGGACCTGAACAAGATCGTGCGCGCCGTGCAGCGCTCGGCCGAGGGCCTGCATTCGGTTGATCCGATGCGCGTGGCCACCCGCACCATCTCCGGCCTGTACAACGGTGCCACCACCCAGGAGCTGGACGAACTGTCGATCCGCACCTCGGCGCTGCTGATCGGTGAAGAACCTGAATATGGCCGTCTGGCCGCGCGTCTGCTGGCCAACTTCATCGCCAAGGAAGTGTCGGGCCAGGAAATCTACGCCTTCTCCCAGTCGGTTGGCCGTGGCCACGAAGTGGGCCTGATCAACGACCGCCTGCTGAACTTCGTGCAGACCAACGCGCGCAAGCTCAACGATGCGATCGACATCTCGCTTGACCTGAATTTCGATTACTTCGGCCTGCGTACCCTGTACGACCGCTACCTGCTGCGCCATCCGCACACCCGCAAGGTGATCGAGACCCCGCAGCAGTTCTTCCTGCGCATCGCCAGTGCACTGAGCGAAGACGTGCCGGAAACCCTGGCGCTGTACAAGCGCATGGGCAGCCTGGACTACCTGCCGTCCAGCCCGACCCTGTTCAACTCCGGCACCACCCACGAGCAGCTGTCCTCGTGCTTCCTGCTCGATTCCCCGCAGGATTCGCTGGAGTCGATCTATTCCAAGTACGGCGATATTGCCCAGCTGTCCAAGTTCAGCGGCGGCATCGGCGTCAGCTACAGCCGCGTGCGTTCGCGTGGTTCGTTGATCAAGTCGACCAACGGCCATTCCAACGGCATCGTGCCGTGGCTCAAGACCATGGATTCCTCGGTCGCTGCGGTGAACCAGGGGGGCAAGCGCAAGGGCGCGGCCTGTGTGTACCTGGAAACCTGGCACGCCGACATCGAGGACTTCCTCGAGCTGCGTGACAACACCGGTGACGAGTCGCGCCGTGCGCACAACCTGAACCTGGCCAACTGGATCCCGGACCTGTTCATGAAGCGCGTGGAGGCCGACCAGGAATGGTCGCTGTTCGATCCGCGCGTGGTGCCCGAGTTCACCGACCTGTTTGGTGAAGCCTTCGAGCAGGCTTACCTGCAGGCCGAAGCCCAGGGCAAGGCCAACCGCACCATCTCCGCGCGCAAGCTGTACTCGCGGATGATGCGCACCCTGGCCGAGACCGGCAACGGTTGGATGACCTTCAAGGACAAGTGCAACCGCGCCAGCAACCAGACGCTGCGCGCCGGCAACGTGATCCACCTGTCCAACCTGTGCACCGAAATCCTGGAAATCACCTCGGCCGAAGAAACCGCGGTGTGCAACCTGGGCTCGATCAACCTGGGCAACCACTTCGACGGCAACGGCGAGTTCGACTACGACAAGCTGGCCGACACCGTGCGCCTGGCCGTGCGCCAGCTCGACCGCGTCATCGACCTGAACTTCTACCCGATCGAAACCGCCCGCCGCGGCAACCTGCGCTGGCGTCCGGTCGGCCTGGGCTGCATGGGCCTGCAGGACGTGTTCTTCCGCAAGCGCCTGGCCTTTGACAGTGCCGAAGCCCGCGCGCTGTCGAAGAAGATCGCCGAGACCATCTACTTCCACGCGCTGGAGACCTCGGTCGAACTGGCCCAGGAACGCGGCAAGCACCCGTCCTTCGCCGACACCCGTGCGGCCAGCGGCGAGCTGCAGTTCGATGCCTGGAACGTGGTGCCCGAAGATGCCGCCCGCTGGGATGCCCTGCGCGAGCGCATCAAGGAACATGGCCTGCGCAACTCGCTGCTGATCGCGATTGCCCCGACCGCCACCATCGCCTCGATCGCCGGTTGCTACGAGTGCGTCGAGCCGCAGGTGTCCAACCTGTTCAAGCGCGAAACCCTGTCCGGTGACTTCCTGCAGGTCAACCGCTACCTGGTCAACGAGCTGAAGAAGCTGGGCCACTGGACGCCGGAAATGCGCGATGCGATCAAGCTCGCCGAAGGCTCGATCCAGGGCATTCCGCAGATCCCGGAAACGCTGCGCCACATCTACCGCACCGCGTGGGAACTGCCGATGCGCTCGCTGATCGACATGGCCGCCGAACGCGGCGCGTTCATCGACCAGTCCGCCTCGCTCAACCTGTTCATGGAAAGCCCGAACATCGGCGCGATGTCCTCCATGTACATGTACGCCTGGAAGCAGGGCATCAAGACCACCTACTACCTGCGTTCGCGTCCGGCCACCAAGATCGCCAAGACCACGATCAGCCAGGGTTCGCATGCCGCACCGGAGAAGGTGTTCAGCCCGGACGAAGCCGTGGCCTGCTCGCTGGAGAACCCGGAAAGCTGCGAGGCGTGCCAATAAAAAGGCGTGCCGGCCCAACGGGCCGGCACCTCCCGCTGCGGTAGGTACCGACCGTTGGTCGGTACGAAACATGATCGACACCGTTACACCGCCGGGCCACGCCCGGCTGCTCCACCCCCGATACCGCTGTCACCGCAGGCGCGCCTGCGATGCCGGAAGCCCGCCGCGCACACGCGCGGGTCTTTCGACGCCTCCCCGATCGGGAGGCCGCCACTGAATCAAGGAATTCCCATGGCCGACAAGCCCAAGCAGATGTTGCTCGATCCCGGTTTTGAACTGACGTTGCGCCCGATGCGCTACCCGCAGTTCTATGACATGTATCGCAACGCGATCAAGAACACCTGGACCGTCGAGGAAATCAATTTCCAGATCGACATCAGCGACCTGCACGGCAAGATGTCGCCGGGCGAGCGCCACCTGATCCATCGCCTGGTCGCGTTCTTCGCCACCGGCGACTCGATCGTGTCCAACAACCTGGTGCTGAACCTGTACCAGCACTTGAACGCGCCCGAAGCGCGCATGTACCTGTCGCGCCAGCTGTACGAAGAAGCGCTGCACGTGCAGTTCTACCTGACCCTGCTCGACAACTACCTGCCCGATCCGGACGAGCGCGTCAAAGCGTTCGCGGCGGTGGAGAACATCGACTCGATCAAGAAGAAGGCCGATTTCTGCTTCAAGTGGATCGACTCGATCCAGGACCTGCGCCGCATCGAAACGCGCGAAGAGCGCCGCCAGTTCCTGCTCAACCAGATCTGCTTCGCCGCCTGCATCGAAGGCCTGTTCTTCTTTGCCGCCTTCGCCTACGTGTACTACTTCCGTTCGCGCGGCCTGCTCAACGGCCTGGCCTCGGGGACCAACTGGGTGTTCCGCGACGAAAGCGCGCACATGGACTTCGCCTTCGAGTGCGTGGACGTGATCCGCGAGGAAGAGCCGGACCTGTTCGACGATGCGATGAAGCAGCAGGTCTATGACATGCTGGCCGAAGCCATCGAATGCGAAGTCCAGTTCGCCGAAGACGTGCTGTCCGGCGGCGTGGCGGGCATTTCCACCCGCGACATGCGCCAGTACCTGCAGCACTGCGCCGACAACCATTTCCACCGCCTGGGCATGGAGCGCAAGTACAACGTGCGCAACCCGCTCAGCTTCATGGAACTGCAGGACGTGCAGGAACTGACCAACTTCTTCGAACGCCGCTCCTCGGCCTACCAGGTGGGCGTGCAGGGCGAAGTGTCGTTCGACATGTCGTTCTGATTCCGACCGCACGAACGCGACACTGAAAAACCCCGGCCACCGCCGGGGTTTTTCGTTTCAGCCCCCCGCCCGCCCTCCCACTCACACTCCCTGCCGTATCATCCGCGCCGAACCCCAAACACAACCGGCCACCGCCATGTCCCCGACCCCCGACCCCCTCGCGCCCACTGAAATCAGCATGGCCGAGATCGTCTTCCCCAACCACACCAACCACCTGGGCACCTTGTTCGGTGGCCAGGCGCTGGCATGGATGGACAAGGCCGCTTTCCTCGCCGCCGCCCGCTACTCGCGCCGCACCGTGGTCACCGCGCGCTCGGACCAGGTCGATTTCAAGCTGCCGATCCGCATCGGCCAGATGGTGGAGACCATCGGCCGCATCGTCGAAGTGGGCCGCAGCTCGATGAAGGTCGAAGTGGAACTGATCGCCGAAGACCTGCACACCGGCGAGCGCAAACTCTGCACCCGCGGCCACTTCGTGATGATCGCCCTGGACGCCGACGGTCACCCCATCGCCGTGCCGCCGCTGCCCGAGGCCATCCCCGGCCCGTAATGCCCGCCATTGCCTGATCGGCCCTGCGACCCCATCTGGTTCCCATGTCCAGCCCGCTCGCCGACTTCATCCACCGCGCCCAGCGCCTGTTCGTCCTCACCGGCGCCGGCTGCAGCACCGACTCGGGCATCCCGGATTACCGCGATGCCGATGGCCAGTGGAAGCGCACCCCGCCGGTGACCTACCAGGCCTTCATGGGCGAGCTGGCTACCCGCCAGCGCTACTGGGCGCGCAGCCTGCTCGGCTGGCCGCGCTTCGGCCGGGCCGCCCCCAACGGCACCCACGCCGCGCTGGCCGCGCTGGAAGCGCGCGGCCAGCTCGAAGTACTGCTCACCCAGAACGTGGACCGCCTGCACCAGCGCGCCGGCAGCCAGGCCGTCATCGACCTGCACGGCCGCCTCGACCAGGTGCGCTGCATGGGCTGCGACGCCCACATCCCGCGTGAAGACTTCCAGCACACCCTGTTGGCCCACAACCCGGGCTGGGACCAGCTCGACGCCGCGCTGGCCCCGGACGGCGATGCCGACCTGGAGAACGTCGACTTCAGCACCTTCCAGGTACCGGCCTGCCCGCACTGCGGCGGGGTGCTGAAGCCGGACGTGGTGTTCTTCGGTGAAACCGTCCCGCGCGACCGCGTCGCCACCGTGCAGGCGCACCTGGCCCGCGCCGACGCGGTGCTGGTGGTCGGCTCCTCGCTGATGGTCTATTCCGGCTTCCGCTTCGTCCAGACCGCCGCCAATGCCGGTGTGCCGGTGGCCGCGCTCAACCTGGGCCGCACCCGCGCCGACGACCTGCTCAGCCTGAAGGTCGAACAGCCCTGCGCGCCCGCGCTGGCCTTCCTTCTGCCCAGCGCCGCCCGCGCCTGAGCGGCCTTGCGGCGGCAAAGGTGTACTGCCACGAAACACTGATCCATCGACACGGTTGCCTCGCGCGCGAGACAGGAGTGCAATGGCGCCCGGTTTCCCGCATCCGCCAGAGTCCCCCTTGAGTCAGCTTTTCTCCCCCGTGTTCTTTGGCCCGCTGTCGCTGGCCAACCGCATCGTCATCGCCCCGATGTGCCAGTACTCCTCCACCGATGGCCTGGCCAACGACTGGCACCAGATCCACCTGGGCCAGCTGTCCCAGTCCGGTGCCGGCCTGCTGATCCTGGAAGCCACCGCCGTGCTGCCCGAAGGGCGCATCAGCTGGGCCGACCTGGGCCTGTGGAACGATGCCACCGAAGCGGCGCTCAAGCAGGTGATCGACGCGGTGAAGCGCTGGTCGCCGATGCCGCTGGGCGTGCAGCTGGCGCATGCCGGGCGCAAGGCCTCCTCGGCGCGCCCCTGGGAAGGCGGCGGCGCACTGCCGGCGACCGACCCGCGCGCCTGGACCACCCAGGCGCCCTCGCCGATTCCCTTCAGCCCCACCGACCCGACCCCGCAGGCGCTCGACCTGGCCGGCATTGATGCGGTGGTCGAGGCCTTCGTCGCGGCCGCACAGCGTGCCGAGCGGATCGGCCTGGACCTGATCGAACTGCATGCCGCGCACGGCTACCTGCTGCACCAGTTCCTGTCGCCGCTGAGCAACCGCCGCGACGACGAATACGGCGGCTCGCTGCAGAACCGCATGCGCCTGCTGGTGCGCGTGTTCGATGCGGTACGTGAAGCGGTGTCCGAGCGCATTGCAGTGGGCGTGCGCATCTCGGCCAGCGACTGGGTGGCCGGGGGCTGGGATATCGAACAGACCACCACCCTGGCGCACGTGCTGGATGGGCGGGGCTGCCAGTTCCTGCACGTGTCCAGCGGCGGCAACGACCCGCGCCAGCAGATTCCGCTGTCGCCGGGCTACCAGGTGCCGTTCGCCGAGGCGATCAAGGCGCAGAAGCTGCGCATGCCGGTGATCGCGGTGGGCTTGATCACCGACCCGGCCCAGGCCGAGTCGATCCTGCGCCACAGCCACGCCGACGCCATCGCGCTGGCCCGCGGCATCCTCTACGACCCGCGCTGGCCGTGGCATGCCGCCGCCGCGCTCGGCGATTCGCTCGAACCGGCGCCGCAGTACCTGCGCTGCGAACCGCGTGAAGCGCGCGGCGTGTTCATCGCACCGCCACGCTGAAACCGTCCGCAGGCGATGGCAAGCCGCCATCGCCTGCACGGCTCATCCCACGTCGACCCGCCACTCCGCCGGCAGGCCATCGACCACGTGCTGCATCAACGCCCGCACCTTCGGGGTCAGGTCGCGGCGGTCGCTGACGCACAGGAACAGACGCATCGGTTCTGGTGAGGCCTGTGCATCGCCGGCATCGTTGCCTTCGAACAGCGCCTGCAGCTCGCCGCGGGCCAGGTACGGTGCGGCCACGAATGCGGCCAGCCGGGTGATGCCACCGCCGGCCAGCGCCATCGCCGCCAACGCATCGATGTCATCGCTGACCAGCGCCGGACTCACCTCGGCGTCGAAGCGCAACCCATCGCGCACGAATCCCCAGCGCAGGTGGCGCCCATCCTGCGGATGCCGGAACAGCAGGCAGCGGTGTTCGCGCAGTGCTTCGGGTGTGCGCGGCACGCCGGTACGCGCCAGATACGAGGGCGCTGCGCAGAACACGAACGGCACCTGCGCGATTGGCCGTGCCACCAGGCCTTCCTCCAGCTGTGGCTCGATGCGGATGCTCACGTCCACGTCTTCGCGCGCGTGGTCCACGTTGCGGTCGGCCAGCATCAGCTCGATCGCCAGCCGCGGATACCGCGCCTTCAACGAAGGCAGCAGCGGGGCCAGCTTGTGCCGCCCGAAGGACGTGCTGCAGGCGATGCGCAGGCGGCCTTCAGGCGTGGCATCCAGGTCGGTCACTGCGGCCTGGGCGCGTTGCAGGTCGCGCTCGATGTAGCGCACCTGCGCCAGGTACAGCGCGCCGCGTTCGGTCAGCGCCAGCTGGCGGGTGGTGCGGTTGAACAGCCGCACCCCCAGGTGCGCCTCCAGCCGCGCGATGTTCTGCCCGACCGCCGCCGCGCTGATGCCCAGGGTGCGCGCGGCCGCAGCGAGGCTGCCGGCGTCGGCGGTACGGATGAAACTGCGGATTGACTGGAGAATATTCATGATGGCGACCATTCTCGCCGGTCATTGCAAAGATTGTCTTTAGAAAGAGCGAAGCCGGCCCCGTCTATCGGCCTCCACGGCGGGCTCCTATCGTGCTGGCTGCCTTCCCCGGAGTTTGCCCGTGACCCCTGCGCTCGCCCCCCTCGATACCGATCCCGTGGAAACCCAGGAGTGGCGTGAAGCGCTGGAGGCGGTGACCGACGTCGCCGGTCGCCCGCGCGCGCAGTACCTGATCGACCAGCTCACCGACCTGGACGTGCAGCGCCACGGCGACCTGCAGACGCGTGCGTGGACGGCCTACGTCAACAGCATCCCGCTCGAACGCCAGCCGGCCTACCCCGGCGACCTGGCCATCGAGCGCCGGCTCAACGCGATGATCCGCTGGAATGCGATGGTGATGGTGCTGCGCGCCGGCAAGCACTCCAACGTGGGGGGCCACATCGCCACCTATCAGTCCGCCGCGGTGCTGTACGACGTCGGCTTCGATCACTTCTTCCGTGGCCGCACCGACAGTTTCGGCGGCGACATGATCTACATCCAGGGCCATTCCGCACCGGGCATCTACGGGCGCGCGTACCTGGAAGGCCGGTTCAGCGCGGAACAGATGGACAACTTCCGCCGCGAAGCCGACCGCGATGGCTTGTCCTCGTACCCGCACCCGCGCCTGATGCCGGACTTCTGGCAGTTCCCCACCGTCTCGATGGGGCTGGGCCCGCTCACCGCCGCCTACCAGGCGCGCTACATGCGCTACCTGGAATACCGTGGCCTGAAGGAGCACCAGGGCCGCAAGGTCTGGGCATTCCTGGGCGATGGCGAAATGGACCAGCCCGAATCGCTGGCCGCCATTTCCGTGGCCGGGCGCGAGCGGCTGGACAACCTGGTGTTCGTGGTCAACTGCAACCTGCAGCGCCTGGACGGCCCGGTGCGCGGCAACGCCAAGGTCATCCAGGAGCTGGAAGGCACCTTCCGCGCCGCGGGTTGGAACGTGATCAAAGTGCTCTGGGGCGGCGGCTGGGACGCGCTGCTGGCCAAGGACCGCAGCGGCCTGCTGCTGCAGCGGATGATGGAATGCGTGGACGGCGACTACCAGACCTTCAAGTCGCAGAGCGGTGCCTACGTGCGCGAGCATTTCTTCGGCCGCTATCCCGAGCTGCTCGCGCTGGTGGCCGACATGAGCGACGACGACATCTGGGCGCTGACCCGCGGCGGGCATGATCCACAGAAGGTGCATGCCGCCTACGCGCAGGCGGTGGCCACCGCGGGCCGGCCGAGCGTGATCCTGGCCAAGACGGTCAAGGGTTTCGGCATGGGCGAGGCCGGTGAAGGCCAGAACATCAACCACCAGCTCAAGAAGATGAGCGCCGATGCGGTGCGCGCCTTCCGCGACCGCTTCAACCTGCCGGTCAGCGACGATCAGCTCGAAGACATGCCCTACCTGCGCCCGGTACCCGGCAGCGACGAAGAACGCTACTTCGCGCAGCGCCGCCAGGCCCAGGGCGGACAACTGCCGGCCCGGTTGGCCACGGTCGAGGCGCTGCCGGTGCCGCCGCTGTCCACCTTCGCCAGCCAGCTGCAGGGCAGCGGCGAGCGCGGCCAGTCCACCACGATGGGCTTCGTGCGCATCCTCACCACGCTGCTCAAGGACCCTGAACTGGGCAAGCTGATCATTCCGATCGTGCCCGATGAATCGCGCACGTTCGGCATGGAAGGCCTGTTCCGCCAGATCGGCATCCATTCCTACCTCGGCCAGCTGTACACCCCGCAGGACGCCGGCCAGCTCAGCTATTACAAGGAGGCCAAGGACGGCCAGATCCTGCAGGAAGGCATCAACGAGTCCGGTGCGATCTGCTCGTGGATCGCCGCCGGTACCGCCTACAGCAACCACGGCCTGGCCACGATTCCGTTCTACATCTTCTACTCGATGTTCGGCCTGCAGCGGGTGGGCGATCTGGCCTGGGCCGCTGCCGATGCACGCACCCGCGGCTTCCTGCTCGGTGCCACGTCCGGGCGTACCACGCTGATGGGCGAGGGCCTGCAGCACGATGACGGCCACAGCCACGTGCTGTCCTCGGTGATTCCCAGCTGCATTTCCTACGACCCCACCTACAACGCCGAACTGGCGGTGATCATCCAGGATGGCCTGCGCCGGATGTACGTGGACCAGGAAGACATCTACTACTACATCACCTTGCTCAACGAGAACTACCCGCACCCGGCGCTGGTGGAAGGGTCCGAGCAGGGCATCCTCAAGGGCCTGTACCTGCTGCGCGCCGCCAGCGCCAACGCGGCGCCGCGCGTACAGCTGATGGGCAGTGGTTCGATCCTGCGCGAAGTGGAAGCCGCCGCCGCGCTGCTGGAACAGGATTTCGGCATCGCCAGTGACATCTGGAGCGCCACCAGCCTGACCGAAGTGCGCCGCGATGGTCTGGCGGTGGAGCGCTGGAACCTGCTACATCCCGAAGGCGAGCCGCGCGTGCCCTACGTGCAGCAGTGCCTGGCCGGGCATCCCGGCCCGGTGGTGGTGGCCACGGATTACATGAAGATCGTGGCCGACCAGATCCGCCCGTTCGTCGACGGCCGCCGTTTCATCGCGTTGGGCACCGATGGTTTCGGCCGCTCGGATACGCGTGAATCGCTGCGTACGTTCTTTGAAGTGGACCGCCATTTCATCGTGCTTGCCGCGTTGAAGGTGCTGGCCGATGACGGCCTGGTCGAACGCAGCCAGGTGAAGGTCGCGCTCGATCGGTATGCGATCAACCCGGACAAGGTGGATCCGGCGACGGTGTAAGGCGTAGCGATTGAATCCTGCGATGCCGTGAGCACAGTCACGGCATCGACGCGGCGGGCCGGGCTATGTTGCCGGCTCGGCCACGCAGCAGGATCACCTCGCCATGCAGACAAGGAAGTGCGCATCGTCCCTGTATACCGTGTGGTGGATACTGCTCGGCCTGCTGTTGAACCTCATGGCTCCCGCAGCGTTGGCAGCCGAACCCAGCTTGTTCAACCAACTGCGGCAGATTGACCAGCAACAGCCACTCGTTTCCGTACCAGACCGGCTACGTGCTCTTCACAAGACCTACGCGGCCGGCGTACCCGAGGTGTTGACCGACACCGGCTGCAGCACTGTTTCCGCAGATCAACTGGACGATCTGTTCCAGGCCACGGCGTTGCTGGGGTTCTATGAGCGCGATGCAGGCCTGTTGGCACGATTGCGCTGCCTGCACGCCGCACTCGACGCGCACGGTCGCCTCGAACAGGACCACCATCGACAGCTGCGCGGCGCGTTGCTGGCGGCGCGCCGCTTCGAGGACGCCAACGCGCTCCGCGCACGCATGGACACCCCTGGCCCGGTACTGCCCACGATCCGGGGCGACACCCTGATGGCGCGTCCGCTGCTGCGTCTTGCCGAACCGGGTGTGGTGGAACGCGCCGGGCTGGCCACCGATGGCGTGCATGTCATCGCCATGGTCCATCCCTACTGCGGCTTTTCCCGGCGCGCGCTCGAGGAGATCGTGGACAACCCGGACTATGCCTGGCTTCAACCGTATCTGCAGCTGGTGGTACAGAACGGACAGAACTGGCCGGAACGGGACATGCGGGACTGGAACCGGGCCCATCCCGCCTTGCCCATGCAGGCGGCAGTCTCCGATCCGTCCTGGATCGGTTTCGATCTGAGCAGTACGCCCGTGTTCCATCTGGTCCGCGATGGCAAGGTCATCGGCACCGCCAGCGGCTGGAGCGGCGGTGGTGCGGAGTTGACCGGATTGAGGCAGGCACTGGAGGCCGAACTGCGCTGAGCAGCGCCCGGCTTGGTTGCATCTGAGAGCATCGTCCGCGTGCGCACGATGCTCATTTACACTCGCACGATGCGCCCTGATTCCATTCTCACCCTGTCATGCCCGGACCGTACCGGGATTGTCTACCGCGTGTCCGGCCTGTTGTTCGAGCTGGGCTGCAACATCCTCGATGCCCAGCAGTTCGGTGACGAGGAAAGCGGCCGGTTCTTCCTGCGCGTGCACTTCGATCGCGCCGTGGCCCTGTCGCTGGCCGATGTGGAGGCCCGCATGGCCACGCTGGCAGCCGAGTACCAGATGGACTGGCAACTGCACGATGCGCGCCGCAAGGCCCGGCTGCTGGTGCTGGTCAGCAAGCAGGGGCACTGCCTGAACGACCTGCTGTTCCGCACGCACAGCCGCCAGCTCCCGGTGGAGATTGCCGCCGTGGCCTCCAACCACGACGACTTTGCCGCGTTGGCCGGTTCCTACGGGGTGCCGTTCCATCACCTGCCGGTGAACGCCGACAACCGCGCCGTGCAGGAACAGCAGATCATCGACCTGGTCGAGCGTGAGGCCATCGACCTGGTGGTGCTGGCGCGCTACATGCAGATCCTCTCGCCGCGGCTGTGCCAGGCGCTGGCCGGCCGCGCGATCAACATCCACCACAGCTTCCTGCCCAGCTTCAAGGGCGCGCAGCCGTACCACCAGGCGCACGCGCGTGGGGTCAAGATCATCGGCGCCACCGCGCACTACGTCACCGAAGACCTGGATGAAGGCCCGATCATCGAACAGGACGTGGCGCGCGTGGACCATGCCATGACCCCGCGTGACCTGGTGCGGCTGGGCAGCGATACCGAATCACAGGTGTTGGCGCGCGCAGTGCGCCGCCACGTGGAGCACCGCATCCTGCGCAACGGCCACCGCACGGTGGTGTTCCGCTGATCAGAGGATCGCGATCTTCGCCTTGGCCAGCGCCTCGCGCACCATCGCGTCGTTGGCCTCGGTGACCGGCCGGGTCAGGTTCCAATGGAATTTGACCCGGAACCCGGCTTTCACCGCATCCTGCGCACTCCACAGCACGCAGTAGTCGCGCGCCAGGCCGCACACATGCACCTCGCGGATGCCGCGTTCGTGCAACCAGCCAGCCAGGCCGGTGGCGGGGCGGCTGCCGTCCGGGCCGTGGTTCTCGCGGAAGGCGCTGTAGGAGTCCACCTGCTGGCGGGTGCCCTTGCGCAGGATCAGGTCGGCCACGGCCCAGTCCACGCCCGCGTGCAGCGCGGCACCTGCGCTGCCCTGCACGCAGTGGTCCGGCCATAGCGTCTGCGGCTGCGCGTGCAGCAGGATCGCTTCGAACGGCAGATGCCCGGGGTGCTGGCTGGCAAAGGAGGCATGGTCGGCCGGGTGCCAATCCTGGGTGGCCACCACGGTGCGGTAACGGCGCTGCGCCAGCAGGGCGGCAATCGGCGCGACCAGCGCGTCGCCCTGTTCGCAGGCCAGCGTGCCCCCGGGCATGAAGTCCGGCTGCAGGTCGATCACCAGCAGGGCGACATCGGCGGGGAGGGCGCTCATGGCAGGTCCGGCACAACGGAAGAGGGACGACCAGCGTGGCCGCCCCTCGCACGCACGTCAATCGCCCGTGGGCGCACCGTTGTCCTGCCCGTAATACAGCAGCCCGATCTTGATACGTTCACGGCCGTTCTCGCGGCGGTGGCGGTTGGCGTCGCGCAAGGAGTACACGCAGCCGCAGTACTCCTGCTGATAGAACTGCTCGCGCTTGCTGATTTCCACCATGCGCGAGGCGCCGCCGCCCTTGCGCCAGTTGTAGTCCCAGTACTGGATGCCCGGGTAGTGGGTGGCGGCGCGCTGGCCGCAGTCGTTGATCTGGTTCATGTCCTTCCAGCGCGAGATGCCCAGCGAGCTGCTGATGACCGGGAAGCCATGTTCGTGCGCGTACAGCGCGGTACGCACGAAGCGCATGTCGAAGCACATCGTGCAGCGGATGCCGCGTTCGGGCTCGTTCTCCATGCCACGCGCCCGCGCGAACCAGTTGTCGGTGTCGTAGTCGGCGTCCACGAAGGGCACGCCATGCTGCTCGGCGAAGCGGATGTTCTCCTGCTTGCGCAGTTCGTATTCCTTCACCGGGTGGATATTGGGGTTGTAGAAGAAAATCGTGTAGTCGATGCCGGAGGCGGTGATGGCCTCCATGACTTCGCCCGAGCACGGGGCGCAGCACGAATGCAGCAGCAGCCGGGTGTGGCCGTCGGGCAGGAACAGGGTGGGGCGGATCAGTTCGGTCATGCGTAATCTCATCGACCGCACCGCCGGCAACGGCGGCGGTGCGGTCCTTGGGGGTGGCTACACCGCTCAGGCGGCGCTGGCTTCAGCGTTCTCGTCACGCAGTTGGCGTGCGGCGGCCACCAGGGCCTCCAGCGCCGCCCGGGTTTCCTTCCAGCCACGGGTCTTCAGGCCGCAGTCGGGGTTGACCCAGATCTGCTCCGGGCGCAGCACTTCGGCGGCCTTGCGCAGCAGCGCCAGCATCTCCTCCTTGTCCGGCACGCGCGGGGAGTGGATGTCGTACACGCCCGGGCCGATCTCGTTGGGGTACTGGAAGCGCACGAACGCATCCAGCAGCTCCATGCGCGAACGTGAGGTTTCGATTGAGAT
Source organism: Stenotrophomonas sp. GL_111 (assembly GCF_057835245.1). Classification (NCBI taxonomy): domain Bacteria; kingdom Pseudomonadati; phylum Pseudomonadota; class Gammaproteobacteria; order Lysobacterales; family Lysobacteraceae; genus Stenotrophomonas; species Stenotrophomonas sp. GL_111. The sequence continues at coordinate 273,710 of NZ_CM174421.1, forward strand.
CACGTCGGCATCCATCGCCGCCACCGAATGGATGATGTCGTTGAACTCGGAGTAGCACATGTGGGTGTGGATCTGGGTGGCATCGCGCACGCCGCTGGCACTGATCCGGAACGCTTCCACCGCCCAGTCCAGGTAGTCGCGCCACTGCGCACGGCGCAGCGGCAGGCCTTCGCGGATGGCCGGCTCGTCGATCTGGATCACGCCGATGCCGGCCGCTTCCAGGTCCAGCACTTCATCGCGCAGGGCCAGCGCGATCTGCCGGCAGGTATCGGCACGCGACTGGTCATCGCGCACGAACGACCACTGCAGCACCGTTACCGGGCCGGTCAGCATGCCCTTCATCGGGCGCTCGGTCAGTGATTGTGCGTACTGCGACCAGCGCACCGTCATCGGCTGCGGGCGGGTGACATCGCCGAAGATCACCGGCGGTTTCACGCAGCGCGAGCCGTAGCTCTGCACCCAGCCGTTCTTGGTGAAGGCGAAGCCATCGAGCTGCTCGCCGAAGTACTCGACCATGTCGTTGCGTTCGAACTCACCGTGCACCAGCACGTCCAGCCCGATCTGTTCCTGCACGCGTACGCAGTGTTCGGTCTGGGTGGCCAGGAAGGCATCGTAGTCGGCATCGGAGAGCTTGCCGGACTTGTTGCGCGCCCGCGCCTCGCGCACTTCCAGCGTCTGCGGGAACGAGCCGATGGTGGTGGTGGGGAAGCGCGGCAGCTTCAGCGCGGCGGCCTGGGCCAGGTGGCGCTGCGGGTAGCGGCTGTGGCGCTGCGCATCGGCCGGGGTCAACGCGGCCAGGCGTGCGGCCACCTCGGGCTTGTGCACGCGTGGCGACTGCCGGCGCGATTCGATGCGCTGGCGCGATTCGGCCAACCCGGCCTCGGCGTGCGGCTTGCCGTCCAGCGCATCGGCCAGCAGGCGCAGTTCCTGCAGCTTCTGCCGCGAGAACGCCAGCCAGCCGCGCAGCTCATCGTCCAGCTTGGTTTCCAGGCCCAGATCGACCGGGCTGTGCAGCAACGAACACGACGGTGCCAGCCACAGCTTGTCCGGGCCCAGGTGGCCATGCGCATAGCGGGCCAGCACCAGCGCGTTGTCCAGGTGGGTACGCCAGATGTTGCGGCCGTTGACCAGGCCGGCCGACAGCACGCGCCCGGCCGGCAGTGCCTTGATCACCGCGTCCAGCTGTTCCGGTGCACGCACCAGGTCCACGTGCAGGCCATCCACCGGCAGCGCGGCGGCCAGTGCCAGGTTGTCGTCGAGTGCACCAAAGTAGGTAGCGACCAGCAGCTTGGGGCGTGCGGCCTCACCCAGTACGGCATAGGCGCGCTCGAATGCGGCGCGGGTGGCGTCGTCCAGGTCCTGCACCAGCACCGGCTCATCGAGCTGCACCCAGTCCGCACCGGCATCGCGCAAGGCCGACAGCAGCTGCACATACACCGGCAGCAGCGCGTCCAGCAGGTCCAGCGCATGGCTGCCATCGGTGGTCTTGGACAGCAGCAGGAAGCTGACCGGGCCCAGTAGTACCGGACGGGTCTGGATGCCCAGCGCCTTGGCTTCACGGTATTCGGCCAGCGGCTTGTCACCACGCAGCGCGAAGCCTTGGCCGGCCTTCAGTTCGGGCACCAGGTAGTGGTAGTTGGTGTCGAACCACTTGGTCATTTCCAGCGCATGCAGGTCGATGCCATCGCGCTGCAGGCCACGGGCCATGGCGAAGTAGCCGGCCAGCGGCTCGGCATCGGCCAGCGCGCGGTAGCGGGCCGGGATCGCATCGAACAGGAACGCGGTATCCAGCACCTGGTCGTAGAAGCTGAAGTCGTTGCTCGGCGGCACATCCACGCCCGCTTCGCGCTGCAGCTGCCAGTGGCGGGTACGCAGCGAACGCGCGGTGTCCTGCAGGGCGTCGGCGTTGCTCTCGCCGGCCCAGTACTGCTCAAGTGCCCGCTTCAGTTCGCGCTTGGCGCCGATGCGGGGAAAACCCAGGTTGGTAACAGTGGTCATGGAACGTGTCCTCATTGCATAAGCGGCATTGAGGAACGAAGGAACCGCGCGCCGTCCACGGCATTGCTGCCGCGCCCGCCCCGCCAGCGACCTTCGCCCCCGCGGGCGAACCGGATGTCGTGGAGCGGACGCACGGGGGCAGCGCCACGCTGACGGCATGGCGGCAGGCCCCGGCAACCTCCCCGCGGACGTTCCAGGTCGAATCAGGGGACGGTCGTGTCCCCCGGCCGGGGCCGGTATTCGGGCTGATGGACCCAGGCGCAACGCGCCTACCTACTACCTGCCGCTTCCCAGGCGGTAAGGCCCAGTGCTGTTGGCAGGATTCGTTTCCATTCACCGCTGCGGGGCAGCTCCGGAATGGGCGCACAAGGCGCCTTCACCGGATTCCCGTTTAAACCCATCCCTTCATCTGCATGAAGAGATGGATACCTTCGGCGAGCACACGATAGGTCTTGGCGCGGGGATGGTCAAGCGGGGTGATGACGCCGGTGGTGCTCAGGCGGCGTGGTGATAGGGCTCGATACCGGCCAGCACGTCGGCCAGCGCGTCGCGGGCCTGGGCTGCGTCGTGCGCCATCTGCAGGTTCAGCCAGAAGATGTCGGCGGTACCGAAGAAGCGCGCCAGGCGCAGCGCGGTATCGGCACTGATGCTGCGGCGCCCGGCGATGATCTCGCTGATGCGGGTCTGCGGTACGCCGATGCGCTGGGCCAGCTTGTACTGGCTGAGCCCGAACGGGATGAGGAATTCTTCCTGCAGGATCTCGCCCGGATGGGGATAGGGGATGGAACGCATGGTGATGTTCCTCAGTGGTAATCGCAGATCTCGACGTCGGTCGGGCCTGTGGCGGTCCAAGCGCCAAGTCGCAGTGCAACGGAACGCGCGGATGGACATGGCGGATCCAGTAGAACGAATAGTATCGTAGCGCGTTAGTAACGTAAAGCGGTAGTATCCGGCGCGGGTTCAACGCGACTACCGCGCTGCGGCGCCCAGTCTGCTCAACCGCTCCGGCCCCTGCATCCATAACGGCGTCTGCTGCGTATCTCTCTGCAAGCCCACCGTGGTGCCGACCCCATGCGAACCCTGCTGCTGCCGATAGCGATGCTTGCCCTGCCGTGCCTGCCTGCCGCCGCCCAGAACGTGCAGCGTCAGGAGGGGCGCGCCTATGCGGCCAGCGGCGGCGCGCTGCTGTACCGCGAGAGCCACTGGCTGCAGGGCCCCGCCGCGACCCAATCGCGGCTGGTGCTGTACCGCTGCGCCGATGGCCGCGCCTTCGCGCGCAAGTGGATGACCCCGCAGGGCAGCGCGCAGACGCCTGATTTCGCCTTTGAGGATGCGCGCACCGGCTACCAGGAAGGTGTGCAGGTCACCGCCGGTGCCCGCAGCGTGTACGTGCGTGAAGACGCGCACGCCGACCGGGTCAGCCGCGCCATCGCGGTTCCGGCCGAGGCGGTGGTCGACGCCGGTTTCGACGCCGCCGTGCTCGGTCATTGGGACACCTTGCAGGCCGGTCGCAGCGTGGCCTTCCAGTTCCTGCTGCCGAGCCGGCATCGGCTGGTACCGCTGCGCCTGCAGCGCGTCGGCACCGTGCAATGGCAAGGCCAGCCGGCCGAAAAACTGCAGATGAAGCTCGACGCCTGGTTCGGTTTCGCGGTGCCGGCAGTGACCCTGGTGTATGCGGCCAACAGCCCGCGCCTGCTGCAGTTCAGCGGCACCGGCAACATCCGTGATGCGCAGGGTCGCTTCCCGCAGGTGCGGGTGGAATTCCCCGCCGGTCCGGTGCCCAGCACCGCTGCGGAGCTGGCCGCCGCACGCGCCCAGCCGCTGGTGAAGACATGCGCCTCCTGAATGCCCTCTTGCAGCCAGCGCCGCGAGCAAGGAGGATGCCGGTACGCCCTTTGCCGACATTGAGCTTGCGATGCCTGAGCTGGACGCTGCCGACACCGGTGCTGCACAGCGCCTCGACGAACTGCTGCTGCGCGTCGCCACAGGCGACCGCCAGGCTTTTGAGACGGTCTACCAGTTGTCCTCCGGGCGCCTGTTTGCGATCTGCCTGCATGTGCTGCGCGACCGCGGCGATGCCGAAGAGGTGCTGCAGGATGTCTTCACCTCGGTCTGGCACAAGGCGGCGCAGTTCGACCGCGCCAAGGCGGCGGCCATGACCTGGTTGTCGATGATGGCGCGCAACCGCGCAATCGACCGTCTGCGTGCGGCCCCGCCGCGTCCGCTGGACGACCTGTCGGTGGCCGAGGAAATCCCGGATTTCGCCCCGCAACCGGCGCAGGCCGCCGAGCAGGCGTCCGACCACGAGCGTCTGGAGCTGTGCCTGGAGACACTGGAGCCGCGTCGGCGCTCGCTGATCCGGCTGGCCTTCCTCGATGGCGCCAGCTATGAAGAACTGGCGCGCCGGATCGGCTCGCCGCTGGGTTCGGTCAAGAGCTGGATCCGCCGTGGGCTGGGCCAACTACGGGTGTGCCTGGAACGATGAACACACGCGATCTCCACGATCTGCACGACGACGGGCAACCGCCGAGCGCCGACATCCTGGCCGGTGAATACGTGCTGGGCGTACTCGATGCCGGCCAACGCGCCGAGGCCGAACGGCGCGTGGCCAGCGATCCGGGCTTCGCGCGGCTGGTGCATCAGTGGGAAAACCGGCTGGCGCCGCTGCTGGAGTCGCTTGGCAGCGAGGAGGTGCCGGCGCATCTGTGGCCGCGCATCCGCACCGCGCTCGGCTGGCCGTCGGTGGCCACGGCACCACCGCGGGTCTGGCAACGCACCGGCTTCTGGCAGGGCATGACCGCCCTGGCGGCCGCACTGGCCCTGGTGGCGGTGTTCAGCCGTCGCGAGCTGGCGCCCAGCGCACCGGTCCCCACGCCGGTGGTGGTGACGCCGACCGCCCCGCCGACCCCGAGCGAACCCGAGCAGGCGACCAAGCCGGTCACCCCGCTGCTGCACGACGATGGCAGCCCGGGTTGGCTGGCCTCGGTCGACAAGGCCCACGGCAAGGTGCTGATGGTGCCGGTGCCGGCTGCGGCCGATGCCGCCGGGCGCGCGCCGGAGCTGTGGCTGATTCCGGCAGGTGGTACCCCGCGCTCGCTGGGCCTGGTCTCGATCGACCGTGCTCACACCGTGGCCGTGCCCGATGCGCTGCGGGATGCACTGGTGAACGGCTCGATGCTGGCGATCACGCTGGAACCGTCGGGCGGTGCGCCGCAGGGCGTCCCGACCGGGCCGATCATCGCCAAGGGCGATATCGCCAACCTGTAATCCTTGGGCCTGCGTGGGTGTCGCTGACACCCGCGCGGGCCGCCGTCGCCACCCGGCTCACGTGGCCTGCACAAAATAACTCCGGATCCGTGCATCCGCCGCGCCGCTTGTCCCGTATCTCCTGCTGAACGCATCAGGAGATCCGCGACATGCCGTCCCGCACCACCCCGGCCGTCTCCCGGTCCCGCCTCCAGGCGGGCTGGGCCACCGTGCGCCGCTGGTTCGATACCGATGCCAGCAGCGCCCCGGTCGAGGCCGCACCGCAGCGCGTGGACTGGGTACGCGCGATCCCGTTCGCGGCGATGCACCTGGCCTGCGTGGCGGTGATCTGGGTGGGGGTGTCCTGGGTCGCGGTGGCCGTGGCGGTGGCGTTGTACGCGGTGCGCATGTTCGCGATCACCGCCTTCTACCACCGCTACTTCTCGCACCGCACGTTCCAGACCTCGCGCACGGTGCAGTTCGTGTTCGCCCTGATCGGCGCGGCCAGCGTGCAGCGCGGGCCATTGTGGTGGGCGGCGCATCACCGCAACCATCACCGCCACACCGATACCCCGGCCGATCCGCATTCCCCGCGCGTGCACGGCTTCTGGTGGAGCCACATGGGCTGGTTCCTCACCGTCGAGGGCTTCCGTACCGACTGGGCGCGGATTCCCGACCTGGCGAAATTCCCCGAGCTGCGCTGGCTGGACCGTTTCGACACCCTGGTGCCGATCGCACTGGCGGCCGCGCTGTTCGGGTTGGGGGTCTTGCTGCAGCACGTGGCGCCCGGGCTGGGTACCAGCGGTGGGCAGATGCTGGTGTGGGGCTTCTTCATCTCCACCGTGGTGCTGTTCCATGCCACGGTCACCATCAATTCGCTGGCGCACCGCTTCGGCCGTCGTCGCTTCGCGACCGGTGACGACAGCCGCAACAACCTGTGGCTGGCGCTGCTGACCTTCGGCGAAGGCTGGCACAACAACCACCATTTCTTCCCGGGCACCGCACGCCAGGGTTTCTACTGGTGGGAAGTGGACATCACCTGGTACGGCCTGCGCCTGATGGCGGCACTGGGCCTGGTACGCGAACTCAAGCCGGTACCGGCCTGGGTACTGGCCAAGGCGGAGCACTGACATGCGTATCGCGATCGTCGGTTCGGGTATCGCCGGTCTGGCCAGTGCCTGGTGGCTCAGCCAACAGCACGAAGTCACCCTGTTCGAAGCCAACGACTACTTCGGTGGGCACACCCACACGCACGACCTGCACATCGATGGCCGCGCGCTGGCGGTGGATACCGGCTTCATCGTCTTCAATCCCGCTCATTACCCGCTGCTGACCGGGTTGTTCGACGAACTCGGCGTGGCCTCCCAACCCACCACCATGAGCTTCTCGGTGCACAGCGCGCGTAGCGGGCTGGAGTACAACGCGACCTCGCTGGATACCCTGTTCTGCCAGCGTCGCAACCTGGTCTCGCCGCGCTTCTGGGGCATGCTCCGCGATCTTCGCCGGTTCTATCGGGAAGCGCCGGCGCTGCTGCAGGGCGACGACGAAGGGCCTTCGCTCGGCGACTACCTCAACGATGGCCGCTACGGGCGCGCCTTCATCGAAGAACACCTGCTGCCGATGGCCTCGGCGCTGTGGTCCTCGCCGACCGCCAGCCTGGCTGCGTTCCCGGCGCGCTACCTGGTGCAGTTCATGGCCAACCACCACATGCTGCAGCTCACCGGGCGTTCGCCGTGGCGGGTGGTGCGTGGAGGTTCGGCGCAGTACGTGAAGGCGCTACGCGCGCGCTGGCAGGTGCGCGAACGGCTGGAGTGCCCGGTGTTTGGCGTGGAGCGGCTTGCGCAGGGCGTGCGTGTGCACAGCGCGGCGGGGCTGGAAGGCTTCGACCAGCTGGTGCTGGCCTGCCACAGCCACCAGGCGCTGGCCCTGCTCTCCGACGCCGACCACACCGAGCGCGCCGTGCTCGGCGCGATCCGCTACCAGCCCAACGAGGTGGTGCTGCATACCGACGCCAGCCTGCTGCCGCGCAACCGCAAGGCCTGGGCAGCATGGAATGCGCACGTGCCGCGCGATCCGATGGCACCGTGCACGGTCAGTTACTGCATGAACCTGCTGCAGGGCCTGGATACCCCGACGCCGCTGGTGGTGACGCTCAACCGCAGCGCGGCGATCGATCCGGACAAGGTGCTGCGCCGCCTGCAGTACGACCATCCCGTGCATGACCATGCAATGGTGCGTGCACAGCAGCGCTGGGCCGAGATCCAGGGCCAGCGCCGCACCTGGTTTGCCGGTGCGTACTGGGGCTGGGGCTTCCATGAAGACGGCATCCGCAGTGCACGGCGCGTGGTCGATGCATTGCAGGCACTGGATACCGAGGCCTACTGGCCGTTGTCCGAGGCGTTGCCGGCATGAGCGCCAGCGCGATCTACCGTGGCCGCATGCACCACAGCCGCCATGTGCCGCATGCGCATGCATTCGGCTACCCCACCGCACAACTGCTGATCGACCTGGATGAACTGGACACGCTGTTCCAGGGCCGCTGGCTGTGGTCGGTGGGCCGGCGCAACCTGGCCGAATTCCGCCGCAGCGACTACCTGGGTGATCCGGCGCAGCCGCTGGCCGAGGCCGTGCGCGACCGGGTTGCCGCCGCGCTGGGGCAGCGCCCGCAGGGCCCGGTCCGGGTGCTCACTCACCTGCGCTACGCCGGCCACGTGTTCAATCCGGTCAGCTTCTACTACTGCTACGCCGCCGACGGCTGCACGCTGGACAGCATCGTGGCCGAGATCACCAACACGCCGTGGAAGGAGCGCCACGCCTACGTGCTGCCGGTGACGCAGGCCGATGCACAGGGTCGCGCGCTGGCCTGGTCGTTCGACAAGCAGTTCCACGTCTCGCCGTTCATGCCGATGGACTGCCGCTACCACTGGCGCTTCACCGCGCCGGGCGAGGACCTGCACGTGCACATGCAGGTCTGGCGCGAGGGCGTGCGCCAGTTCGACGCCGCGCTGTCGCTGCAGCGGCATCCACTCGATGGCCGCGGCCTGGCCCGGGTGCTGCTGCGCTATCCGCTGATGACCCTGCAGGTGGTGGCGGCCATCCACTGGCAGGCACTGCGCCTGTGGCTCAAGCGCAACCCCATCCACGACCACCCTTCGCTTGCGGGAAAACAACCATGAACGACATGACCCGGCCACTCGCGCTGCCCGTGCCCACCGCGCTGGAGGTGTTCCTGCGCAAGCGTCTGCTGGTACAGCTCGGCGCGCTGCAGGGCGGCAGCCTGCACCTGCGCGATGCGCTCGGTGACGTGCTGCTCGGTGATCCAGCCGCGCTGCCGCGCGTAACGGTGTGGGTGGATGACCCGGCGTTCTACCGCGCGGTGGCCGCACAGGGCAGCGTCGGTGCGGGTGAGGCCTACATCCGCGGCGACTGGCGCTGCGATGATCTGGTCGCACTGGTGCAGTTGCTGGTGCGCAACCGGGACCTGCTCGATGGCATGGAGCGCGGGCCGGCTCGGCTCGGTGGCCTGCTGCTCAAGGGCTGGAACCGGCTGCGCCGCAATACCCGTGAGGGCAGCCGCCGCAACATCGCCGCGCACTACGACCTGGGCAATCCGTTCTTCTCGCTGTTCCTGTCCAGCGACCTGATGTACTCCTCGGCCCTGTTCGCCGCACCGGACGATACGTTGGAGACGGCTTCGCAGCGCAAGCTCGCGCGCATCTGCGAACAGCTGCAGCTCACCGCGTCCGACCGGGTGATCGAAATCGGTACCGGCTGGGGCGGCTTTGCGCTGTATGCGGCGCAGCACATCGGCTGCCATGTCACCACCACCACCATCTCGGTGGAGCAATACACCCTGGCCAAACAGCGCGTTGAAGCCGCGGGTCTGCAGGACAGGGTGACCTTGCTGCTGAACGACTACCGCGACCTGGAGGGCGAGTACGACAAGCTGGTCTCCATCGAAATGATCGAGGCAATCGGCGCGCAGTACCTGGATACCTACTTCGCCACGCTCAGCCGCCTGCTCAAGCCTGATGGGCTGGCCCTGCTGCAGGCGATCACCATCGAAGACCAGCGCTACGAGCAGGCCCGGCGCAGCGTGGATTACATCAAGCGCTTCGTGTTTCCAGGCAGCTTCATTCCCGCGCTCAACGCGATCATGGCGGCCAAGACCCGCAGCAGCGACCTGCAGCTGATCGGCCAGCACGACTTCGGGCATTCCTATGCGCTGACCCTGCGTGCCTGGCGCAGGCGTTTCCTCGCGCAGCTGCCGGCCGTGCGGGCGCAGGGCTTCGATGCGCGCTTCATCCGCCTGTGGGAGTTCTACCTGGCCTACTGCGAAGGCGGTTTTCTGGAACGCTCCATCGGTGTCTCGCAGCTGCTGCTGGCCAAGCCGGGGTATCGCGCGCCACTGCAGCGCGAGGTCGGCTGAGATGCTGCGCTTCTGGGCCAATGTGGTGGGCAACCAGCTGGTCTGGCTGTGCGCGGTGGTGGGCGCCGGGCGTGGGCTGCGCTGGCCGGCGCTGCTGGCCGCAACGGTTTACGTGATCACCCAGCTGGCGTGGTCGCCGCAGCCGCGGGTGGAGTTGAAGGTGATGGCGCTGGCGATCGGCTGCGGCCTGCTGGTCGATGGCATCGCCGCAGGCAGTGGGCGGGTGCTGTATGCCGCCGGCAACACGCCGGCATGGCTGTCACCGCTGTGGATTCTGGCGCTGTGGGCCTCGTTCGCGATGACGGTGACGGTCTCGCTGGCGCTGCTGCAACGGCACCTGCGCGTGGCAGCGCTGGTCGGCCTGCTGCTGGCGCCACTGGCGTACCTGTCGGCCGCGCGCGGCTGGGGCGCTGTGCAGTTCACCGCACCGGTCTGGCAGGGGCTGGTGCTGCTGGGGCTGGGCTGGTCGCTGGCATTGCCTTTGTTGGCGGCATGCGCGGGCCGTTGGCAGCGCGGTGCGGCCTCCCTCCCCGTCACCTTGCAGGGAGAGGCACCATGAAGCTGCTCTGGTGGGTCTGGCTGTACGCAGCGGTGATCATGAGCTGGGGCTGGTGGTGGCAACACCGCCACCAGAACATCGGCGTGGTCGATGTGCTGTGGGCCAAGGGCGTGGCCGCCACCGCGTTGCTGCTGGCATGGCTGGGCGACGGCGCGCTGTGGCCGCGGATCGCGTTGGCGGTGCTGGGCGGCGTGTGGGGCGCGCGGCTGGCCCTGCACCTGTGGCACCGCGTGCGCCACGAACCCGAGGATGGCCGCTACCAGCAGCTGCGCCGGCATTGGCAGGGCAATCCCTTGTGGATCTTCGCCTTCTTCCAGTTCCAGGCACTGCTGATCGTATTGTTCGCGCTGCCGTTCGTGGCCGTGGCGCACAACCCGCAGCCGTATCCCTGGGGGTGGATGATCGCCGCGCTCGTGGTGTGGCTGCTCAGCGTGAGCGGTGAGACCGTGGCGGATCGCCAACTGGCGCGCTTCCGCGCCGATCCGGCCAACCGCGGCCGCACCTGCCGGCAGGGGCTGTGGCGCTATTCGCGGCACCCCAACTATTTCTTCGAGTGGCTGCACTGGTTCAGTTACGTGCTGCTGGCGGTGCAGTCACCGCTGTGGTGGCTGGCCTGGTCCGGGCCGCTGGTGATGTACGTGTTCCTGCGCTGGGTCAGCGGCATTCCCTTCACCGAGGCGCAGGCGCTGCGCAGCCGTGGCGAGGACTACCGCGACTACCAGCGCACCACCCCGATGTTGTTTCCGTGGTTTCCCTCCCGTGTTCCGCACCCCCGCAAGGAGTCGTCATCGTGAATGTCGCCAGTGAATACCTGCCAGCACCGGACTACGCCAACGGGCTGACCGGCCTGGCCGAGCGCGGCCTGCTGCCCGATGCGCTGCTGCGGTTGGGCATCCGCCGCCAGTGCGAGGCGAGGTTGCGCGAGGAGTTGGCCGGTGGCGTGCAGGCGCAATCGCAGCGCTTCGCCGAGCGCATCGCCGGCTTGTCGCACAGCGCGGTGGCCCTGCATGTGGATGCCGCCAACCGCCAGCACTACGAAGTTCCCGCAGCGTTCTTCCAGCACTGCCTCGGGCCACGCCTGAAGTACAGCAGCGCCTACTACGCCACCGGCAATGAAAGCCTGGAGGCGGCCGAAGTGGCGATGCTCACGCTGTACGGCGAACGCGCGCAGTTGGCCGATGGCCAGGACATCCTCGAGCTGGGCTGCGGCTGGGGCTCGCTGACCCTGTGGATGGCCGAGCACTATCCGAATGCGCGCATCACGGCGGTGTCCAACTCGGCCAGCCAGCGTGCGCACATCCTGGCGCAATGCCAGGCACGCGGGCTGGGCAACGTCACGGTGATCACCCGCGACGTCAACCACCTGGTGCTGGATGCGGCCGCGTTCGATCGTTGCGTGTCCATCGAGATGTTCGAGCACATGCGCAACTACGCACAGTTGCTGCAGCGCATCCAGCGCTGGCTGCGCCCGGACGGCAAACTGTTCGTGCACATCTTCGCGCACCGCAGCGTGATGTACCCGTTCGAGACCGAGGGCGAGGACAACTGGATGGGCCGGCACTTCTTCACCGGTGGCCTGATGCCCGCCGCTGACACCCTGCTGTGCTTCCAGCAGCATCTGCAGCTGCAGCAGCGCTGGCTGCTGGACGGCACCCATTACCAGCGCACCGCCAACCACTGGCTGGCCAACCAGGACGGCGAGCGCGAGGCGGTGATGGCCGTGTTGCGTCAGTGCTATGGCCAGGCCAACGCGGCGTTGTGGTTCCAGCGCTGGCGGATGTTCTGGATGGCCTGCGCGGAGCTGTTCGGCTACCAGCAGGGCCAGCAGTGGCTGGTGGCCCACTACCTGTTTGCACGCGACTGAGGGCACCGCCATGAAGATGCATGGGTTGTTGGGTGTGTTGGCAGTGGGCGTGCTGCTCGGCGGCTGCGGCGGCAACACCCGCCCGATCCCGCCGGTGGCGCAGGTTGATGTGCCGCGCTTCATGGGGGACTGGTATGTGATCGCGCATATTCCCAGCCGCCCCGAGCGCGAGGCCTTCGATGCGGTGGAGTCGTATGCACTGCGTCCGGATGGGCGCATCCAGACCACCTTCCGCTACCGCAAGGGCAGTTTCCAGGCGCCACTGAAAACCATGCATCCGGTCGGCACGGTCACGCCGGGCAGCCATGGCGCGGTGTGGGGCATGCAGTTCATCTGGCCGATCCAGGCCGAGTACGTGGTGGTCTACCTGGACGCGGAGTATCAGCAGACCATCGTGGGCCGCAGCAAGCGCGACTACGTGTGGCTGATGGCGCGGACCCCACAGATATCCGATCAGGATTACCGCGCCGCCACGGCCCGGATCGCCGCGTTGGGCTACGACCTGTCGCAGCTGCGGCGGGTGCCACAGTCCGCTTCGACAGGGCGCTGAGCGCTTCTGCGGCGTGGTTCTCAGGCCCTGAGAAGGGCTTGGGCGATACTGTCCCCACGGGTGGCGGACAGAGGGTGGCGACGTGGCGGACAAGTACTGCGATCTGGTCATGAAGGGCGGCATCACCAGCGGCATCGTGTATCCCAACGCGGTGCTGTCACTGGCCAGCGAATACCGTTTCAAGAGCATCGGCGGCACCTCGGCAGGCGCCATCGCCGCTGCGGTGGCCGCTGCCGCCGCACTGGGTGATCGCCGTCGCCATGCCGGGCAGGACGTGGGCGAGCTGGTGGGCTTCCCCGGGTTGGCGGCGGTATCGGCACAGCTGTCCACGCGCGGCTTCATCTACAGCCTGTTCCAGCCGGCGCACGGCGCGCGCACCGCCTATCGCCTGCTGGTGATGCTCACCGGGCGCTCCAGCCTGCCGCGCAAGATCGCCTGCCTGCTGGCGGCGGTGTTCGCCATCGCGCCGCTGGAGCTGCTAGGGGCGCTGGCGCTGCTGCTGGGTACGGGCTGGCTTGCCGCCGGCTTCGATGGGGTGGTGGCCACGCTGCTGCCGTCGTTGTTGTGCGCCTACGGCGCCGGCGTGCTGGCCGCCGCGCTGCGGGTGGCGCGGGTGGCGCGGCGCAACCTGTTGGGGCTGTGCAGTGGGGCCACCCAGGCCGATGCCTCCGCGCCGGCGCTGACCGACTGGCTGCACGAGCGCCTGCAGGCCCTGGCCGGCAAGCCGCTGGACCAGCCGCTCACGTTTGGCGATCTGCATCAGGCCCCGCGTTATGGCGGCGAGCCGGTGGGCGCACACGCGATCAGCCTGCAGATGATCACCACCTGCGTGTCGCATTCCGAGCCGCGCACCCTGCCGTTCCATGCCGCGCACTTCTGGTTCGTGCGCGAGGAATTCGCCCAGTTGTTCCCGGCCAACGTGGTCGATTGGCTGGTGGCCCAGGCCGGCGCGCCCGAGCGCGTCGACGGGCGCGACTATTACCGGCTGGTCGACGGCGAGCAGATGCCGGTACTGGTGGCGACCCGCATGAGCCTGAGTTTCCCGTTGCTGATCAGCGCGGTGCCGCTGCACGAGCCGGCGCGGCGCGAGCGTCGCTGCGAGCCCGGCGAAGAGGCGGTGCCGCGGCGCGACAACAGCAACGTCGCCGACAGCATGGAAGGGCTGACCAGTGGCGGCCAGAACTGCGGCCCGGTGATCACCGCGTTCCGCGTGTGCTGGTTCTCCGACGGCGGCATCAGCAGCAACTTCCCGATCCACCTGTTCGATGCGGCGCTGCCGCGCTGGCCCACGTTCGGCATCAACCTGGCCTACCCGCGGCATGCCGATGCCAGCAACGTCCCGGCCGATGCCGGCGAGGTGGCGCAGATCGAGCGCTCGGTGTTCCTGCCCACTGAGAACCGTCAGGGCTGGCAGCGCAGCTACCATTCCATCGCCCAGCCGCTGGCAGCGGCGGAGATGTCCGGTTTCCTGTTCTCCATCGTCTCGACCATGCAGAACTGGCGCGATGTGCTGCAGGCGCGTGCACCGGGTTACCGCGACCGCATCGTGCACGTCTCGCTGCAGGGCGACGAGGGCGGCATGAACCTGGACATGGCGCAGGACGTGCTCAGCCGCATCGCGGCCAAGGGCAGCGTGGCCGGCGAGCGCTTCTGCGATTTCTCCTTCGAGAACCACTACTGGATCCGTTGGCGCAATCTGGCCTCGGCCTATCAGCGCTATACGCTCGACGTGGCACGCACCGATGACCCGGCCCAGCGCGTGGTCGCCTGGGCGGGGGCCTACGACAGCGTCGCCAACGGCGAGCCACCGCCGCCGTCGTACCGGTTGGGCTCGGAAGACAAGCGCCGTGAATCGCAGCAGCTGTGGCGGATGATGGTCGAGCAGGGCCAGAGCTGGGAAGACCTCGGCCCGGACCTCACCGAAGGCGCGCCCCGGCCATTGCCGCAGATGAAGGTGACGCCGATCTATTGAGGCGCGCGCGTACCACGCATAACGTGGCTGGCACAGGTAGTGCCACGCCATGCGTGGCAGCGGTGCAACGGCGCCGCAATGCCCCCTAAGCCCGCCCAGGCAACTGCGCGAACGCACGCTGCATGCAGTCCTCACGCGGGCACACCCGGCAACCAGGGCCGATCGACACCGAGTTGCCCGGGCTCTGGATATCCAGCCCGCGCGAGTAGATCAGCCGTTCGGCGTGCTGCAGGTCGCAACCCAGTGCCACCGCGAAGGTCTTGCGCGGTTGCCCGTGCCCCACCGGCCCGCTGCTGACCTGCCGCGCCAGCCAGAAATGGCGGCGCCCATCGGGCATGCGTGCGGTCTGGGTCAACACGCGGCCGGGCTGGTTGAAGGCCTCGTAGACGATCCACAGCGGGCACGAGCCACCCACCTGCGAAAAGTGGAAGTCGGTGGCCGAGTGGCGCTTGGACACATTGCCGGCGCGGTCCACGCGGATGAAGAAGAACGGCAGGCCCGGTGCACTGCGTCGTGCCAGCGTGCTCAACCGATGGCAGACCGCCTCGAAGCCCACGCCGAAGCGATGCGCCAGCGCATCGATGTCGTAGGCACTGTGCTCGGCGGCGCGCAGGAACTGCGCATACGGCATCACCAATGCCCCGGCGAAGTAGTTGGACATGCCGATCCGGGCCTGTGCGATCTGCTCCGGTTCGCGGAACCCCGCGCGTGCGATCACCGCGTCGATCTGTGCGGCATAGCCCAGCAGCGCCAGTTCGGCGGCCATCTGGAACGCCTGCTGGCCCGCCTCCAGGTAGTCGGGCAGCCACAACGTGCGGCTGCCGCCGTCGTAGACGCGCTTCTCGCGCCCGGCCTGCAGCGGCCCCACCTCCACCAGCACGCCGTGGCGGTCGGCCAGCAGCTGGCGCAACCGCGGTGCCACGTGCCCGGCCACCAGCCCCCATTCGCCGAACAACTGCTCGGCCAGGTCATCCAGCTCCGGGATGTGGTTGTGCATGCGGTTGAAGAAATCGCGCACCTGGTCGCCGGCCGGCAGCGCCTGCCCGGCATGCACGTCGCCGAGCTGGAACTCCAGCGCGGCGGCATGCTCGCGCAGCATCAGGTGGCGGCGGTGCAGGTCGAGCAGGGCACGGCTGATCTGCGGCAGGTTGCCCGCCATCGCGCGCAGCTCGGTGCTGCTGACATCGTCCAGGCCCAGGTCGCGTAGGGTCTCGCCCAGCGATTCCTGCAGCGCGCCGGGCTCATCCACGTCGAACAACCCGGAAACGTCGCCCAACACCTCGTGCAGACGGCTCTGCACCGCCGGGGTCAGCGGGCGCTTGTTGCGCTCGATCTGGTTCAGGTAGCTGGCCGACAGCCCCAGCGCCCGCGCCAGCGCCACCTGGCTGTAGCCACGTTGCTCACGCAACTTCAGCAGGCGCAGGCCGATCTGGCGTTGGGGCAGCTGGCTATTCACAGAATTCACAATAATCGTAGCGGGCATTGGCCAGATTAAGCGTATACAGCCCGGAAATCGAGCGTGGTGGTGTGAATAATGCCAATAACTTTCGCACCCGCCGGAATTGTCATGACTGTTGCAGCGCCCCGTATCCGTATGTTGATCGATGGCCAGTTCATCGAATCGGCCAGCTCGCACTGGCAGAACGTGGTCAATCCGGCCACCCAGGACGTCCTGGCCCAGGTGCCGTTCGCCACCGTCAGTGAAGTCGATGCTGCCGTGGCCTCGGCCAAGGAAGCCTTCAAGACCTGGCGCAAGACGCCGATCGGCACCCGTGCGCGCATCTTCCTGAAGTACCAGCAGTTGATCCGCGAAAACATGAGCGAGCTGGCGCACATCCTCAGCGCCGAGCAGGGCAAGACCGTGCCGGACGCCGAAGGCGATGTGTTCCGCGGGCTGGAAGTGGTCGAGCACGCAGCGGCGATCGGCAACCTGCAGCTCGGCGAGCTGGCCAACAACGTGGCCAACGGCGTGGACACCTACACCCTGCTGCAGCCGCTGGGCGTGTGCGCGGGCATCACCCCGTTCAACTTCCCGGCGATGATTCCGCTGTGGATGTTCCCGATGGCCATTGCAACGGGCAACACCTTCATCCTCAAGCCGTCCGAACAGGACCCGATGGTCACCATGCGCCTGGTCGAACTGGCGCTGGAAGCGGGCATCCCCAAGGGCGTGCTCAACGTCGTGCACGGCGGCGAAGAAGTGGTCAACGCGATCTGCGACCACCCGGACATCAAGGCCGTTTCGTTCGTCGGCTCTACCCGCGTCGGTACCCACGTTTACAACCGCGCCTCGCTGGCCGGCAAGCGCGTGCAGTGCATGATGGGCGCCAAGAACCACGCCGTGGTGCTGCCGGACGCCAACAAGGAACAGAGCCTCAACGCGATGGTCGGTGCCGCCTTCGGTGCGGCCGGGCAGCGCTGCATGGCCGCCTCCACCCTGGTGCTGGTCGGCGAAGCCCGCGCGTGGGTGCCCGACCTGGTGGCCAAGGCCAAGACCCTGAAGGTCAGCGGCGGCGGCGTCGCCGGGACCGACGTCGGCCCGGTGATCTCCTGCGCGGCGCGTGAGCGCGTCGAAGCATTGATCGCCTCGGGCGTGGAGCAGGGCGCCAAGCTGGTGCTGGACGGCCGCAACCCGCAGGTCGATGGGTTCGAGAAGGGCAACTTCGTTGGCCCGACGATCTTCGACGGCGTCACGCCGGGCATGCGCATCTACGACGAGGAAATCTTCGGGCCGGTGCTGGTGATCCTCGAAGCGGACACGCTGGAAGATGCCATCGCGCTGATCAACGCCAACCCGAACGGCAACGGCACCGCGCTGTTCACCCAGTCCGGCGCGGCCGCACGCAAGTTCCAGGAAGACATCGACGTCGGCCAGGTCGGCATCAACGTGCCGATTCCGGTGCCGGTGCCGCTGTTCTCCTTCACCGGTTCGCGCGCCTCCAAGCTCGGCGACCTGGGCCCGTATGGCAAGCAGGTGGTGATGTTCTACACCCAGACCAAGACGATCACCTCGCGCTGGTTCGACGACGAGACGCTGGGCCACGGCGTCAACACCACGATCAGCTTGAAGTAAGGGAGTTCGACCATGAGCCACTCGATGACGACGGAACTCGAAGAAGCGCAGCAGGCCTATAGAGAGGCGGCGCGTGACTTCGCCCAGGCCGAACTGGCGCCGCACGCCGCGCAATGGGATGCGGAGGGCATCTTTCCGCGCGAGGCGATCGCCAAGGCCGGGGAACTCGGGTTCTGTGGCCTGTACATGGACCCCGAGGTCGGTGGCAGCGGCCTGAGCCGTCTGGACGCCGCCGTCGTCATCGAGGAGCTCGCCAACGTGGACCCGTCCACCGCGGCCTACATCAGCATCCACAACATGGCCTCGTGGATGGTGTCCAAGTGGGGCCAGGACAGCCTGCGCGCTGCCTGGGGCACCGACCTGTCCTCGGGCAGCAAGCTGGCCTCGTACTGCCTCACCGAACCGGGCGCAGGCTCGGACGCGGCGTCGCTGAAAACCACGGCCGTGCGTGATGGCGACCATTACGTACTGAACGGGTCCAAGGCCTTCATTTCCGGCGCCGGTGCCACCGAGCTGCTGGTGGTGATGGCGCGTACCGGCGGTGCCGGTGCCGGCGGCATCAGTGCCATTGCGGTGCCGGCGGACCTGCCGGGCATCAGCTATGGCCGCAAGGAAGAGAAGATGGGCTGGAACAGCCAGCCCACCCGCGGCATCACCTTCGAGAACGTGCGCGTGCCGGTCAGCCACCTGTTGGGAGAGGAGGGTGGCGGCTTCAAGCTGGCGATGAAGGGCCTGGACGGCGGCCGCATCAACATCGCCGCCTGCTCGCTGGGCGCGGCGCAGGGCGCGCTGGACGCCGCACGCCGCTACATGGGCGAGCGCCGCCAGTTCGGCAAGGCACTGGCCGAGTTCCAGGCACTGCAGTTCAAGCTCGCCGACATGGCCATTGAACTAGTCGCCGCGCGGCAGATGGTGCATACCGCGGCGCGCAAGCTCGATGCCGGTGCCAGTGATGCCAATGTGTGGTGCGCGATGGCCAAGCGCTTCGCCACCGATGCCGGTTTCAACATCTGCAACGACGCGCTGCAGCTGCACGGCGGCTATGGCTACATCCGCGAATACCCGATCGAACGCCTGCTGCGCGATTCGCGCGTGCACCAGATTCTGGAAGGCACCAACGAGATCATGCGGGTGATCGTTGCCCGCCACCTGCTCAACACCGAAGAGGAACTGCGATGATGGATTGGCGCACGCACGAACACACTGGCCTGAAGGTCGAAGTCGATGGCCACGTCGCGGTGGTGACGCTCAACAATCCGCCCGCGCATACCTGGACCGTGCACAGCCTGTCGGCGTTGCGCGACCTGGTCGGTGCGTTGAGTGCGGACAAGGACATCTACGCGCTGGTGATCACCGGCGACGGCGAGAAATTCTTCTCCGCCGGTGCCGACCTCAAGCAGTTCGCCTCCGGCGACAAGGCCGCTGCACGTGAAGCGGCACGCCGCTTCGGCGAAGCCTTCGAAGCCCTGTCGGCGTTCCGCGGCGTGTCCATCGCCGCGATCAACGGCTACGCCATGGGCGGTGGGCTGGAATGCGCGCTGGCCTGCGACCTGCGCATCATCGAAGACCACGCCCAGGTGGCGCTGCCGGAGGCCACCGTCGGCCTGCTGCCGTGTGCCGGCGGCACCCAGAACCTGCCGCGTCTGGTCGGCGAGGGGTGGGCCAAGCGCATGATCCTGCTCGGTGAGCGCATCGATGCCGAAACCGCCGTACGCATCGGCCTGGCCGAGGAAAAAGTCGGCAAGGGCGAAGCCAAGGCCCTGGCCCTGGCGTGGGCGCACAAGGCGGGCAAGCAGAGCCCGACCAGCATCGCCGCCTGCAAGACGCTGGTGCAGGCCACCCGCACCGGCACCCACGCTGCGGCGCTGGTCGCCGAGCGCGAAGCCTTCGTCGACCTGTTCGACAGCGCCGACCAGGCCGAAGGCGTGAACGCCTTCCTGGACAAGCGCGCCGCGCAGTGGAAGAACGCATGAGCACCGTCGCCGCCAGCGACGAAGCCCCGGTCCTGTTCGAAGAGCGCAGCGCCGGCAACGGCAAGCGCATCGGCATCGCCACGCTCAACGCCGCGCGCACCCTCAACGGGTTCTCGCTGCCGATGGCGCACCTGCTGCGCGAGCGGTTGGATGCGTGGGCCAGCGATGCCGGCATCGCGCTGGTGGTGCTGCAGGGTGCAGGTGAAAAAGCCTTCTGCGCCGGTGGCGATCTGCACAGCCTGTATCGCAGCATGCTGGCCTACCGCGACGCGGGCAGTACCGATATCCGCGACAACGCCTACGCCGCCGAATTCTTCGACGTCGAATACCGCGTCGACTACGCCATCCACACCTATCCCAAGCCGATCCTGTGCTGGGGCCATGGCATCGTCATGGGCGGTGGCATCGGCCTGATGTCCGGTGCGAGCCATCGCGTGGTCAGCGAGCGCTCCAAGCTGGCCTTCCCGGAAATCACCGTCGGCCTGTTCCCGGATGTCGGCGGCAGCTGGCTGCTGCCACGCGTGCCCGGCCAGGGCGGGCGCTTCCTGGCGTTGACCGGCGCACCGCTCAATGCTGGTGATGCCATCTACGCCGGCATGGCCGATATCCATATCGCCGAAGCACAGCGCGAGGCGGTGTTCGCCGCGCTTACCGAAGTGCATTGGAGCGATGTGGCCAAGCGCAACCACGAACAGCTCAGCGCCCTGCTGCAGCAGCACGCCAGCGATGCGGCCACCGGCCCGCTGCTGCGCAACGCCGCCAGCATCGATGCGCTGTGCGAGGGCGATGACCTCGCCGCGATTGTCGAGCGGATCACCGCGCTGCAGACCGATGACCCGTGGCTGCAGGCGGCACAAGCCACGCTCGCCGCCGGGGCGCCGGGCTCGGCACGGCTGGCCTTCGAACTGCAGCGTCGTGCCGCGGGTGCATCGCTGGCCGAGGTGTACCGCTTCGAGTACGTCACCGCGCTGCATTGCGCTGCCCACGGCGATTTCGCCGAAGGCATCCGCGCGCTGCTGGTCGACAAGGACCGCAACCCGCAATGGCAGCCACGCACGCTGGCGCAGGCCACGGCGGCGTGGGCCGATACCTTCTTCGTTTCGCCCTGGTCCAACGCCACGCATCCGCTGGCCGACCTGGGTGCCACCGTCCCTGAAAGGAGCCTCGCATGAGCCGTATCGCATTCATTGGCCTGGGCAACATGGGTGGCCCGATGGCCGCCAACCTGGCCAAGGCCGGCCACGCCGTGCGCGTGTTCGATCTGGTCCCCGCTGCCGTGCAGGCGGCGGTCGATGCCGGCGCCACCGCCGCAACCTCCGCGCTGGATACGCTGACAAATGCCGAGATCGTGATTTCGATGCTGCCGGCCAGCCGCCACGTCGAAGGCGTGTACCTGGGCGATGACGGCCTGCTCGCCGATATTCCCGGTGGCGCATTGGTCATCGACTGCAGCACGATCGCCCCGGCGACTGCGCGCAAGGTTTCCGAAGCGGCGGCCGCACGCGGCCTGCAGATGCTGGATGCACCGGTCTCCGGTGGCACCGCGGGCGCGCAGGCCGGCACCCTGACCTTCATCGTCGGTGGTGAATCCGATGCGCTGGAGCGCGCCCGCCCGCTGTTGCAGGCGATGGGCAAGAACATCTTCCATGTCGGTGCCAGCGGTGCCGGCCAGGTTGCCAAGCTGTGCAACAACATGGCGCTGGGCGTGATCATGGCCGTCACAGGCGAATCCATCGCGCTGGGCGTCGCCCACGGGCTGGACCCGAAGGTGCTGTCGCAGATGATGGCGGTCAGCACCGGCCGCAGCTGGGCCACCGAAGTGTGCAACCCGTGGCCGGGCGTGCTGGACAACGCGCCCGCTTCGCGCGGCTACAGCGGCGGTTTCGGCAGCGACCTGATGCTCAAGGACATGGGCCTGGCGGTGGAAGCGGCGATGAGCGTCGGCGCTTCGATTCCGCTCGGCGAACTGGCCCGCAACCTGTACTCGATGAACCACCAGGCGGGCCGCGGCAAGCTGGATTTCTCCAGCGTCGTGCAGTTGGTAACGAGCGAGAAGTAACCCCGGCGACCGCATCGCGGTCGCCCACACCGGGAACCAGACGCATCCCGGGCCTTGCCCGGGATCCACCGCGGTGGGATGGGCGGTTGCCAGGCGATCAAGCCAGGCAGCCGCCCATTTTTATGCTGCCTCAGGCCATCGCCGTGCGCGGCCCATGTTGCTGGGTCTGCTGGTCGATCTGGCGCTGCTCGCGCTGCTGGTCACTGGCCAGCTGGGCGCGCTCACCACTTTCCTGCAACGACTGGTTCACCGCCTCGGCGGTCGGCACCGGCGCGCCATTGCGGTTCATCGCCGATTCGTCGCGCATCGCATTGGCCTGCACCGTACGTGCCATCGATCCATCCTGGTTGAACTCCACCCGGTCGATGGTGTGCTGGCCGGCACGCACCGCTTCCACGGTCAACGCGCCTGCCAGCCGCTCGCTGTGCTGGCCGGACGGAATGCCACGGGCCTCTTCGGCTTCGTGCACGCGCATCAGCGTTTCCATGTACAGCACATGCTGCGGGTGGCCGGCATCGGACAGTGGACGTCCCGGCGCAGCCTCGGCGGGCGTCGGTGTCGGTGTCGGTGTCGGCGTAGCCGTCTCGCGGCCCGGTTCGACTGGCGTGGCCATCGCCGCGCGGGTTGCCGCATCGACCACGCCGGTCGCCTCCAGTCCGTGTGCATTCTGATAGGACGTCATCGCCTCGCGGGTGCCCGCACCCAGATGACCATCGACCCCGAGCGGGCGGCCCTTGGCATCGGTGTGGCCCTGCGCGGCCAGCTCGGTCTGCAGCTGGCGCGCTTCGCGGTCGATCGCCGCCAGCGTCGCCGGGCCGGCCTTGCCGTCCACCGGCTCCAGGCCGTGCGCGCGCTGGAATGACTCCACCGCTGCGTGCGTATCGGCGTCGAAACGCTTGTCGGCGTTCAACGCCTTGCCCTCGGCACCGGTGTAGCCCAGCACCGACAGGTTGTCTTCCAGCTTGCCCACCTGCCGGCCCTGCGAACCCTCCTTCAGCACCTGCGAGGCCGCCGCGCGTGCCGGCGGCTGGATATGCGCCAGCGCGGTGCGGATGTCCGCATCCTGGCCTTCGCCACCGGGCGAATAGCCTGCGCTGCTCACCTTGGTGTGGGCGCGGTCCATCGCGTCCTTGTTGGTGGCGTAGGCGTCCTCGTAGGTCACCGCGATGTCGGCCGCCTTGGGGCCGTCGTAGTATTTGTAGGTGCCGCGGATCGCGGTGGCTTCATCGCGAAGCGCCTGGTAGTCGCCGCCGTCCTGGAGCACTTTCTGCAGGCGCGGTAACTGGCTGGGCAGCTGGTTGGCGGTCTTGGCCAGCAGGCTGATCGCCTCGAAGCGATGGTCTTCGCTGATCTGGCTGCCGTGCTTGTCCACGATGTCCATCGCGGTCTTGGTCGCGTTGCGCACCTGCGGGTAATCGATATTGGTGTGGATCCACTGCTTGCCTTCATCCGAACCGGCCCAGGCGTTGATGCTGTCGCGGGTGTCCTTGTCGATGAAGCGGATGGACGTACGTTCCTGCAGGCCGTTGCCATGGCTGAGCAGGTCGGCGCGCAGGTCTGCGTGGTCGCGGGTGAAGGGCAGATTGTGCGAGGTTGCATAGGCCTGTGCCTGGCCGATCACCGCATCGACGTAGGTCTTCTCGCCCGGCTGCAGCGCACGGCCGGAAATCGCACCCAGCGCCCAATCGCCGCGCTGGCCGAAATCCACCTGGATCGCGCCCAGGCTGTAGCCGCTGTTCTGCGCGACGCTGCTGACCACGCCCCAGTCGGGCTCACGCAGCCCCTGGGTGATGCCGGCGATGGCCAGGTGGTAGGACGCCGGACCGCCTTCGGTGCCGCGGCCCACGGAGAAGTAGACCGCGCCGGAAGTGGCGTCCAGGTTGCGGGTGTCGATGTTGGTAGGCATCACATACGTCCTTGTATCGGAAGAGGGTATCGCCGGCTCAGTTGAGCAGGTCGAGATAGGTCTGCAGCTGGTCGGCGCGTGCGCTCAGGCGCAGCATGTCGGTCTCGCTGCCCTGCAGGTTGCCCGGTTGCGAGTCGTCATACAGCACCGCTTCGAGGCGGCCATCGAGATCGCGCGAGCTCAGCCACGCGCGCTGCGCGGCCACCAGCTTCGCCTTGCGCGAGGCATCCAGCTTGGTCTGCAGCTGCTTGTAGACCCGGTTCAGGCGCTGGTCCTGGCGGGTGCGTTCCTGCGAGATGCAGGCCGCCTGTTCGATCGCGCCATGCGCCTGCTGTTCGCAGGTCGTGTACGTCGCGCTGACCCCTTTGGCGGAGGCGGCGGGGGCGGCATTCACTGTGGCAGTAGCGGCCAGACCAGCCAGCATCAGTGCTGCCAGGGAGGATCGGATGTACTTGGCCCGCATGCTTCACTCCACCATTCCATAGTTGGAGGCCGAGTATACGAAGCCTGGCTGACTGTCACCGTCACATTCTTGACGCCGCAAACGCGCACGGCGGACCAGGCAATGCCCGGCCCGCCGTGGGTCCGTTTCAAAGGCGCCGAAGCGGCTTAGATCACGGTCAGGGTCACATCGATGTTGCCGCGGGTGGCGTTGGAGTACGGGCACACGATGTGGGCCTTCTGCACCAGTTCCTCGACCTGCTCGCGCGGCAGGCCCGGCACCGAGATCTCCAGCGCCACTTCGATGCCGAAACCGGTCGGGATCTGGCCGATGCCCACTTTGCCGGTGATCTGGGTCTCGGCCGGCAGGGCGACCTTGGCCTGGCCGGCCACGTACTTCAGTGCGCCCAGGAAGCAGGCCGAATAGCCCGCGGCGAACAGCTGCTCCGGGTTGGTGCCCGCACCGCCGGCGCCGCCCAGCTCGCGCGGGGTCGACAGCTGCACGTCCAGGACGTTGTCGGAGGAGACGGCGCGGCCGTCGCGGCCGCCGTTGGCAGTGGCCTGGGCGGTGTACAGAACGTTGGCAATGGACATGGGAATCTCCTGCGGTGTGAAAGGAAGGGGCCAGTTGGCGAGGTCTACTTTGACGCCTTCGTGGGTGCTTTGGGTTACATTTCGTCTATCAAACTTGATCAGAAGTCCGAAATGGTCGATCGACTGCAGTCCCTGCTCAGCCGTTTCGCGGTCAGCGCCGAAGTCTTCCATGCCGGGGCCCTGTGCGGCATCAACGACTTGGCCGCGGACGGTGAACGCGGCCAACTGCACCTGATCCGTGACGGCGAGGTCCGTGTCGAGCATGCCGATGGCAGCGTGCTGCAGATCACGCGCCCCAGTGTGCTGCTCTACCCCCGTCCGCTCGCGCATCGCTTCGTCACCGATGCGCAGCGCGGCGCTGATTTCGCCTGTGCGCACCTGCAGTTCGAGGGCGCCGGCAACAACCCGGTCGCCGCCGCATTGCCACCGGTGATCTGCCTGCCGCTGGACGATCTGTACGGTGGCCAGCCGGTGCTGTCGCTGCTGTTCGAAGAAGCCTTCGCGCAGCGCTGCGGTCGCCAGGCGCTGTTGGATCGGTTGTTCGAGGTGGTACTGATCCAGATCCTGCGTGCGCTGATGGAAAGTGGCCAACTGCGCGTCGGCCTGCTCGCGGGCATGGCACATCCGCGCCTGCGCCACGCGCTGGTGGCCATGCACGAGGCACCGGCCGAGGAGTGGACACTGGAGCTGCTGGCGCAACGCGCCGGCATGTCGCGCAGCGCCTTCGCCGACAGTTTCCGCGACACCATCGGCAGCACCCCCGGCCAATACCTGCAGGGCTGGCGCACACGACTGGTGCAGCAGGCACTGCGCCGTGGCCATCCGCTCAAGCGTATCGCCATCGAGGTGGGTTACGGCAGCGAGGCGGCGCTGTCGCGCGCGTTCAAGGCGCAGACCGGGCATTCGCCGCGGCAGTGGAAACAGGCTACGGCTGCGGTGCGCTGATAGCGGGCGACCCCCTCAGATCGTCCACTCCCGATCGGTGGTGAACATGATCGTCAACCAGCGGTCCGGTGACTCCTCCCCCAGCGCCTCGCCGATCTGATCGCGCAGCCGGTCCCATTCCACGAGCGGTCGCGGTGCGTCGTCCTCGGGCACCACGAAGAACAGTTCGATCTGTTCGCCGCGCCCGACCTTGGCCACATAGCTGCGGTGCTCGATGAAACCGTGCTGCGCCACGATCGCGCGCGCTACTTCATCCACGTGCGCCTGCAGGTCCACCGGGGTGATCAGCAGAATGTCCGACAGCGCCTGGCGTACCGTGCCCAGCGGCGCCACCATCACGAACAGGCACACCAGCAGCAGGATCGCCGGATCGATGTAGGGCACCAGCCAGGCCCATGCGCTGTCGCGCAGCAGATAGCCACCGCCGAAGGCGACCAGGTAGGCGGCCGACATGCTGGCCGACACCACCCAGTTCTTGCCGTCCAGCGCGATGAACTCCGATCCGATGTTGCGGTTGACCCGACGGATGAAGAGCGCCAGCCCGATCTCGGCCACGATGGTCAGCCCGGCGAACAGGATCGCCGGCCCCAGTGCGATCTGGCGCCCGCCGGACATCAACGCGTCCACCGCATTGACCGCTGCGTACAGCGCCGCACCGATCATCAAGGTGCCGCTGACCCCCAGCACGATCGGCTCCAGGTGCCAGAAGCCCATGGTGAAGCGCTGGTTCAAGCGCGACTGCAGCGCATCCACGTTGGTGGACAGGCTGATCAGGCGCACCACCAGCAGCGACAGCCAGGTCATCACCACGTCGATCAGGCCGTAGATGCCGTCGAAGATGATCAGCGAAGAGTTGGCCAGGAAACCGAACACCACCGCCGCGGCGGCCATCGCCAGCGAGGCGGCGATGGACAGGCGCAGGACGCCTTGTTCGGTGGTGGGGTCGAAGCCGGTGAGGCGGGGGAACGTCATGGTGGAGCTCAAGGTGGGGGGGCAGGCGATGGCGTATTCTCCCTTGTTCGCGCTGCACCGCGCGTATCGGCCGGGCATGCGACAGGCCCGCTGGCAAGGGGTTGCCCGGTAGGCGGCCGGCCTGCCCGGCTCAGGAACCCGCGTCTTTCCACTGTAGCGCCCCGTGGCTGTGGCCGCGTGCGCGCGGAGTTTTTACATGCAAACCGCTTATCCGCTGCGCCAGCAATGGTTCGGCAACATCCGTGGTGACCTGCTGTCCGGCACCGTCGTCGCCCTGGCGCTGATTCCCGAAGCCATCGCCTTTTCGCTGATCGCCGGTGTCGACCCCAAGGTCGGCCTGTACGCCGCATTCTCCATCGCCGTCATCACTGCGATCGCGGGCGGTCGGCCGGGCATGATCTCCGCCGCGACCGGCGCGATGGCGTTGGTGATGGTTGACCTGGTCCGCGATCACGGCCTGCAGTATCTGTTTGCCGCCAGCATCCTGGCCGGACTGCTTCAGGTGCTGGCAGGTGCCTTCAAGCTCGGCGCACTGATGCGCTTTGTCTCGCGGTCGGTCATCACCGGCTTCGTCAACGCGCTGGCGATCCTGATCTTCCTTGCGCAGATGCCGGAACTGCTGGGTCGAGGAACCACGGTGTACGTCGTGTGTGCCGCGGCGTTGGCGATCATCTACCTGCTGCCGCGCATCACCCGTGCCGTGCCGTCGCCGCTGGTGGCGATTGGTGTGTTGACGGCGGTAGTAGTGGGCTTCGGGATCGACGTGCGCAGCGTCGGTGACATGGGCCAACTCCCTGACAGCCTGCCGCACTTCTTCATCCCGGACGTGCCGTTGACCTGGGAGACGCTGCGCATCGTGCTGCCCGTGTCGGCCACGCTGGCGGTGGTGGGCCTGCTCGAATCGATGATGACCCTGCAGATCGTGGAGGACATCACCGAGACGCCGAGCGAGCGCAACCGCGAATGCATCGGCCAGGGCCTGGCCAATACAGCGACCGGCTTCCTGGGTGGCATGGCCGGCTGCGCGATGATCGGCCAGTCGGTGATCAACGTGACCTCCGGCGGCCGTGGTCGTCTGTCGTGCCTGGTGGCTGGTGTGCTGCTGCTGGTACTGGTGGTGTACGGCGGCGCGCTGGTGCGGCAGATTCCGATGGCCGCTCTGGTGGCAGTGATGATCATGGTCAGCATCGGCACCTTCAGCTGGCGCTCGCTGCGCGACCTGCGCACGCATCCGCGCAGCTCCTCTGCGGTGATGCTGTTGACCGTAGTGGTCACCGTGGCGACCCACGACCTGGCCAAGGGCGTACTTAGCGGCGTGCTGCTGTCGGCCGTGTTCTTCGCGCGCAAGGTTGGCCGCATGCTGGAGGTCCAGCGTGAGGACACCGATGGCGTGCAGATCTACCGCATCTGCGGGCAGGTGTTCTTCGCCTCGGCCGGCCAGCTCGGCGCCGCGTTCGACTACCAGCATGTCGCGTCGAACGTACGGATCGATCTGCGGCAGGCGCATCTGTGGGACCTGACCGCTGTCGCGGCGCTCGAACGCGTGCAGGAGCGGTTGGCCGCGCACGGTGCGCAGGTGGAGGTGGTGGGACTCAACAGCGCCAGCCAGACGTTGATCGAGCAGGTGGGAGGCAAGGGTGTCGGCAGCGCTGACCATTGAGCGTGCCTGCGAGGCTGGGCAGGGCGGGGCAGTGCCCGGCGCCATTCAGTCGCCCGGTGTAAACTATTGATCTCACTGGCAATGCCAGTTTCCACGACCAACCACCCGATGACGTCCGCCGCCGCCCGTTACGCCGCCTCCCTGCGCCTTTCCGTCGCCCCGATGATGGACTGGACGGACCGCCATTGCCGGTATTTCCACCGGTTGCTGGCACCGGGCGCGCGGCTGTACACCGAGATGGTGCACGCCAATGCGGTGATCCACGGCGACCGCGAACGCCTGCTCGGCTTCGATGGCAGCGAGCATCCGCTCGCCCTGCAGCTGGGCGGCAGCGATCCGGCCCTGCTCGCGCAGGCCGCGCGGATTGCCCAGGACTGGGGCTACGACGAGGTCAACCTCAACTGCGGCTGCCCGTCCGACCGGGTCCAGGCCGGGCGCTTCGGTGCCTGCCTGATGCGCGAACCGGCGCTGGTCGCCGACTGCGTGGCGGCCATGGTCGCGGCGGTGGATATCCCGATCACGGTGAAGTGCCGGCTGGGCGTGGATGAAGACAACGACTACGAAACCTTCCGCAATTTCGTCGATCAGTCGACCAATGCCGGCAGTGCCATGTTCATCGTGCACGCCCGCAATGCCTGGCTCAAGGGGCTGTCGCCGAAGGAAAACCGCGAGGTTCCGCCGCTCAAGTACGACTGGGCGCACCGGCTCAAGGCCGACCGCCCGGCGCTGCAGGTCGTGCTCAACGGCGGGCTGGCCACGGTCGAGGCGGCGCAGGCGCAACTGCCGGCACTGGACGGCGTGATGCTGGGCCGCGCGGCCTACCACGACCCCTACGTGCTGCATCAGCTCGAGGCCGCGCAGATCGGCGCGGCGCTGCAGCCGCGTGACGCCCTGCTGCGCGCGATGCGCCCCTACATCGAGGCGCAGCTCGGCCGTGGCCTGGCCCTCAAGCACATCACCCGGCACCTGCTGGGCCTGTTCCACGGCCAGCCGGGTGGCCGCGCGTTCCGCCAGGTACTCAGCGAGGGCGCCCACCGCGCCGGGGCCGATTGGACATTGATCGAGCAGGCGCTGGCGGTCACCCGTGCCCAGGCGGAGCGGGTCGCTGCGTGAACCGCGTCACGCCGTCGGCTTGACAAGGGGCCCACTTTAGCCGCCAATGTTCACTTAGATGAACGGCGCGACGGCCTGGCAGGAAAAGTTCAGACCGGATTCACTGCGTAAAACCAAGAATTTGCAAAAGATTCGTAAAGCGCCGGCCCAGGCTGGCGGTTGTCGATTCACAACTTTTGAACGTTTTGCCGCGCTCCGCTAGGATCAGACCGATGTTCTCCGTGACCCGCTACTGCCGTCTTGTCGTCCTCGCCCTCCTGGCGACGGGCGCCGCTGCCTCCATCGGCAGTGCGGGCGCGCAGGAGCCACCGCAGGATCAGGCCCGTGCCGAGGCCATGGCGCGGGCTGCCCGTGGTGCCCAGCCGGAGCGGTCGCTGTCCGACGCGGTGCGGCGGGTCCAGCGCACCACCGGCGGCCACATCCTCGGTGCCGAGCGCGTGCCCTTCGACGGGCGCGACATCAACCGGGTGAAGTACATGGATGACCGCGGTCGCGTCCGTTACATGGACGACCCGGCGCCGTCGCGTTCACAGCCCCGCGCGCCCCGTTCGGATATGTCATCACTACGCGGCGATAACCCCTGAACAGGGATAGTTGTCCGCAGTCATCTGTATTACCCACTGGCCCCCGGCCACACCCAGGACACTAGGGAGAGTTCATGCGTATCCTTCTGGTCGAAGACGAAGCCCCGCTGCGGGAAACACTGGCGGCCCGGCTCAAGCGCGAAGGCTTTGCCGTCGATGCCGCGCAGGACGGTGAGGAAGGTCTGTACATGGGCCGCGAAGTGCCGTTCGACGTTGGCATCATCGATCTGGGCCTGCCCAAGATGTCGGGCATGGAACTGATCAAGGCGCTGCGCGACGAGGGCAAGAAATTCCCGGTGCTGATCCTGACCGCTCGCTCGAGCTGGCAGGACAAGGTCGAAGGGCTCAAGCAGGGCGCCGACGATTACCTGGTCAAGCCCTTCCATGTCGAAGAACTGCTGGCCCGCGTCAATGCGCTGCTGCGCCGTGCCGCTGGCTGGAGCAAGCCGACCCTGGAATGCGGCCCGGTCGCACTGGATCTTGCCGCGCAGACGGTGAGCGTTGCCGGCAGCAACGTGGACCTCACCAGCTACGAGTACAAGGTGCTGGAATACCTGATGATGCATGCCGGTGAACTGGTCTCCAAGGCCGACCTCACCGAACACATCTATCAGCAGGATTTCGACCGCGACTCCAACGTGCTGGAAGTGTTCATCGGTCGCCTGCGCAAGAAGCTCGATGCCGACGGCGAACTCAAGCCGATCGAAACCGTGCGTGGTCGCGGCTATCGTTTCGCCATTCCGCGCAACGAAGGTTGAGCCCTGATCCGGCAATGGGATGATGTCAGGCCGTCTGTGGTTCTTTAAACGCTGGCGGCCGCGCTCCCTGCAGGCTCGCCAGCTGCTGGCCGCCTCGGTCAGCCTGCTGGCGTTCCTGGCGATCGCCGGCTACGCGCTGGATGCAGCCTTCGCCGACACCGCGCGCGCCAACATGCAGGATCGCCTGAAGAGCTATGCCCGGGCCTACGCGGACGGCATCGACTTCACCCGTGACCGCTCGCTGTACATCCGCGAGCAGCCGCCGGATTCGCGTTTTGATGGGCCCGGTAGCGGCCTGTACATGCAGGTGGTGATGGCCGACGGCAGCAAGGCCAATTCGCTGTCGGCCGAAGGGCCGATGCTGCCTACCGTGGGCGGCGGCATGCTGGCACCACGCCAGGAAATATTCGAAGGCCCGCTGCCGATGATCCAGATCGATGGCAGCCCTGGTGCGGTGTACCGCTACGGCATGGGTCTGGTATGGGACGCCGATGCCGATCCGGCCACCGAATTTCCGTACACCATTTATGTGATGGAAGACTCCGGCGCACTGGGAGCACAGCTGCGCGTGTTCCGTGGCCGGGTTTGGTTCTGGATGGGCGGCGCGGGCTTGATCCTGCTGCTGCTGCAGACCGTGATCCTGCAATGGAGCCTGCGCCCGATGCGGCGCGTGATCAACGAGCTGACCAAGGTCCAGCGCGGCGAGACCGAGCGCATGAGCGAACGCCATCCGCGTGAGCTGGAACCGCTGACCGACAGCATCAATGCCTTCATCGAGAGCGAGCGCGAAAACCTCGAGCGCCAGCGCAATACCCTGGCCGACCTGGCGCACAGCCTGAAAACGCCACTGGCGGTGCTGCGCACGCAGCTCGACAGCGGTGCGCAGGACCAGGACCTGCGCGAGGAATTCGATGTGCAGCTGCGCCGCATGAACAACCTGGTGTCCTACCAGCTGGCGCGTGCGGCTTCGTCCGGGCACAAGCTGTTCTCCGCACCGTTGCCGATTGAATCCAACGCCGAAGAAATCGTGCGCGGGCTGGAGAAGGTGTACGCCGGCAAGGGCGTGCTGTGCGAGTTCGACATCGATCCCGCCGCGCGCTTCCATGGCGAGCCGGGCGACCTGCAGGAACTGCTCGGCAACCTGCTTGAGAACGCCTTCAAGTGGGCCAAGCGCCGCGTGCTGCTCACGGCCAAGCCGTTGCCGGCACCGGGTGCGCGCCGTGCCGGGCTGTTGTTGTCGGTGGATGACGATGGCCCCGGCATTGCGCCGGAGGATATCGCCAAGGTGCTGCAGCGGGGCGTGCGCGGCGACGAGCGCGTGCAGGGCCATGGCATCGGCCTGTCGATCGTGCAGGACCTGATCAAGGACTACCGCGGCGAACTGCAGGTGAAGGCCTCCCCCGAACTGGGTGGCGCGCGCTTTGAAGTGAAGTTGCCGCCGGGACCGTAAGCACGCGGCGCGCAGCCGCGCGCGATGCCTGGTGGTTGGGTTTCAGCGCGGATCGGTTGCGAGGGAGGGCAACATCGGCGATGCGCCGTAGAAGCGGTGCAGATGATCGGCCACCGTCGGCATTTCCCTCTGCAGCAGCGCCGGCCCCGAGAAGTGATACTCGCTGGTGACCGCGAAGAACTCTTCCGGTGCTTCGCTGGCGTAGGGATCGATGGCGGTCTCGCGGCCGCGGTCGATCTGTTCGCAGAAACCATCGTAGGCGCGCTGGAAATCGGCGGCCCATTGCCGTTGCCAGGTGCGCGGCAACGGTGGCGTGCCATCGATTGCACCGTCCAGTGCATCGATCTTGTGTGCCATCTCGTGCACGGCCACGCAGTAGCCGGCGTGCGGATCGGCGATGTCGGCCTGGATGTCGGCCCAGGACAGGATCAGCGGGCCGCTGTCCCAGGATTCGCCGATCAGCTCATCATCCCATTGGTGCAGCACGCCTGCGGCATCGACGTGGCTGCGCTGCACGCGGAACGCGTCCGGATAAACGATCAGCTGCGACCAACCGCGCAGCCCGACCTCGCCCAGTTCCAGCAGCGGCAGGCAGCACAACGCCGCCAGCAGCACGCCATCGCCTTCATCCAGGGTCAGGCCCGCCACCGGGCTGATCGACTTCTCGTGCAGGAAACGCGCGCTGAGCTGTTGCAGCCGGTCGCGCCGGGCCGGGTCCAATGCCTGCAGCCAAGGGCCGCGTTGGCAGGTGCGCTGCCACAGGTCTGGATCGATCGTGCGCGGCGTGCGCCGCAGCCACCCCCACATACGTTCGATCAGCGGAACATGCCCGGCAGGAAGCTGTGCCACTTCGGCGCGCGCAGGCGCGGCAACACGTCGTCATCGCCACCGCCGCCAGTGCTGGTGCCGCTGGCGCTGGGCTTGGTGCTGGCCGGGGTGGTCGCCGCCGGGGTGGTGCTGGTGCTGGTACGCTCGGCTTCGGCCGGCGAGTAGACGCAGCCGCCCCGGCCCGTGCTGGTCAGCGCATCGGAAGCGTGCGCGGCCAACGGGGCCATCAGCAGGATCAGGCAATGGGCGATGGGGCGCATCGTCAATATCCGGAAAGGCGGGTCAATTCTCGATTCTAGCCCGATTCAGCGCCCGCATTGGAAGCCCCCCTGCGGGCATCGGCCGTGGCTTTCCCGCATAATTTTGCCGATCACCTGATGGAAGCTGCCGTGGACGACCGCCAACTGCTGGCCAAACTGGGCGCCGGGCGCCTGTCCGGCGACGCGCTGGCCCGAGAACTGGGCCAGACGCGCGCCGCGATTTGGAAGCGGATTCAAGGACTTAGGGCGGCCGGTATCGAGGTCGAGGGACGCGCTGGCGAGGGCTATGGGCTGACCCGGCCTCTGGACCTGCTGACACCCGAGGCGATCCGCGCAGGCCTGCCCCCGGCCACCGCCGCCCTCCTGCATGACCTGCAGGTGGCCTGGACAGTGGACTCCACCAACGCCGAATTGCTGCGGTGCAGCGCGCCTGAGCGGGGTGTTCGCGTCCTGCTCGCCGAGCGTCAGACCGGCGGCAAGGGGCGTCGTGGCCGTACCTGGGCTTCACCGCTGGCCGCGCATGTGTACCTGTCGGTACTGCGGCTGTTCTCCGGTGGGCTGGTGCGCCTGAGCGGGTTGAGCCTGGTGGCCGGCATCGCGGTGGCCGAGGCGCTGCACGACCTGGGCTATGTGCAGGCGCGTTTGAAGTGGCCCAACGACCTGATGGTGGACGGGCGCAAGCTGGTCGGCCTGCTCGCCGAAGGTGGTGGCGAGTACGCCGGCCCGGCGCGGGCGGTGATCGGTATCGGCATCAACGTCCACATGCCGGCTGCATTCGCTGCCGGGATCACCCAGCCGTGGGTGGATCTGGATACGCTGGCCGGTACCGCGGTGGACCGCAACACGGTGGTGGCCGCAGTGCTGGCGCGGCTGCTGCCGGCGTTGGAAACCTTCGATGCCGAAGGCCTGGCGCCGTTCCTGCCACGTTATGCAGAATTGGACCTGTTGCGCGGCAAGACCGTGCGCGTGGAGCAGGGCGGGCAGTGGCGCGAAGGCATTGCGCTGGGCCTGGCCGAAGATGGCGCGCTGCGGGTGCGCATCGATGGCGTGGAGCAGCACGTGCATGCCGGCGAAGTCAGCGTGAGGGCGCAATGAGCGACTGGTTGTTCGACCTGGGCAATTCCCGTTTCAAGTTCGCACCGCTGCAGGGCGCGCATGCCGGTGATGTGCAGGCCTGGCCGCACGGTGCCGAGACCATGCCGGCCGGTGCGCGCGATGCACTGCCCAGCGGCGAGGTCGCCTACGTGGCCAGCGTTGCCGCCGCGTCACTGACCCACACCATGCTGGAAGTGCTGCAGGCGCGCTTCAAGCAGGTGCGGGTAGCGCGTACGCGGGCGAGCTGCGCTGGCGTGCGTATCGCCTATGCGGACCCGGACAAGTTTGGCGTCGATCGCTTCCTGGCCTTGCTGGCCGTGGTCGAGCGTCGCCAGGCCGTGGTGGTGGCCGGTGTCGGCACCGCGCTGACCATCGACCTGCTCGACGCCGACGGCCAGCACCACGGCGGGCGCATCGCGGCCTCGCCGACCACCATGCGCGAGGCATTGCATGCGCGCGCGGTACAGCTGCCGGCCACGGGTGGGACGTACCAGGAGTTCGCCAACGAAACCGCCGACGCCTTGGCGTCCGGGTGCGACGGTGCGGCCGTGGCGTTGATCGAGCGCAGCCGGGCGCAGGCTGCGCAGGTGCTGGGTACACCGGCGGCCCTGCTGGTGCATGGTGGTGGCGCCCCGGCGCTGCTGCCGCTGCTGGACGATGCACAGTTCCATCCGGCGCTGGTGCTCGACGGCCTGGCCCGTTGGGCCGTGCACAATCCGGCCGACTAGCCCCGCAACGCGCGCGCTTCCGCCTAGAATCCCTGCATGCTTACCCGTGCCCTGATCGTTGTCCTGGTCATCCTCAATGTCGGCGTCGCGCTGTGGTGGCTGCTGCGTGGGGAACCCGTCGCGGCCCCGGCGGCTGCACCGACCGGTGTGGCCCAACTGCAGCTGCTGCCGAACACGGCACCGGCGTCGTCACCGGCCGCTGCCGCGAGCGGCGATGCCACTGCCCTGAACGACGTCACCCCGACCCCGGAAGCGACTGCGCCCAAGCCGGTGCCGCCGCCTGCTGCCGCTGCGCCGACACCCACACCGGCGATCGCCGCGGCCCCGACGCCTGCGGCGGTCGTACCGCCCAAGGCGCCACCGGTTACGCCCGTGGCCGCCGCTCCGGCGCAGTGCGTCAGCCTGGGGCCGTTCACCGACCGCGCCGCCGCCCAGGCCGCGCAGGGCAAGGCCGGTGCCGCGCTGCGCGGCGTGCGCCTGCGTGAAGTGGCCGATGCCGGGGCCACCCGCTACCGCGTGATACTGCCAGCAGCGGCCAGCCGCGAAGAGGCCCAGGCCACGGTCAAGCGGATCGTGGCCGCCGGGCTGAGCGACTACTACATCATTGCCCAAGGCGAGGAAGTCAACGCGATCGCGCTGGGCCAGTACCGCAACCGGGAAGGCGCCGAGCGGCGCATGGCCGCGCTGGGTGCGGCCGGGTTCAACGCGCGGCTGGTGGCCAGTGGTGGCGATGGCAGCGCGCAATGGTGGCTGGATGCGACCCTGGCCGAGGGCAGCGACCCCGCCACCGCGCGCCAGCGCAGTGGCGCGGCCCAGCAGCGCTCGCTGGACTGTGCGCGCTTGCGCTAGAATCGCAACGCCCCACGCGTGACGTAGGGCCGTTCCACCCATGCCGCTTTAGCTCAGTTGGTAGAGCAACTGTCTTGTAAACAGTAGGTCATCCGTTCGATTCGGATAAGCGGCACCATCTTTCCAGTACTACACCAAACGCGGCGCCGCTGGCGCCTGGGCGTCCATCGCGGCGGTGTTCTGCTGCTGATTCGAGTGCA
This sequence comes from Stenotrophomonas sp. GL_111, assembly GCF_057835245.1. Lineage (NCBI taxonomy): Bacteria > Pseudomonadati > Pseudomonadota > Gammaproteobacteria > Lysobacterales > Lysobacteraceae > Stenotrophomonas > Stenotrophomonas sp. GL_111. Next base: position 309,816 of record NZ_CM174421.1, read on the forward strand.
GGGTCGCCTGCTCCAGGCGGGTCTGCTCCAATCGCGCATCACTTACTTCCAGCGGCTGCTGTACCGCAGCCAGCACCTCCACGGCCGAACGTCGCGCCCACGGCACCGCAGCGTCGGCATTGTCCACTGCGAACGCCCTTGTGCCGTTGTCATTGAGCAGCACCTGCTGGATCGAGCCCAGTCCGTCGGCCTTGCTCTGCGCCGTCAAAGCAGCGGCCAACTGCTGCGACTGCAGGTCCGGTGTGCGCCCGATCCGTTCGTCCAGGCGCACCACACCCGCATACGCCTGAAGGTAGAGACCATGGTCGGCGTTGCCGGGATCCAGCATGCTGCTGCGGTCACGTGCCGGCGCTTCGTGCTGCGCGCTGTTGAACGACCCTGAGCGGGAGGGGGCGGCCTTGTCCAGTCGCTCGGTGGCTTCGCCCTTCATCGGTGGCTGCAAGGTCTGGCCATCGTCGTCTTTCCACGTTTTGCCATCAAAGCGGTAGCCACTGCGCCAGGAGCCCACGCCGATATCCTGGTAGAGCGGTTCGCCAAAGGCCGGTGCCGATACGCGGGTACCGTCGTCGCGGGTAGGCAGTTCGGGCTTGACGCCGACAGCATTGAGCAGCGCGGTGGACACGTTGTTGCAGTTGTTGGAAAGCGGCGAGTACTCCATGCCGGCGTTGGTGATCTGCTGCCCGGCCTGCCGCGCGGCGCCGAGTTTGGCTTGCAGCTCGGCATCGCTGCCAGTCCAGAGCACACGTCGTTCGTGGTGCTCGCCGGGCAGGGGCCAATCCACCGCCGTGATCGGTGCGATGAGCAGCCCTTTGCCCGTTCGGACGAACTCCGGATCTTTGCCGTCGGACATTTCCACCGGTACGTACTCGCGCTCACCGTCCGGGTGCAGCTTTACATAGGCACTGACCGATTCCTTGTAGGGCATCGCGTCCACACGGATGGACCCGTACCTGTCCGACCCCAGCAGCGTGCTGTCTGCCAACGCGGCCAGCGCATCACCATCCGGGTTGCGCGAAGGGCCGCCGCGGATGACGGTCTGCTCCCCATTCGACGATTCAAACAGCAGATACGTGTGCCGCCGATCCGCACCTACTGGGCTGGCACCGATGAGAATCCTTGCCTCGGGCTCGCCCATGCTCAGTCCCCGATGTCAGCGGGGAAGCGGGTCGCATACAGCTTCTCAACACCCCCGCGCGCACCTTCGGTCAGCAGGACGGTCCAGACCACGGGAGCGAGACGTACCACCTGGGTGCCACCTGGTTCGGCGTACGACAGACTGCACACCATGCCCTGCATCGATGCATGTGCCGGTACTCCACCAGCCTCGCACGTGAATCCTCTTCCCTCCAACGTCGCAACGGCGTCGTGCATGGGCGTGCCGGCAGGTATCCAGGAATCGAGCTGGGCGGTGGCGTCCTTGCGGGTCTGCTGATGTTGGAATGTCTGTGACTGCGACTTTCCCTGGTCATCCATGGCGGAACATCCTGTCGTCGAGAGGAGGGTCAACGTGCCGGCAAGCAGCACGTGAATCAAGCGGGTGGTCATGGCCGTCGCATCCTGGCAGCGGTTGCCGCCGACCTGTCTGTGCAGATGGCGGCGGCGGAGTGTTCGATTATGGAGATTGCAGGGCCGCAGGTCTGTGACGGGGCGCCCCGCCTGCTGCACCGCCGCGAGTAGCCGCGTTCCGGGCTGGATAGACTGTGACTCTTTTTCGTTCCTGCAGGAGTCCTCCCATGGCCACGTATTCCCCGGTTTCCCTGATTGGCGTTCCCACCGATATCGGGGCCGGCCACCGTGGCGCGGGGCTGGGACCGGATGCGCTGCGTATCGCCGGCCTGGCCGAGGCGCTGGAAGGGCGTGGGGTGGACGTGCGCGACCTGGGCAACCTGGATGGTCCGCGCAATCCGTGGACCGCACCGGTGCAGGGCTATCGCCATCTGGATGAAGTGGTGGCCTGGAACCGCGCGCTGATGGACGCCACGTATGCCGAGCTGCAGGCCGGGCGCATGCCGATCATGCTCGGTGGCGATCACTGCCTGGGCATCGGCTCGATCACGGCGGTGGCGCGCTGGTGCCGCGAACAGGGCAAGACCCTGCGCGTGCTGTGGCTGGATGCGCATTCGGATTTCAACACCAGCGAGGTGACGCCGTCGGGCAACGTGCATGGCATGCCGGTGGCGTGCCTGTGCGGGCTGGGCCCGGATGCGTTGACCCGGCTGGGCGGTGACGCGCCGGCGATCCGTCCGCAGCAGGTGCACCAGATCGGCATCCGTTCGGTGGACCAGGAAGAGAAGCGCCTGATCAAGCAGCACCAGGTGGATGTGTATGACATGCGCTACATCGACGAGGCGGGCATGAAGCGCACCATGGAAGCGGCGCTGCAGGGCATCGATGACAACACCCACCTGCACGTGAGTTTCGACGTGGACTTCCTCGACCCCAGCATCGCCCCGGGCGTGGGCACCACGGTGCCAGGCGGGGTGAACTACCGCGAGGCGCAGCTGGTGATGGAAATGATCGCCGACACCGGGCGCATGGGCTCGCTGGACATCGTGGAGCTGAACCCGCTGCTGGACAACCGCAACAGCACTGCGGTGCTGGCGGTGGACCTGGTGGAAAGCCTGTTCGGCAAATCCACCCTGATGCGCGACTGAGGCCCGTCTGGCGCGGCCTGGGGGCCTTTGGCTGAACCGTGGCGGCACGCGTTCACATCGACTGCACGCCGCTGCCGCCAGATTGCACTTCACGCGGCGGCCGTGCCGGAAACGGTAACGACGTCACCGCGATCGGGAAGAAGGACCGCCACGTGCCTGGCACGTTGGCGGGTTCATCTGACAGGTGGGACCGGATTCCGGTGTCGACGTAGATCAAACAGGAGAACCCCTATGAAGCGTGTTATTGCACTGATGCTGTTGTCGATGTTCTCGGTGGCCATGCTGTCCGGCTGCAACACCGTTGCCGGTGCCGGCAAGGATGTGCAGAAGGCGGGCGAGAAGGTCGAAGACGCTGCCAAGGGCAACTGATCCGCGCGATCGGGCGTCAACGGAAAAGGCCGGGATTTCCCGGCCTTTTTCATTTCTGCAACCGCGCAGCAGTGAACCATTCAAGCAGGTGAGCACGCGTTTCATCCGCGCTTGACCGGCGCCGAACGTCCACCGCGTCATCCTGTTCGTGCGGCGAAGATGCCGTTGCAATCAAGGAATTGAACCCATGAACAAAGACATCATTTCCGGCAAGTGGACGCAGCTCAAGGGTAAGGCGCAGGCGAAGTGGGGCGATCTGACCGACGACGATTTCAAGGTGGCCGAAGGCAATGCGGAGTACCTGGCTGGTCGCCTGCAGGAACGCTATGGCTGGGCGCGCGATCGTGCGGAAACCGAAGTGCGCGACTTCGAAAAGGCCATGCGCAAGGACTACCCCGACTACCACTGATCCTCCACGGATCTTCATCGGGTACCGGGGGTATGACACACGAAACGGGCCGCAGCTGCGGCCCGTTTTGTCATGCCCGCACCGCGCTCAGCGCCAGCCCTGCTGCGGCGGGTCGGGCACGTAGCCCGAAGGGAATGCCTGCGGCCGGCCGGGTTGTTGGCGCGGGCCGCTGGGCAGGATGCCGCGCGCGCGCAGATTGCGCTCGCTGTCGTAGCGCAGCTCGAGCTGCTGTGTGGGCGCGCTGCTGGCGCGTTCGAAGGCGGTGTCGCGTACCTGTGAGGTCTCGCGGTCGCCGTGGCCGGTGCCCAGGCGCTGGGTCGGGGCAGGTGCCTGCTTGGCGCTGGAACGGGCCATGTCGGCCACCGACTCGTTGGCGGCCTCGCCGCGCGACGCCGGTTCGGCACGACGGGCGATTGCCGGAGACAGATCACGCCGGTACGGGGTGGCTTCGCGGAACACGGCGATGCCGATCACGCCGATGTTGTCCGGGCGCCCGGTACGGCTGGCGTAGCTGCGCCCCGGCGAGGTGAACACGAACTGCGCCACCTCGTCCTGCGACTTGCGCCAGCCGCTGATGTCGGCACTCTGCCAGGGGTCGAGCACGTAGCCGGTCTGGCCAGGCGCGGCCACTTCGCCGGTGATCGCGTTCAGGCCATCCACCGAGAGCACCACCAGCACCCGCGCGCCGCTGGTGTTGCGCATGCGCACGCTGTAACGGTGGCCCTTCTCGCCGGCGACCCAGCGCTGCTGTTCGTCATCGCGCCAGGTGGGCAGGGCCTGGCCCTGCTCGCGGTCGACGATGCTCAGCTGCACCGGGCCGGACGTGAATGTGGGGGCAGGGCCGGGGCGGAAGCCGCACAAGGCCAGGATGGCGATCAGGGGCAGCAGCAGACGTTTCATGGTGGGGCTCCGCGGACAGGTACGGGGTTGAACGGGCCAGCCCGTGCAACGGGGTTGCGCCGGGGCAGGTAAACTGGAGCGGTTCACCTGTCAGTCAACGATCCCCCACATGACCACCCGCGTTCTTACCGGCATCACCCCCTCCGGCACGCCCCACCTGGGCAACTATGTTGGCGCCATCCGTCCGGCCATTGCGGCCAGCCGGGCGTCGGACATCGAGAGCTTCTTCTTCCTGGCCGACCTGCACAGCCTGATCAAGGCGCAGGAGCCGGAGCGGACCCAGCGCTCGACCCTGGAGATCGCCGCCAGCTGGCTGGCGTGCGGGCTGGACCCGGACACGGTGTGGTTCTACCGGCAGAGCGATATCCCCGAAACCACCGAGCTGATGTGGTTCCTGACGGCGATCGCCAGCAAGGGCATCCTCAACCGCGCGCACGCCTACAAGGCGGCGGTGGACAAGAACCGTGAGGAGCAGCTCGACGAGGATGCCGGGATCAGCGCCGGCCTGTTCATGTACCCGGTGCTGATGGCCGCCGACATCCTGATCTTCAAGGCCAACCGGGTGCCGGTGGGCCGCGACCAGATCCAGCACATCGAGATGGCGCGCGACTTCGCCCAGCGTTTCAACCACGTGTACGGCAAGGACTATTTCCCGTTGCCCGAAGTGGTGATCGACGAACAGGTGGCCACGTTGGCCGGCCTGGACGGGCGCAAGATGAGCAAGAGTTACCACAACACCATTCCGCTGTTCGCCCCGCGCGCGGAGCTGAAGAAGCTGGTGTTCTCCATCCTCACCGACTCGCGTGCACCGGGTGAGGCCAAGGACACCGACGGCTCGCCGCTGTTCCAGATGTACCAGGCTTTCGCCACCGCCGAACAGACCGCTGCGTTTGCCCAGGCCTTTGCAGATGGCATCGGCTGGGGCGAGGCCAAGCAGCAGCTGTTTGAGCGTATCGATGCCGAGCTGACCCCGCTGCGCGAGCGTTACGAGGCGCTGATGGCCGAGCCGGAGAAGATCGAGGCGCTGCTGCGCCGTCGCGGCCAGCAGCTGCGCGAGCAGTTCGCGGTGCCGCTGCTCAAGGAACTGCGCCACGCGGTGGGTCTGCGTGACCTGTCCAGCGCGGGTGCTATCGCCGGTGATGCCTCCACTGAAGCACGCGCGGCACCGCCGCTGTTCAAGCAGTACCGCGAGAAGGACGGCCGCTTCTACTTCAAGCTGCTGGCCGGCGATGGCGGGCTGCTGATCCAGAGCGAGGCGTTCGACTCGCCGCGCGATGCCGGCCAGCTGATCGGTGTGCTCAAGCAGGCCGAACATGGCGACCAGCTGCAGAGCCCGCTGCTGAAGATCGAGGCCGAGGTGGACGTGGTGCTGGCCGCGCTGCAGGAACTGCGCGGGTAATCCGGGTCGCTGGCCGGCAACCAGCCAACCGTGGCGGTACGTGGCGCCGGCCAGCGGCCGGCACTACCGGATCGAGCACGTGGCATGATGCGGTCATCCTGAAGGGGAGACTGCGATGGCCTGGTTGTCGTTGTTGTTGTTCCTGCCGTGGTTCGTGCTGCTCGGCGCGCTGTACTGGCTGTTTCCACGCCAGCCGCGCGATGCGGCACGGCGCGGATTCGACGGTGTCGCGCTGCTGCTGGCCTTCGTGCTCAGCATCGCCGCGATGCTGTGGGGCCACCATATCGGCGTGGTCCAGAGCGATGCCGGGCCGATCTGGCGGCAGGTTCTGGCGGTGCTGTATGCCTACGGTGCGTTCCTGGCGGTGCTGGTCGCCGCGATCCTGCTGCGCAGCACGTGGTTGGCACGACGTGCGACCAAAGCCGCATCGAAGCCGATGCACGGATCGTCCTAAACTGGGACGCAATCCGCCAGGGATGAACCGATGTTCGTCGACCCCAGCATCCACACCATCGATACCGCGTTCATGCAGCGCGATGCTTTCGACGCGGCCTACCTGGTCGTGGAGCACGGCCGTGCGGCCTTCATCGACTGCGGCACCGGGCTGGCCGTGCCGGCCATGCTTGCGGCACTGGCACGCGCCGGCTGCACGCCGGAGGCGGTGGACTGGCTGATCCTCACCCATGTGCACCTGGACCATGCCGGCGGCGCCGGCCTGCTGATGCAGCAGCTGCCCAATGCGCGCCTTGTGGTGCACCCGCGGGGCGCGCCGCATATGGTCGACCCGACCCGGCTGATCGCCGGGGCCACCGAGGTATATGGCGAGGCCGAGATCGCACGCAGCTACGGCCCGATCCTGGCGGTGGCGGCCGAGCGGGTCGTGATTGCCGAGGATGGCCACCGCGTTGATCTGGCCGGGCGTGAACTGCTGTGCGTGGATACCCCCGGGCATGCCCGCCATCACCTGTGCGTGTGGGATGCACGCAGCCGCAGCTGGTTCACCGGCGACACCTTCGGGCTGTCCTACCGCGAGCTGGACAGTGCGCGCGGTGCATTCATCGTGCCGACCTCCTCGCCGGTGCAGTTCGATCCGGAACCGCTCAAGCAGTCCATCGCGCGGATGCTTGCCCAGGAACCGGAGGCGATGTATCTCACCCACTACGGGCGAGTGCAGGATCCGCAGACGCTGGGCGCCGCGCTGATCGAGCAGATCGATGCGATGGTCGGCATCGGCCAGCAGTGCGATGGGCGTCCGGACCGGCACCGCTGCCTGGTGGCGGCGCTGACCGCGCTGTATCTGGAACGCGCGCAGGCGCACGGCTGTCCGCTGGACGATGCGGCAGTGACCCGGGTGCTGGCGATGGACATCGAACTCAATGCGCAGGGCCTGGCCTGCTGGCTGGATCGCGACCGCCGCTAGCGCGCGGTCACACGGGTGTCACGCTACACTGCCGGCTTCCGTTTTTTCTGGTGTCTGCCGTGAATCCGATGCGCATGCTGCTGCTGTCGTCCTGTCTGTTCGTGGGTGGGCTGGCCCACGCCGCCAACGACCTGCCGGGCGGCGGCATCGACCCGGACGCACTGTCGCGGCATGTGCGCATCCTGGCCTCGGATGCCTTCGAAGGCCGCGCGCCGGCCACGCCGGGCGAAGAGCGCACCGTGCAGTACCTGATCGAGGAGTTCCGCAAGTACGGCCTGCAGCCAGGCGGTGAGGCGGGCAGCTGGGTGCAGCCGGTGCCGATGGTGCGCGCGCAGGTCGACGGTGCGATACGTGCGCAGCTGCGCCAGAAGGGCAGCACGCGCGCGCTGGCCAATGGCGAGGATGTGACCCTGCAGAGCCTGCGACCGCAGGCGGTGGTGGATATCCAGAATGCACCGCTGGTGTTCGTCGGCTACGGCATCGATGCGCCGGAGCGGCAGTGGAACGACTACAAGGATGTGGACCTGCGCGGCAAGATCGCGGTGGTGCTGATCAACGATGCCGACTTCGAAGCCGACCAGCCCGGCGCGTTCGACGGCAAGGCGGTGACCTACTACGGCCGCTGGACCTACAAGTTCGAGGAAGCGGCCCGCCGCGGTGCGCAGGGCGTGCTGATCGTGCATGAGACCGCGCCGGCCGCCTACGGCTGGGCCACGGTGAAGAGCTCGGGTACCTCGCCGCTGTTCGATATCGAGCGCAGCCCGGAGCAGGCGCTGGCCCAGCACGTGCCGGTGCGCGGCTGGATGCAGCGCCGCATGGCCGAGCAGCTGTTCCGCGATGCCGGGCTGGATTTCGACACCGAGAAGCGCAAGGCGATGACCGCGGCATTCAAGCCGGTGGCATTGGGTGATGCCACGCTGTCGGTCAATTTCAAGCTCAAGCGTGAGCAGGTGATCACCCGCAACGTGGTGGCCAAGCTGCCCGGCAGCACCCACGCCGATGAGGCGGTGATCTTCTCCGCGCACTGGGATGCCTTCGGGATCGGCCAGCCCGATGCCAAGGGGGACCGCATCCGCCGGGGCGCGATCGACAACGCCACCGGCGTGGCCACGGTGCTTGAGCTGGGCCGGGTGTTCGCCGCTGGCCCGCAGCCGCAGCGCACGCTGTACTTCGTGGCGTTGACCGCCGAGGAGAAGGGCCTGCTCGGCGCCAGTTACTACGCCGCGCACCCGCTGGCGCCGCTGGACAAAACTGCCGCGGTGATCAACATCGAGATGTTCAGCCCGGATGGCCCAACGCGTGATATCGCGTCGTGGGGCAAGGGTCGGGTGTCGCTGGAAGGCGACCTGGAGCGCGTGGCCAAAGCGCGTGGCCGCAGCTACTCGCCGGACCCGAATCTGGAAGCGGGTTTCTTCTACCGCGCCGACCATTTCGCCTTCGCCCGTCTGGGCGTGCCGGCGATCACCATCGGCCCGGGGCTGGACATGCGTGAGGGTGGGCTGGAGAAGGGCCGTGCGCTGCGCGAAGCCTATTTCGCGGCCTGCTACCACCAGGCCTGCGATGCCTGGACCCCGCAGTGGGATGCCAGCGGCCATGCCGCCGACACCCTGTTGGTCTACGACCTGGGCCTGGAGCTGGCCAACAGCCGGCGCTGGCCGCAGTGGGAAGAGGGTTCGGAATTCCGCAAGGTGCGCGAGCAGAGCGAATCCGCGCGCCGTTGAGGGTGCAGCCACCGGTTGCCCGGTGGCTGCACGGCCTAGCTACTGGCGCGTACCGTCCAGCCAGTTCGGGCCCTTGTTCTTCAGGAAGAAGATGTACACCACCAGCGACACCGCGATCACCGCCGTGACGTAGATGGCGAACTGGTTGACATGGCCGGTCTTCAGCGCGCCCTGGTACAGCAGCGGCGCGGTGCCGCCGAACAGCGAGTTGGCCATCGCATAGCCGAAGCCCACGCCCAGAGCGCGTACATGGGTGGGGAACAGTTCGGCCTTCACCACGGCGTTGATCGAGGTGTAGCCGGTGAGGATGACGAAGCCGATGGCCAGCACCACGAAGGCCATCAGCGGATCGTGCTGGTTGGGCAGCTGGGTGATCAGGTACCAGGTGTAGAGCACGCCGCCGACACCGAAGAACACCAGCAGGCTCTTGCGCCCGACGATATCCGACAGCCAGCCGCCGATCGGCTGCAGCACCATCAGGAAGGTCAGTACGCCCAGGTTGATCAGGGTGCCGGTCATCACGTCGTCGCCAGCGAACGCGCTCTGGATCATCTTCGGCCCGTTCACCGAGTAGGTGTAGAAGGCCACGGTGCCGCCGGCGGTGATCAGGAAGCACAACAGCAGCGGCCGCCACTGGTGCACGAACAGTTCGTACATCGAACCGGAGGCCTTGGCGCGGCCTTCCTTGGCGGCTTCGATGGATTCGGACTGCAGCGACTCGTCCATCGAACGGCGCAGCCAGAACACGACGATCGCCGCGATGCCGCCGATGCCGAAGGCGATGCGCCAGCCCCACTCGGAAATCTGCGGCTTGTCCCAGAAGGTGAGCATGCCCAGCAGGGTCAGCTGCGCCAGCACATGGCCACCGACCAGGGTGACGTAGTGGAACGAGGACAGGAAACCACGGCGGCCGGGAATCGCGGCCTCGGACATGTAGGTGGCGCTGGTGCCGTACTCTCCGCCGGTGGCGAAGCCCTGCAGCAGCCGCGCGAACAGCAGGATGATCGCCGCCCAGATGCCGATCTGCGAGGCGTTGGGGGTGATGGCGATCAGGAACGAACAGCCGGCCATCACCGTCACCGACACCGTCAGTGCCAGGCGACGCCCGTAGCGGTCGGCGAAGCGGCCGAAGTACCACGCCCCGATCGGGCGCATCAGGAAGGTGGCGGCGAAGATCGCCCAGACGTACATGGTGGAGTTCTTGTCGGCGGCCGAAAAGAACTGCGACTCGAAATACACTGCGAACACCGAGTAGACGTAGACGTCATACCACTCGACCAGGTTGCCGGCCGAGCCTTTGAGGGTGTTGGAGATCGAGCGCCGCAGCGCGGCCTTCTCGGAAAGTTTGACGGCGGAGGGGGGCGAAGTGCTCATGCAGGAAGGGTGTCCTCACGGGAAACGGTGCAGGTGGGCAGGGCACCGCGGACACGGCCCCCTGGCACTGGCTGCCTTCCTGGCAGCACAGCGCATGGGCCTGAGGGTAACCATTTCATGCGACAGGATGCGTGAGCGGATACAGCTTGCCGTTTTCCGCCATGCTCCCGGCGCCGCGGTGGCCTAGAATCGCGGTTCCCCCGGATGGTGGTGTGCGATGTCTTCACCTGAACCCTCAGCGGCTGCTCCCCGGAGCGGCCTGGTCGTACTGGCCTTGTTGCTGGTGTACGTGGTCTGGGGGTCCACCTACCTGGGAATCCGGCTGGCGCTGGAGGGCGGCGCGCTGCCGCTGACCATGGTGTCCGGGGCGCGCTTCATCATCGCCGGCAGCGTGATGTATGCGGTGCTGCGTTGGCGCGGGATGGCCGCACCCACCCCGCGCCAGTGGCGCAACCTGGCCCTGATGGGCCTGACCATGCTGGTGCTGGGCAACGGCATGGTGGTGCTGGCCGAACAGACGGTGTCCTCGGGCCTGGCGGCCACGGCGGTGGCCTCGGTGCCGTTGTGGATGGCGCTGTTCGGTGCGCTGCGTGGCCAGCATGCCAGCCGCGGGGAATGGCTGGGCATCGCGATCGGCTTCCTGGGTGTGGTCTGGCTCAATGCCGGCAGCAGCCTGACCGCCTCGCCGCAGGGGCTGATCCTGTTGCTGATCGCGCCGATCGGCTGGGCGTTCGGCTCGGTCTGGGCGCGTGGCCTGGACCTGCCCAACCCCTTCATGACCGCCGCCGGGCAGATGCTGTGCGGTGGCGTGATGCTGGTGGCACTCGGACTTGCCACGGGCGAGCGCCCCACCCAGTGGCCCAGCATGAATGGCCTGCTGGCGGTGGCCTACCTGTGCATGTTCGGCTCGATCGTGGCGTTCACCGCCTACGTGTGGCTGCTGCACAACGTGCGCCCGGCGCTGGCGGCCAGCTACGCCTACGTGAACCCGGTGATCGCGGTGATCCTCGGCGCGGTGATCGGCCATGAGCGCTTCGGCACGCACGACCTGCTGGCGATGGCGGTGATCCTGGCCGGGGTGGTGGTGCTGACCCTGGCCCGGACGCGGGCGAAATGAGCACGCTGCCCGAACACAGCGCGCAGGAGCAGCGCCGCGGCCTGGCGATCACCGCCTTCACCTTCACCCTGTGGGGGCTGGTGCCGGTGTACTGGCACCTGCTCAAGGCGGTGCCGTCGCAGCAGATCATCGCCCACCGCATCATCTGGAGCACGGTGCTGGTGGTGGCCTTCCTGCTGCTCAGCGTGGGCACCGGCTGGTGGAAGCCCATCGCCGCGCAGAAGCGCGCGCTGCCGACGCTGGCGCTGAGCAGCCTGGCGATCGCCTTCAACTGGGGGCTGTACATCTGGGCGATCAACGCCGGGCACGTGATCGAGACCAGCCTGGGTTACTTCATCAATCCGCTGGTCAGCGTGCTGCTGGGCGTGGTGGTGCTCAAGGAGCGCCTGCGTGGCCTGCAGTGGCTGGCGGTGGGCTGTGCCGCGCTGGGCGTGGCCTGGCTGACCGTCGACGCGGGCAGGCCGCCGTGGATCGCGCTGGGGCTGGCCTGCTCGTTCGGCTTGTACGGGCTGCTGCGCAAGCTGATTTCGGTGGACCCGGTGGCCGGGCTGGGCGTGGAGAGCCTGTACCTGTTTCTGCCGGCGATCGGCTTTGCGCTGTGGAGCGAGAACGGCCACGGCGGGGGGTTCTTCGGTGGCTGGGGCTGGAAGAACGACGTGCTGCTGATCCTCGGCGGTGCGGTCACCGCGTTGCCGCTGATCGGCTTCGCCTACGGGGTCAAGCGCATCCCGCTGTCGCTGGTGGGCATCCTGCAGTACATCGCGCCGAGCCTGGGCCTGCTGCTGGGCGTGTTCTTCTTCCGCGAAGCGTTCGACACGGCCAAGGCCATCGGTTTCGCCGCGATCTGGACCGGGCTGCTGTTGTTCATCGGCGACAGTGTGTGGCGGTCGCGTCGGGCGGTGTAGACGAGAGCACTGCCGTCTTCCTGCACCGCGAAGCCTTACCCGGGAAAAGTCCGCAGTGGACGTCTCCTGCAGCCAACAGAAAAACCACAAAAAAAGGCGGCGCCCGAGGGCGCCGCCTTACTTCCATTCAACGGCTTGGAGAGAGTAAGCCGTGGATCAGAAACGCTGCTGGTACTTCATGTACATGTAACGGCCGATATCGAAGCCACCGTAGTAGGTGAAGCTGCTGTTGGGCTGGCTGTACATGATCGGACCCTGGTGGTCGAACACGTTGTTCAGGCCCATCGAGACGGTGCCGTTCCAAGGCAGGATGTAACGCATCTGGATGTCGTGGAAGGTGTTCGAACCGACCTTGTTGACGCCCTGCTTGCCGGTGTACGGCGAGATGAAGCCCGGGTTGCTGCACTCGGTGGCGATCGCGCAGTTTTCCTGCATGCCCGAGTAGTAACGCGCAGTCCAGCCGATGCCCAGGTTGCCGTACTGCCAATCCAGGTTCAGGTTCGAACGCACGCGGAAGTTGCCTTCCCAGCCGGTGTACTGGCGTACCGGGGTGGTGTCGGCGTTGTCGTTCTTGCGCTCCAGGTAATCCACGTAGGTGGTGTTCCAGGAGATCGCGAACTTGCCGATCGCCATTTCCGGCAGACGGTAGCGCACCGCGATGTCGTAGCCAGCAGTTTCCTGGTAACCGGCATTGAGCAGGGTACGGTCCAGGTTGTTGACCTGGCCGATGGTCTTGCCCGACTTGGAACGGGTGAAGCGGCTGCAGGCCGTGTCCACGCCCAGCAGGTAGCACTGGTTGAGCATGTCCGTTGCCGACTCACCGACGATCACGTCGTTGATGCGGATTTTCCACCAGTCCAGGCTCAGATCCAGGCCGGAGACGAACTCGGGGCTGTAGACCACGCCCACGGTCCAGGTCTTGGCGGTTTCCGGCCTCAGCTCGGCGTTGGAGCCGGAGGTGAAGTCGGTGCCACCCTGCTGGCCCGGGACGGTGGCAGCGGTGCCATCGGCGCCGAGCTGGCGGAAGTTGGCCGGCACGCCGCCGGCCAGGCAGCGTGCCAGCACCTGCGGGTTGTTGGCCGCGGCGCCGAAGCTGGTGTCGCACGGATCGGTGTAGGAATCACGCGTGGTGACGGTGCCGCCGTACAGGTTTTCCACGGTCGGAGCGCGGAAGCCGGTGCCGTAGGTAGCGCGCACCAGCAGGCTGTCGATCGGCTTCCACTTCAGGCCGAACTTGGTGTTGGTGGTCGAACCGAAGTTGTTGTAGTCCGAGTAACGTGCCGCCATGTCCACCGACAGCTCGCGGGCGTAGGCCATGTCGGCCAGCAGCGGAATCTGCAGTTCCAGGTAGGCTTCGTTGAGCGAGTAGTCGCCACGGGTCGGCTGGCCGGAGGTGCCGGCGATCTGGCCCTTCTGCACCATCATGTCCGGGCTGTAGCTGGCTTCTTCGCTGCGGTGCTCAAAGCCCATCGCGCCCATGATGTCACCGGCCGACAGGCTGAACAGCGAGCCGGAGATGTTCGCGCTGGCCACCTTGGTGGTGCTCTGCATCTTGTCGGTGAAGCGGGTGAACAGGAAGTCCTGCACGTCCTGGTTGCTCAGCGAGCCCGGGCCGGTGTTGCCCATCGGCGCCAGCGGGTTCCACGGGGTGCAACCGGCGATCACGTTGCCGACGGTGCCGCAATGGGCCACGTTGTTGCCATCCAGGAACGAAGGACCGACCGCCTGGTTGACGTTCGGCTGGTACATGCTGCCGGTACCGATGCGCTCGCCTTCATTGCGGTTGTACATGTAGCTGACGTTCCAGTCCCAGTAACGCGAACCGGTTTCGAAGCTGCCTTCCACGCCAACGCTGGCGCGCTTGGTGGTCAGGTTGTTCTCGGTGCCGCGCGGCAGCTCTTCGGTACGGTGCGCGAAGGCCACGTCCTTGCCGAACGGGTTGAAGGCGCTGTCCTTGGACAGCAGCGCACGCGAACCGGTGCTCTGGTACGGGTAACCGGCCAGCTGCTTGGTCGACTCGCGCTCGGTGTACAGCGCATCGGCGACCAGGCGCAGGTTGTCATTGATCGAGAAGCCGCCGTTGGCGAACACCGACTTGCGCTGCAGACCCGTGAGCAGGCTCATGTTGGTCTTGGTGTTGGCATCGTTGGCCGGGTTGGTCGGCTTGAAGTTGGCCAGCTGGGTCGAATCACCGCCCGGGCCGACGCTCACGTTCTTGCCATCGACGGTGGCGTAGCCCCACGGGGTGATGCCGCTCAGGCCCAGGCCCGGGTGGCGCGGGCCGTTCGGGTAGGCGGTGAACTCACGCGCGCTGCCCAGGATTGCATCTTCGTCGGAGTATTCGCCGCCAACGGTGACCCAGCCGCGGTCGAAGGTCTTGCCGAAGGTCGCGCTGTAGGCGGTCTTCTGGCCGTCGCCTTCGCTGAACTGGCCGACGTAGGCGTTGACTTCAGCGCCGTCGAAGTTCTTGCGGGTGATGATGTTGACCACGCCGGCGATGGCGTCCGAGCCGTACAGCGCCGAGGCGCCATCGGTCAGCACTTCCACGCGGTCCACGATCGAGGACGGGATCGAGGCCAGGTCGGAGTAACCGGCGGCGCTGACGCCCATGCGGCGGCCGTCGATCAGCACCAGGCTGCGTTCCGGGCCCAGGTTGCGCAGGCTGACGTACATGCCGCCGAAGTCGCGGCCGGATTCCAGCGAGTTGGCGCGGCTCATGCTCGGCGAACCGGCGGCGGTCACGTCCTGCAGGATGTCGGCGACGTTGACGTAGCCCTTCTTTTCAATCTCGGCGCGGTTCAGCGCGACGACCGGCTGGGCGCTTTCGACGCTGGCCTGGCGGATGCGCGAACCGGTGATTTCAATGCGGTCCAGATTGGTGGTGCCGTCATTGGCGGTCTGGGCGAAGGCAGGGGCACTGCAGCTGGCGACAAGCGCGATGGCAATCGCGTTGCGCAGCGGGTGGGTCTTCAAATACATCCGTGCGATATCTCTTTTCAGGAAAAACAAGCGCCCTTGCGGGCGGCGTGGGGACAGCTATCACGACGCGGGGGCCGGGATTCTAATGACTTTTCGAAATTTTTACTTTCATCTGAAAGCATAAAAACCGCTGAAAATGAACACTCGCTGACAAAATCGCCACACAGCGAACTATCTTTTTCCGGATGCACGCGCGGCGCACATCGCGCACACATAACGGCGTCGTGCATGCAGACTTGAGGGCGCGCGAATGCGCGTGGCCGTGCACGGTTCAGCCCCGCGCGACGCAGCTAAATGCGCAGTGAATGCAACACGCAAAAAAAGAACCGCACCCTTGCGGATGCGGTTCGTGAATTGCTAATTGCGTGCGCGCCTGTGTGCGCGCGTTCATTCCCTGCGTGCTGCGCTCAGGTCTCGCGCAGCGCGGTGGTGATCGGCAGCCGTGCCGCACGCAGGGCCGGGAACAGGCCACCGACCAGGCCGATACCGAGCGCCCACTTCAGGCCGGTCCACAACAGGGTCGGGGAGACCTGGAACTGGAATACCACCTGGCTGAAGTTGTTGCCCAGCGTGGACACGGTGTAGTTGTTGAACACCAGCCACGCGACCAGGCCGCCGAGTACGCCGCCGAGCAGGGCCAGCAGCATCGTCTCCAGCATCACGGCGGTGACCACCGGCAGGCCGCGGAAGCCGATCGCGCGCATGGTGGCGATCTCCCGCGCGCGCGTGGCCACGGCGGCGTACATGGTGTTGAGCGCGCCGAACACCGCGCCGATCGCCATGATGCCGCCGATCACCGTGCCCAGCACGCTGATCAGCTTGCTGAGCCCGCCGGACTGCTTGCTGTAGTAGGCGCGGGTGGTTTCCACGTCCAGCTTCAGGCGCGGATCGGCTTCCATCGCCGCCTTGAACTGCTTGAATCCCGCCGGGCCGTCGGTGCGTACGTTGACCGACTGGTAGGCGCTGCGGTTGTAGGTGGTGGACAGGGTCTGGGTGTCGGCCCACAGCTCGGATTCGTGCACGTCATTGGAGGCGAACACGCCCACCACGGTCCAGTCCTGTTTGCCCAGCTGCAGGGTCTTGCCCACCTCCAGGCCTTCGAACTGGGCCTGCGCGCCCTTGCCCACCACGATTTCACGCAGCCCCGGCTTGAACTTGCGGCCTTCGATGATGCGCAGCGTGTCACGCACCTCCCAGGCCTTGTCGCCGACGCCGCGGAACTGCACGTTGGTATCGCTGTGGTCGCTGCGCGAGAGCAGGCTGATCACCTGCGACAGTTCGGCCGAGACCAGCGGCTTGCCGTCCTTGCCACGGGCCACGCCGGGCAGGTTCTGGATCAGCGGCAACTGGTCGCGCATGATCACCGAGTTGGTTTCCGCCTGCGAGCCACCGCGCAGCACGATGGCCACATCGTCGCTGCCGCTGCGGTTGAGCGTGGCCTTGAAGCCATCGCCCATCGCCAGCATCGCCACCAGCACGCCAACCACGCCGGCAATGCCCACCACGATCACCGACGAGGCACCCCAGCGCTGCGGCAGGCTGGCGATGCCGATCCTGGCCGCTTCCAGCGACAACCGGCCGCTTCGGGTGAACAGCAGCCAGCCCGCCAGCGCGATGACGATGGCCAGCACAGCCGGCCACGGCAGCACGATCCACACCGCCAGTGCGACCAGCAACGCCAGCACCGTCAATGCATTCCACAACCATTGAATTTTCATGATGGGCTCCTCAGCGTCCGGCCAATGCATCGACGATCTTCAACCGCTGCGCGCGCAATGCGGGCAGCAGCCCCACCACGACTCCGATCACCGCCATCAACCCCAGCGCCATGCCCCAGGTCTGCGCGGGCACGCCGGGCAGGCTGATCATGCCCTGGCTGTTGGCGCTGATCACCGGCATCAGGATCGCGGCCAGGCCCATGCCGATCAGCCCGCCCAGCACGATCAGCAGCACCGACTCGACCATCACCAGCACCAGCACGGTGCCGTCCTTGAAGCCCAGCGTCTTGAGGATGGCCAGTTCCGGGATGCGCTCGCGCACGGCCTGGGCCATGGTGTTGCCGGTCAGCAGCACCAGGGTGAAGAACACCGCGGCCATGATCCCGGTGACGATCAGCCCGATATCGGCGAACTGCTTGGCGAAGGCCTGCGAGAACGCCGCCTCGGTCTGCGACTTGGTTTCACGGTCGGAGTTCAGCGACAGCGCATCGATGGCCTGGGCGACCCGCGAGGCGTGGGCCGGATCGTCCAGCTGCACGGTGTAGAAGCTCACCTGGTTCTTGATGTAGTCGTTGGATTCGTCGAAATAACTCCAGTGCAGCAGCAACTGGTTTTCGGCGGCCGCATTGCTGCGGTCCTTTGCCCGGTAGATGCCGACCAGTTCCAGCGGCCAGTCGTTGCTGCCCTTGCGCGGGAAGATGGTGGCCTGCATCGGGATGGTATCGCCGAGCTTCCAGCCGAAACGCTTGGCCAGGGTTTCGCCGACGATGGCACCGGTACGGGTGTTCTTGAACGCCTCGGCCTGGGCCGGCGGCAGCTCGAACTCCGGGTACAGGTCCATGTAGTTGTCGGACACCGAGAAACTGGGGAAGAAGTTCTTCGGGTCCTGGTAGATACCGCCGAACCACATCGCGTAGTTCACCTTGCGCACGCCGGGCGTGGCTTCGATATCGCGCAGCAGGCGCAGCGGCAGGCTCTGGGTGATCGACAGCTTGGACGACACCACCAGCCGCTTGGCGCCTTCGATGGTGTCACCGCCGGAATTGAAGGCCACGCGCACCGAGTCGAGCATGCCGAACAGCAGGAAGGCAGCCACCACCGAGAGCAGGGTCAGCAGGGTCCGCGTCTTGCTGCGGAACAGCTGCGCCCAGATCAGCGAGAAATACTTCATCGCGGCATCCTCCGTCAGTGGGCCGCTGGCGCGGTGGCCAGTTCGCCCTTGTCCAGGTGCACCGTATGGGTGGCGTACTCGGCGGCCTTGGGATCGTGGGTGACCATGATGATGGTCTTGCCGTGTTCGCGGTTGAGCTGCTGCAGCAGGCCCAGGATCTCCTCGGCGGACTGGCGGTCGAGATCGCCCGTGGGCTCATCGCAGATCAGGAAGGTAGGATCGGAGACGATCGCGCGGGCAATCGCCACGCGCTGCTGCTGGCCGCCGGACAACTCGTTGGGGCGGTGGCTGCGGCGGTCGGCCAGGCCGACCAGGGTCAGCGCGATCTCGGCATTGCGCTTGCGCTGCGCGGCGCCCAGGTGGGTCAGCAGCAAGGGCAGCTCCACGTTCTTCTGCGCGGTCAGCATTGGCATCAGGTTGTAGAACTGGAACACGAAGCCGACGTGGTGGCTGCGCCAGGTGGACAGCTGGCCGCCGCTCATGCGGTCGATGCGCTCGCCTTCGATCTCGATCTCGCCACCGCTGGGCGTATCGAGCCCGCCGATCAGATTCAGCAGGGTGGTCTTGCCCGAGCCGGAGGGACCCATCAGGGCGACGAAATCGCCGCGCTGGATGTCCAGGTCGATGCCGTGCAGCACCTGTACTTTCTCAGGGCCGCGCTGGTAGGTCTTGGTGATGTTGCGGAGCGAAACCAGGGTGGACATGGGTGGTTCTCCGGGATCGAAAACAGGAAGGCATGCGGCGACCGGTGCCGGCATGCAGCGATGGGAACGTCGTGCCTGCTGGGGTTGCGCGGTGGCGGACAGCGGCCGACCGACGCGCCTGACGGGCACGGGTAGCGCACATACGGTGCCGTGCGGCGGTGGCAGCACGGGTAACGCACTACGTCGCTGCGCCAGACCGGCGCAGCGGGTCAGGGCTGTTTCTTTTCCACGACCAGGCTGCCGTCGTGCAGTTCTGCCGGCGGGTCCACGACCACCACCTCACCGGCGCTCAACCCTGCGCTTACCTGGCGATCGGTGTTGAGTGCGGTGCCGGCGCTGATCTCGCGCTGTTCCACGTGCTTGTCGTCCTTGACCACGAAGGCAACGGTCTTCTGCTCGCGCGTGACGATCGCCGCAGCGGGCACGCGGACGCCCTTGGGCGCGGCGGCCTGGGCCGGTGCGGCAGCTTCCAGGAAGCTGACCCGCACGCCCATCTCCGGCACGATCCGCGGGTCTTTCAGCTTCAGCGCCACGCGCACCTTGACGGTGGCCTTGCCGCGGTCGGCGGTGGGAATGATGGCAATCACTTCGGCCGGGATCTTCCAGTCCGGGTAGGCATTGAGCGTGGCCTCGACCGGCATCTTCGGCTGCACGCGGCCGATGAACGACTCGCCCACTTCCACTTCGATCTCCAGCGATTCCATGTCCACGATGGTGCCGATGCCGGTACGCGTGAAGCCACCGCCGGCCGACAGCGGCGAGACGATCTCGCCCGGCTGCGCGGCCTTGGCGGTGACCACGCCGGAGAACGGCGCGCGCACGGTGTTGTTGTCCACGCCAAGCTCGGCGATGGCCAGTGCATCGTTGGCCACCCGGGTATTGCGTTCGGCGGTGCGCAGCTGCGCACGCAGGCTGTCACGCTGGGCGATGGCCAGGTCGTACTGCGAGCGTGAGACCAGCTGCTGGCCGACCAGGGTCTGCAGGCGGCCGGCTTCGGCGTTGGCCTGGGCGACCTGCGCCTGCAGCCCGGACAGCTGGCTGCGCGCGGCCTCCAGCTGCGAAGCGCTCAGGCTGCGCTGGGCGTTGGCATCGATCGGGTCGAGCGTGGCCATCACCTGGCCTTCCTCCACGCGCATGCCTTCTTCGATCATCACCTCGCGGACCTTGCCGGTGATCTTGGCCGACACCGTGGCCATGCGTCGTGCCACGACATAGCCACTGGCATCGAGCACCGAACTGCTGGCCGTGCCCTGCTGGATCGCCACCACCGGTGCGGTGGTCACTTCGATCGGGCGTTGCCGGCCGAACACGAACCAGCCGATGCCGGCCAGAAGCAGCAGTGCAACGATGGCCAGCACGATCCACAGCCCACGCCGGGGCGAGGACGGGGGCGGCGTGGCCGCCTTGCGGTCGATGCGGAGTTCCTTGAGCAGTTCAGCGGATGCGTTCATCGTGACTCTGGACGGGGAATCGGGCCGAGTGTGACCGCAACAGCGCTGGCGGGGCAAACCGGCACGGGGCGGGGTGGTCGACAGCATGCCGATTGCGGCGACGGCGCGGCAGTGACAGCTGTCACCTGCTTGCACTGACGACGGCCACTGGGGCCGCCGCCCACCGCGGCGGATGCTGGCGCCGTCATCCTCGGGAGTCCACCCATGTCCGACCCAGCTGCTGTTCCCCTGGCCCGGCTGCACGCCGCCCAGCTCCACTACGGTACGGTTGCCGCGCTGCAGGGGGTTGGCTTTTCGCTGCACCGCGGCGAGATTCTGGCCCTGCTGGGGCGCAACGGCGCCGGCAAGAGCTCGGCGATTTCGGTCCTGCTGGGTCTGCGCCGGCTCGATGCCGGCCTGGCCGAGCTGCTCGGCGGCGACCCGCAGCAGCGCAGCACCCGCCGTGGCATCGGGGTGATGCTGCAGAGCACCGCGCTGCCACCGGTACTGCAGGTGGCCGAACTGATCGAACTGGCGCGGGCCTGCTACGACGACCCGCGCCCGCTGCAGGAGTGCCTGGCCTTGGCCGGGCTCAGCGATCTGGCGACACGCCGCTACGGGCGCCTGTCCGGCGGCCAGCAGCGCCGCGTGCAGTTCGCCATCGCGATCTGCGGACGGCCGCAGCTGCTGTTCCTGGACGAGCCCACCACCGGGCTGGACATCCAGGCACGGCAGGGCCTGTGGCAGGCGATCCGGCAGTTGGCCGGTGAAGGCTGCGGCGTGCTGTTGACCACCCACTACCTGGAGGAGGCCGAAGCCCTGGCCCAGCGCGTGGTGGTGATCGAAAACGGCCAGGTGCTTGCCGATGGGCCACTGGCGCAGTTCCGCCAGCAGCTGGCCCCGCGCCGGATCCGGTGCCGCAGCACCCTGGATGCCGAGGCGTTGAAACACTGGCCGGGGGTGCGCGAGGTTCAGCGCGATGGGCTGCGCCTGCAGCTGCTGGCCGAACCGGCCGAGCCGGTGGTGGCGCGCATGCTGGCCGAAGATCCCTCGCTGCAGGAACTGGAAGTGCAGGGCGGCGGCCTGGCCGATGCCTTTGTCGAACTCACCCGGGAGGCCGCATGAATACCCTGACCACGACGCAATCCCCCGCCCGCCGCACATCGGTGTGGCGCATCTACCGCATCGAAGCGCTGTGTGAGCTGCGCCGGGCCTGGCGCACGCCGGCCTTCGTGCTGCCTTCATTGCTGTTCCCGGTGTTGTTCTACAGCCTGTTCGGGCTGTTGCTGGGCCGGGGCCACGCCGCGCAGTACCTGTTGGCTACCTACTGTGTGTTCGGTGCGATGGCACCGGCGTTGTTCGGCTTCGGCGTGCAGTTGGCGCTGGATCGCGAAGGCGGCCTGCTCACCTTGAAGCGTGCATTGCCACTGCCGCCGCTGGCGCCGTTGCTGGCGCGCCTGATGATGGCGGTGGCCTTCGCCCTGCTGGTGGCCACGATACTGATCGGTGTGGCTACGGCGGCCGGTGTGGCGGTATCGGTGGGCACCGCCGCGCGGCTGCTGGCTGTCGCTGCCTTCGCGGCGCTGCCGCTGGGCGCGATCGGGCTGTGGATCGGCAGCCATGTCAGCGCCAGTGCGGCACCGGCGGTGGTCAACCTGGTGTACCTGCCGTTGGCGCTGTTGTCCGGGTTGTGGCTGCCGTTGTCGGCGCTGCCGGCGATGTTCGGCACATTGGCCCCGCTGTGGCCCACCTGGCACCTGGCGCAGCTGGCCCTGCCGGCGGTCGGCCAGCCCGCGCAGGGCAGCCCGTGGGTGCACGTGGCGGTGCTGCTGGCGATCACCGCCGTGGCGCTCGGGCTGGCGCAGCGGCGCCTGCGCCGGGTCGGGTGAGGGCAACGGACGAAGATGGCATGATCGCCCCTGACCACCCCGCTCTGGAACCGCCCGTGTCGTCCAGCTGGATCGCTTCCTTCCTGCGTCCCGCGCCGGATTCGGCCGTGGCCGACAACCTGCGCCGCGGCAAGCCGGCGTGGGCCGACGCGGTGCACCTGCTGTGGACGGGCTGGGTCTTCCTCACCCCGATGTTCAGCAACGGCTACAGCTGGAACTGGCTGTGGCTGACCCTGCTGACCTACCCGGTGTTCCTGGCGCTGTATGCCAAGGAGCTGCTGTCACTGCGCCACCATGGCCCGCGTTACGCGCTGGCGATGGTGGCGATGGGGCTGGCGCTGCTGCCGTGGTATCCCTCGGGGATCAGCTACTTCATCTTCGGCTGCGTGATGCTGCGCATCTGTCGGGGCAGCAGCGCGTGGCGCTACCTGGCCCAGCTGCTGGTGCTCAACGCCCTGTTCGCGGTGATCGCGCTGTGGGTGGGCTACCAATGGCAGTTCATCGTGTGGATACCGTCGATGGCGCTGATCATCGGCATCATCGTCAACGTGGAAAGCACCAACAAGGATCGTGACGCGGCGCTGCAGCTGTCACAGGAGGAAGTGCGGCGGCTGGCTGCCACCGCCGAGCGCGAACGTATCGGCCGTGACCTGCACGACCTGCTCGGGCACACGCTGTCGCTGATCACCTTGAAGCTGGAGCTGTCGCGCAAGCTGGCCGAGCGTGACCCCACCGCCTCGCGCCGCGAAGTGACCGAAGCCGAAGCCATCGCGCGCCAGGCGCTGGCCGAAGTGCGCAGCGCGGTCACCGGCATCCGCGCCAGCGACCTGGCCGCCGAGCTGGCGTCGGCGCGGCTGCTGCTGGAATGCCAGCACGTGCACCTGCATTACACGCCGCCGCCGCCGATGCCGGCCGATGTCGAGCGCGGGTTGTCGCTGGTGCTGCGCGAGGCCGCCACCAACATCGCCCGGCATGCGCAGGCGCACCAGGCCTGGATCCGCTTCGAACAGGAAGGACGCAGCCTGCTGATGGAGATCCGCGATGATGGACGCGGCGGCGCACACAGCGATGGCAATGGCTTGAGCGGCATGCGCGAGCGGGTGGCCGCACTGCGCGGCACGCTGGTGCTTCAGTCGGTGCGTGGCGAAGGCACCAGTGTGTCGGTACGGGTGACCCTGCCCGCCGCGACCACGGCCGTGCCCATGCTGGCGGCGGAGACTCCCGTGGCGCTGCCGGCGCAACCGCTGGAGGGCAAGCCATGATCCGTATCGTGCTGGCCGAAGACCAGGCGATGGTGCGTGGCGCGTTGTCGGCGCTGCTCGGGCTGGAGCCGGACATCGAGGTGCTCGGCAGTGCCGCCGATGGCGAGAGTGCCTGGCGGATGCTGCAGCAGCTCAGCCCGGACATCCTGGTGACCGATATCGAGATGCCCGGCCTGTCCGGGCTGGAGCTGGCGCAGCGGATCGCGCGCCAGCAGCTGCCGATCAAGGTGGTGATCGTCACCACCTTCGCGCGCTCGGGCTTCCTGCGCCGCGCACTGGATGCCGGCGTGTGCGGCTACCTGCTCAAGGACGCCCCGGCCGAAAAACTGGCCGATGCCCTGCGCCAGGTACAGCACGGCGGCCGTGCGATCGACCCGCAGCTGGCGCTCGATGCGTGGTCGCAGGCCGACCCGCTCAACGACCGCGAACGCCAGGTGCTGCGCCTGTCCGGCGATGGCCGCTCGGCCAGCGAGATCGCCAGCCAGCTGGGCCTGTCGCATGGCACCGTGCGCAACTACCTGTCCGAATGCATCGGCAAGCTGGGCGTGGCCAACCGCATCGAGGCGTATCGGTTGGCGCGGCAGAAGGGCTGGTTGTAATCCGAAACGGCCATGCCGGCCAGCGGCCGGCACTACCGAAGCGGGGGATCAGTGTGGGTCTGTGTCGGTGTCGGTTGGCTCGCGCTCCGGCCCCTTGGCCATCGCCTGGAACACACCATCGCGGCGTACCCACAGGTGGAACAGCGCGGCCGACAGGTGTGCCACCACCGTGGTGAACAGCACGTAGGCGAGCAGGCTGTGCGCGCTGCGCAGCGCGGCGTACAGCGCCGGGTCGTGCGGCACGATGGCCGGCAGCTGCATGCCCGGCCACAGCACGATCGGGTAGCCGCCGGCGGACAGCATCGACCAGCCGATCAGCGGCATCGCCAGCATCAGGCCATACAGCACCCAGTGCGAGGCATGCGCGGCGAAGGCCTGCCAGGCGGGCAGGTCGGCCGGCAGCGGCGGCGGCCGATGGCGCAGGCGGTTGTACAGGCGCACCAACACCAGCAGCAGAATGGCGATGCCGAGCGGGCGGTGCAGGTCGATCAGCAGCGGCCGCCACTGCAGCGAGGCGACCATGCTGACGCCGATGAACAGCATCGCCAGGATCATCGCCGCCATCAGCCAGTGCAGCACCCGTGCGGTGAGATTGAAGTGGCCTGCGTCGTTGCTCATTGCGCACGCTCCTTGCCGGTGGCCGCGGCCGCCTTGCCGGTGGCGATCTCGCGCTCGCGGCGATTGAACGACTGCGAGTACACCGCCGAACGCGCGGCCAGGATCGGGTCGTTGGAGCCGGCGATGCCGCTGGGCAGGATCAACGGATCGTAGTTGAGGTCGCGGCAGGCACCGGTGGCCTGCGGCTGCTGCGAGACCAGGTTGAGCGTACCGAGCTTGACCTGGCGGCGCGTGTCCGGCCACACCTGCGAGGGGTCGTCGATGGGGTCACCGTCCTCGGCAATCGTTGCCCACATGTCCCAACGCACCGGGCCCTGGGCCAGCCGTTGCTGGAACTCGTCGGCGAGATAATCCAGCCCGGCCTGCGCGCGCTGTTCGGCAGTCATCTCCACGAACGGGGCCTGGGGGCGCATGCTCCAGCGCACGAAGTGCTGGCTGCCATCGGCGGCACTGAAGCGGAAGCTGTTGACGCCGTTGTAGTCGGTGTTGGCCCAGCTGTTGGACCACGGCGCGGTCTTGGCCCATTCCCCGAAGGCGCGTGCGCTGGGGTATTTGGCCTGCACCGCGGCCATCTTCGCCGGGTCCGGTTTGCCGGTGGCCGGGTCGGGGATGCCGGCGCGGGTCTGCTCCAGGAACGCCTCGGCGGTGGGCACGGCGAAGAACGGGAAGCTGTTCATGGCCATGCGCCATTCCTGGCCGTCATCGCTGACCAGCTGCAGCGCCATGCTGCGCACGCGCGCGTTGGCATCGGCACCGTGCGGGTCGCCTCCGCCGATCGACAGCCGACCCAGCACCGGGACTTGGCGCTGCGCGAACACGCGGGCCGAACTCAGCGTCGCCGCCTCGGGCGCAGCCTGGAAACTGCCCACCACGCACACGCCCTTGCTGTGTGCGCGGCGGAACCCGGGATGGGCCGGCCCGGTCGCTTCGATGCTGTCGGTGAAGGCCTGCGCGGTGGCGCGATCGCGGCCGATCCAGCCGGCCAGCCAGGCAAAGGCCAGCACCAGCGCACCGGCGATGAGCGCGATCAGCGCGATCCAGCCCAGCGGCGAGGGCGGGCGTGGTGCGCCGGGCGTGCGGCCGGCGCGGGTAAAGCCAAAGAGCGACATGTCCGGATTCCTGCCTTCACGACATCGTGTGGGTGGGTACCCCGGCATCGTCTCAGAACAGCGGGCAGGCCGATATTCACATTTTCGACAACTCTTCCAAACGCAGATCCCCGCCGAAGCGGGGATCTGTCGGGACCGGCCTGCGGCGCGCGGGCTCAGCCGGCGTAGCGTACCTTCAGCATCGCCCAGGCCGAACGCAGGGCCAGGGCTTCGCCACCGGCCGGACGGCCCGGGCGCTCGCCATCGTTCCAGGCATACACGTCCAGGTGCGCCCAGACCTGGTTCTGGGCGATGAAACGCTCCAGGTACAGTGCGGCGGTGACCGAGCCGGCCATGCGCGAGCCGGCGTTGGCCAGGTCGGCGATGTTGCTGTGCAGGTAGCGCAGGTACGGGCGCCACAGCGGCATGCGCCAGACCGGGTCGCGGGTGCTGTCGCCGGCGCTCAGCCACTGCTGGGCCAGGGTGTCGTTGTTGCTGAACAGCGCCGGCAGGTCCGGGCCCAGCGCGATGCGTGCCGCGCCGGTCAGGGTGGCGAAGTCGAGCACGATCTCCGGCTGCTGCTCGCTGGCATAGGTGAGTGCATCGCACAGCACCAGGCGGCCTTCGGCGTCGGTGTTGTCGATCTCGATGCTCAGGCCCTTGCGGGTGGCGATCACTTCGCCGGGGCGGAACGCATCGGGGCCGATCGCGTTTTCAACGGCCGCGATCAACAGGGTCAGCTGCACCGGCAGCTGCTGGGCCATGACCAGCCCGGCCAGCGCCAGTGCGTGTGCGGCGCCGCCCATGTCCTTTTTCATGTTGCGCATGCCGTCGGCCGGCTTGATGTCCAGCCCGCCGGTATCAAAGCACACGCCCTTGCCAACCAGTGCCACGTGCGGTTGGCCTTCCTTGCCCCAGCGCAGCGCGATCAGGCGCGGTGCGCGATGCGAGGCACGGCCGACGGCGTGGATGGCCGGGAAATTCTGCTCCAGCAGCGCATCGCCGCTGATCACCTCGATCTGCGCACCGTGTGCGCTGGCCAGCTCGCGCGCGGCGTCTTCCAGCTGCTGCGGGCCCATGTCTTCGGTGGGCGTGTTCACCCAGTCGCGCACGCGCAGGCTGGCGATGATCACATCGCGCACTTCCGCGGTCGGGGTGGCAGCCAGCTGTGCCGGCGCACGGTTGGGCTTGCGGTAGCGCGCGAAACGGTAGCTGCCCAGGCCCCAGCCCAGGTGCAGCAGGGTTTCGATTTCCGCCGGCAGCGCTTCGGCCAGCTGCCACACCGTGCCTTCGGGCAGCGCGAACGGCGCGTGCGCGTAGGCATAGGCATCACCGGGATCACCCACGCCGATGATCGCCCCGGCCAGGCCGTGCTCACCGGGCAACAGCACCACGCTGCCACCGCTGCCGTTGAAATGCTGCGCGTCCAGCCAGGCCACCAGCGCCGGGCTCTGCTGCGCGCGCCACGCGGTGAACTGTTCGCGTTCCATCACGCGCAGCGGCAAGGCCTTGGTGGTATCGGTGGTGAAGCCGTTGATCTGGGTCATGCGGGGTGAGGCTCCGTTCGTGGTCAGGCGTGCGGGTGGGATGCGTTGGCATCCAGCCAATCGGCCAGCCCGGTCAGGGTGTCGAACTGCAGGTCAGGCTGCAGCGAAGGATGGGTCCAGGTGTGTTCGACGCGGTTGATCCAGCAGCCACGCAGGCCGGCCTGGATCGCACCGGCCACGTCCATTTCGGCATGGTCGCCCACGTGCAGCACCTGTGCCGGGGCAACCCCCAGGCGCGTACAGGCGGCATGGAAGATGCTCGCTGCCGGTTTGGCCGCGCCGTGTTCGCGCGAGCCCAGCTGGAAGGCGAACAGATGCGACAGACCGATCCGCGCTAGGTCGGCGTTGCCGTTGCTGAGCGCCGCCACCGGCACCCGCGCGGCAATCCGCGCCAGCGCGTCCACCGCATCCGGGTAGAACTCCACCTGGTTGCGTGCGGCGTAGAACGCCTCGTAGGCCGGTTCCAGCAGGGCCAGGTCGGCGCCGCTGTTCTCCAGTGCTTCGCGCAGGGTCAGCCGGCGCAGCGCGCTCAGGTCATGGTGCAGCTGGGGGTTGTCGTGGAAGGAGCGCTCGCGCAGTTCCCGCATGGCCGCTACCGGGTACATCGCGGCAGTGGCGGGGCTGTGCTGCAGCATCCACTCGTACAACACCTGGTCGATGCGGGCGCCGATGGGGGCGAACGGCCACAAGGTGTCGTCGAGGTCGAGGGTAATGGCAAGGACAGGAAAATTCACCACGCCATTCTACTCCCGCCGCTCGCGGGCAGGGACCGGCCGTGGTTCATTCCAGCAGCCGTGCCCAGCCCTGCGTGCCGTCCAGCCGCGCCAGCACCAGCTTGATGCAGACCAGCAGCGGCACCGCCAGCAGCAGCCCGACCATGCCCCACAACCAGCCAAATACCATCAGCGCCAGGATCAGGATCAGCGGTGAGATCGCCATGCGCCGGCCGAGCACGATCGGGGTGACCACCTGCCCTTCGACGGTGTGCAGGGCCAGGTAGCAGGCCGCCGGCAACAGCGCCTGCAGCGGGTCGGAGAACTCCACGAAGCCCATCAGCAGCATCAGCGCCACCCCGATCAACGGGCCCACGTAGGGCGCGAAGTTCAGCAGCGCCGCCACCGTGCCCCACAACAGCGCCTCCTGCAGGCTGATCCCGAGCAGCAGCAGAATGCCGCCGAACAGCAGCCCGACCGCGGTGTTGATCACGGTGATGGTGAGCACGTAGCGCGACACCTCGCGCTCGATCGCGCGCAGGATGTCGGCGGTGAAGCGCTGCTGCTGGCGGCTGGGGAACAGCGCGATGGCGTGCTTCTGCAGGCTCTGCCCGTAGATCATGAAGAACAGCGTGAGCAGCACCACCGCCAACACCGAGGCGGCGAGGCGGGGCGCGCGGGTCAGCACCTTGTAGGGGTCATCCAGCTGGGTGCGCACGATCTGCACGCGGTGGCTGCCTTCACCGCCGGCCACCCGGGCGAAGTTTTCCGCGGCCTGGTTGGCCTGCTGCACCGGTTTGGTCAGGTTCTGCACCTGGCGGGCCACCTTGCGCAGCTGCTGCGGCGCTTCCTGTGCCCATTCCATGGCCGGGCCGACCAGCTGCACGCCCAACGCCGCCGCCCCACTCAGGCCCACGCCCAGCACCAGCACCGCGCCGAGGAAGCGCGGAATCCACAGTTTGCCGAGCAGGCGCAGGATCGGGTTGCCGACCAGTGCGAAGAACATGGCCAGCAGCACCGGCAGGATCACCTCCTGCGCGGCCCACAGGGTGAAACCGACAGCCAGGGTGGCCAGCACCACCAGCGACATCGGCGCGCGCGGACGCGGTGGGAGCGGGCTGACCGCCGTGTCGTCAAGGGAAGGAGCCGGGACGCTCATGCAGGTAGCACGCAGGAAAAGAGCGCCATTATTGGCCAGGCCAGGTGGCGATGGTGTGTTGTGCGGCTCAGCGTTCGGAGAGATCGGTAGCCGCTTCGGCCGGCTGCGGCTGTTGCGCGGCCACGGCGTTGCTGCGCGCTGACGGCACATCGCGGGCCGCCGTGGCACGTGACGCGGCGACATCGTCGCTGACCGCGGCGGCAGCGTCATCGACACGCTCGGCGGCCTGCTCGGCACTGTCTGCGGCTTCGCTGGCCTGCATCGCGGCAAAGGCCCCTTGCGCACTGGCCATCAGATTGGAGACCGAGCCGATCATCTGCAGCCAGCGGGCACCCTGGAAGCGTGCATTGCCCGGCTCCAGCTTGCCGGCTAGGAAACCACCGGCCAGGCCCACGGTGATGATGCGCAGCGGTGTCCAGCCCGAGCGCCAGACCTGGCTCAGGGTGGACCAGCTGCCCTGGGTTTCATCGACCCGGATCGACACCACCTGTTCGGCGCGTTTGACCCGGCGGCGCAGCGCTTCAAAATTCATGGCTGGCCCTCCGCACGGCCGACATGGGCATCGGGGTCTTCCTCGGTGGGTTCGTCATACAGGCCCAGCCGCGACAACTGGCGGCGGGTGGCATGCATGCCGGTGTGACGGAAGAAGTAGGACACGCGCCAGATCGCATAACCGGTGACGGCCAGGCTGAGCACCGAGGTGATCAGCAGCGAGTGGAACCAGGACATGCCCCAACGCACCATCAGCGCGATCAGGGTACCGGCCAGTAGCAGCCAGGCCGAGGCGCCGAACACGATCGCCACCCCGCTCCAGGCCAGGGCGCGGCCGAACGCACTGCGCGCCAGCGCGAAGTCGGCCGAGGCCAACCGGCGCAGCGAGCGCATCGTGTGCTTGGCGGAATCGACGGTGGCGCGGCCGGCTTGCCCGACCTGGCGGATGCTCTCGTCCAGGCGCGGTGTTTCGGCACCGCCTTCCGGTGGCGGGCTACCCGCGCCACCGTCGGCGGTTGACTGGGCTTGATCGCTCACGCCGACTTACTTGTCGCCGCCGCTGCGGGCCAGCTTGGCGATGATCCAACCGGCGGCGAAGGCCACGCCGAAGGAGGCCAGCGGGCGCTCGCGGATCAGTTCGGCAGCGCTGTCGACCAGGTCCTTGCCCTTGTCCATCAGCGCATCGACCTGTTCCTTGGCCGCGGCACCACCGAACTCGGCGGCCGCCAGGCCCGACAGCGCGGTATCGGACAGCTCGGCCTTGACGTTGGCCTTGCCGATGCGCAGTTCATCGCCGGCCGCGCCGGTGGCACCCTTGATCGCACCGCCGGCGGCGCTGGCCGCGGACTTCAGGTGCGAACCGGCTTCACCCAGGTGTTCCTTCAGATTTTCGGTATTGGTGGGGCTCATCGTGTATCTCCGTAATGTGGGATGGGGCGATGGGGCAACCGCGGGCCAAGCCAACGGTATCGAACACAAGGTAATAGCATCGGGGGGGTGTAAGCGACGTTACGGCTCCCTGACCCGTTCAGCGCATCACCAGCTCGCCGCGCGCGTTGCCGCGCACGATGCGCAGCACCAGCTGGGGCGGGCGTTGCTGGAAGTTGGCGCGCCAGCTGGCGAGATCGGTGAATTCGCCGGCGCTGGTTTCCGTGACCACATCGCCCTGGACCAGGCGCGACGCCGCCGCGCGGCTGCCGGGCTTGACCTCGCTGACCAGCACGCCGCTGACGCCGGCCTGGCGCAGCGATTCGGGCAGGTCCACGAAGGTGGCGCCGCTGAGGCGCGGGTCCAGCGTGTCACCGGCCACCGCTCGCGGTTGTTCCTTCAAGGTCGCCTTGAGCTGCAGTGGCTTGCCATCGCGACGGATGTCCAGGTTCAGCGCACTGCCCACCGGCTGCAGCCCTTCCACGTTGTGCAGCGCCTGGGCGCTGTCCACGCGCTGGCCGTTGGCCGACACCACCACGTCACCGGGCTTGAGCCCGGCCGCTGCCGCACCGGAACCGGCCAGCACGCGCGTCACCAACGCGCCACGCGCTTCGCTCAGGCCCAGCCCCTGCGCGATCTGCTGGGTCAGGTTCTGGGCTTCGATGCCCAGCGTGCCGCGCACCACCACGCCGTGCTTGACCAGCTGGTCGACCACATCGCGCGCCAGATTGGACGGAATCGCCAGGCCCAGCCCGATGTTGCCGGCCATGCTGCCCTGCGGGTTGAAGCTGGCAGTGTTGATGCCCACCAGCTGGCCCTGCAGGTTGACCAGCGCACCGCCGGAGTTGCCCGGGTTGATCGAGGCATCGGTCTGGATGAAGTTCTGGTAGCCCAGCCCGCGGATGCCGCTGCGGCCCACCGCCGAGACGATGCCGGAGGTGACGGTCTGGCTGAAACCGAACGGATTGCCGATCGCCACCACGAAGTCACCCACGCGCAGCTGCTCGCTGTTGCCCAGCGGCAGCGCGGTGAGCTTGTCGGCGGGAATGCGGATCAGCGCGATGTCGGTATCGCGGTCCGAACCGAGGAACTCGGCCTTGACCGTGCGCCCATCGGCCAGCGTCACCTGCACATCGTCGGCGTTGTCGATGACGTGGTGGTTGGTCAGCACCAGGCCCTCGCCGGCATCGATGATCACGCCCGAGCCGAGCGATTCGTTGATCCGCTCCTGCGGCACTTCCGGGAACAGGCGACGGAAGAACGGGTCGTTGAAGAACGG
The DNA here is from genome assembly GCF_057835245.1 of Stenotrophomonas sp. GL_111. Lineage (NCBI taxonomy): Bacteria > Pseudomonadati > Pseudomonadota > Gammaproteobacteria > Lysobacterales > Lysobacteraceae > Stenotrophomonas > Stenotrophomonas sp. GL_111. The sequence continues at coordinate 341,659 of NZ_CM174421.1, forward strand.
GTTGCGCACCCGCACCACCTGCTTGGTGTTGACGCTGACCACCGCCGGCATCACCCGCTCCAGCATCGGCGCCAGCGAGGGCACCACCTGTCCGGCCACCGAGGCGGGCAGCGCGGCGGTCGCCGGAATGCTCAGCGCGGCCGGCGCGGCTTCGGCGCGATTGTCCAGGTGGGCATTGATCGCCGAGGCGACGAACCCACCGAAAGCGGCGGCAAGCGCGAGGGTGAGCAGGGTGGGGAGCGGTCGCATGGGTCCGGCGGTTCCGTAACGAAGACAGGCATACGGTAGTTCAAGCTGAATGAGTCTGTTGGCCCGCAGCTAAACCGAGGATGAAATCTGCACCGCCCCGGTGGCGATGGATGACGTTGACAGTGCCCGCGGTCGGGGTAAGCTGGCCGGGCGTCGGCCACAAGATGTTGCGTTGCCGATCGGGATTGCCCCAAGCGGTTGGGTTTTGGTCCGGGGCAACGCTTCCTCCGCACGGGCGCCGCGAGGTGCCTGATGGAGCCTGCCGCGACATGCCTGCGCTGCATCCGGAAGTGATCGGCAAACACCCCCTGGCTCCCTGGTCGGCGGGCATGCGCGCGCGCGGCGCGCAACGCGATACGGATGCGCAAGGCCGGTGCGCGATCCACATGGGCGACCGTGCCGGGTGTCGTTGTGTATCACCTCGGCCTGGGCACCGGCACGTCACTGCATTCGCATTTACACCACGCACCGCGCGCGGAAATTCCACCCCGGCTTCCCGCAACCGATGCCATCGCGCGCCCTCCGATTCCCGCCTGCCCGCTGCCGACAGCCGTGCTTCCCGGCAGCCGATCGGCAGCACACCGCGCACCGTTTCGTGCGCGAAGACGGCGCAGTTGTGCGGGGAATGGGCAACGAACAGATCGAGTACGACGGGCAATTGCACATTGCCGTTGCGCGCTGCGATGCGCTCACGGGTGGTGGCCCCTGCACGTTCTTATGCATGCACGGAAGCTGTTTTAAAGGGGTTTGGTGCGGCGGCCCGGTTTCTCGGGCGCGCGCATCGCCGGCCCGCCAAGCACAGATGCGGCTCATGGCGTGCGACAAGACCGTTCCACGATGGACCGCGCCGGTATAGCATCGCCAGCGATTTGACTAACCAGGCCCCTTAGGAGGCAATCATGAGCAACGGTAATGGTGTGACCGCGACCCTGTCGCAGGGCGTTGAAGAAGTGAAAGACGTCGCTGGCAAAGTGGGCGAGACCATCGCGCACACTGCCGAAGACGCGGTGGCCTCGGTGAAGAAGACCGTCAAGCGCGCGCGCAAGGCTGCCACCACCCAGGTGGCCAAGGTCAAGAAGGCCGTGCAGAAGGCCGAGAAGACCGTCGCCAAGAAGGCTGACAAGGCCGCCAAGTCGGTCGGCAAGACCCTGGCCAACGCCAAGAAGAAGCTGGAAACCGCCAAGAGCAACGCCAAGGCCGAGGCCGCCGCGCTGAAGAAGCAGGTCGCCAAGAAGAAGGCTGCCGCTGAAAAGGCCGTGACCAAGACCACCAAGGCTGCCGGCAAGAAGGCGGCAACCACCAAGAAGGCCGTGACCAAGAAGGTTGCTGCTGCCAAGAAGACCGTCGGCAAGAAGGTCGCCGTGGCCAAGAAGGCTGTGGCCAAGAAGACCGCGACTGCCAAGAAGGTCGTTGGCAAGAAGACCGCTGTCGCCAAGAAGACCGTCGGCAAGAAGGTCGCCGTGGCCAAGAAGGCTGTGGCCAAGAAGACCGCGACCGCCAAGAAGGTCGTTGGCAAGAAGGCGGCTGTCGCCAAGAAGACCGTCGGCAAGAAGGTCGCCGTCGCCAAGAAGGCCGTGGCCAAGAAGACCGCGACCGCCAAGAAGCTGGTTGGCAAGAAGACTGTTGCTGCGAAGAAGGTTGTCGGCAAGAAGACCGCCGCTGCCAAGAAGGTGGTCGGCAAGAAGACCGCCGTCGCCAAGAAGACTGTCGGCAAGAAGGTCGCCGTGGCCAAGAAGGCTGTCGCCAAGAAGACCGCGACCGCCAAGAAGGCCGTGACCAAGAAGACGGCTGCCCGCAAGGCCGCACCGGCCAAGCGCGTGAGCGCTGCCAAGACCGTGGCCCGCAAGGCCCCGGCCAAGCGCGCCCGCAAGTAAGTTGCACGCACGGCTCCCGCCCCTGGGCGGGAGCCGTGACGCTACGCCTCAAGCCGCGTAGCCACCGCGCCCGTTACGGCGCCGCCTTCCTGCGCTGGCCGCTCCAGGCCTTGCTGATGATCATCCATTCGCCGTTGATCCTGCTCAGCGAAAGATAGTCCTGCCCGATCCACATCGGGTAATCCAGGTTGAGCTTGACCAGTGCGCTTTCCGCGGTCACGTCCAGGATCTGGTAGCTGCGCCTGCGCTGGGCCTCGTCCGCCGCCGGCTTTCCGGTCAAGCCCTTCGCCCACTCTTCTCCGGGCACGGTGACCAGCATGCCCCGTGCTTCCCCGTAGCCGACCACGACCGCGTCCTTTCTGACGACCTCGAGCATCAGGTTGGGATCGCCTGCGGTGAAGGCCCGCATCACCTTCTGCATGGCACGGTTCACGGCATCGTGATCGGCGCTCTGCGCCTGTGCGGTGGTGGGGGAAATAAAGAGGACAGCGGCCAGAAAAACAGCGTGAAGTGCGATATGCATGGCGTTCCAGGATCCTGTTGAGGGGTGTGGGTAGGTGTCGGCCATCACGGCCGGGTTACGGCTGCCGGGTCTGTTTGCCCAGGATGTCGACGACGGCCTGCGCGACCTTGGTCGCGGACAGGTAGTTCTGGCCGGTGACCACGCGGCCGTCCACTTCGATGTGCGACTGGTCGTTGTCGCGGACGTGGAACGCGCCGCCGCGGGCCTCGATCGTCTTGCGGATCAGGAACGGGAACTGCTTGAAGTAGGCCGCGTCCTGCTGCTCGTATTCTTCGGGGTAGCCGGTGATGCGCTTGCCATCGACCAGGTGCCGGCCATCGGCGAGCGTGAGATTCACCAGCCCGGCGGTGCCGTGGCAGACGGCCGAGACCACCCCGCCGTTGCGCTCGTATACCTGCATGGCCAACTGCTGCAGGCGCGGATGCTCCGGCACGCCGTAGATCGCGTTGCTGCCACCCACGTAGTACACGGCGCGATACTGCGCCGGATCGATCTGCGCCGGTCGGGCGGTGTTGCGCAGCCCGTGCATGATGCGCTCGTCCTTCAGGCGTCCGGTCAGGTCCGCGGCGACATAGCTGTCCAGGATCGGCACGGCGCCGCCGTCGGGCGAGACGAAGTCCACCGCATACCCGGCGGCGTGGAATGTGTCCCAGGCATGCACGACTTCGCCGAAGCTGATGCTTGCCGGCAACGCCGAGCTGCCGTGCATCGCACTGCTGGCAAGGATGAACAACACCCGCCCCTGGTCGGGAACGGGGGCGAGTCCGTCAGCGGCTCCCCGGGCGGAGGCGCTGGAAACGCCGCCCAGCCCGAAGGCAAGCAGCAGCACAAGGCAACGGATGAAACGGGGTGTGGACATCGGCAGGTACCTGCTGGGGAAGTCCCCGCATACTGCCCAACCCGATTCAAATCAACGTGTTGCCATGCCTTTCAGGAGTGCTGGAATCGATTCTGGGAGTTGGCGTGCGCCGCGCGGAACGCCGCCGGCGTCACCCCTTCCACCTTCTTGAAGGCGCTGTGGAAGGTGGACATCGATTGGAAGCCCGCCGCCTCTGCCACCGCTTCCAGCGGCTTGGGCGGTGACTGCTGCAGCAGCAGTTTGGCCTCGCCCACGCGCAGCTGCGCCAGGTACTGCTTGAACGAGGTCTGGTTGTTGTCGTTCAACAGCTGCGACAGCCGCGCCTGCGGTACGCCTAGTCGGCGCGCCAGGCGCGGCAGGGTCAGCCCCGGGTCCAGGTGCAGGCGCTCGCGCGCCATCAGTTCGGCGAGCGCCTGCAGTTCGGAAACCGCCTCGGGCGCGGCAATCCGCCGATCCTGGTAGGGCTCGATCACGGCCTGGCCGGCGCGCAGGCGCGGGTAGATCACCACGCTGCAGGCCAGCACGACGGTGAACGACAGCGCGCCCACCACATAGGAGGTGTAGCCGGAGGTGTAGTACGCCAGCCAGATGATCCAGACCGCCCCCACCGCCCCCAGCAGCAACCGGCCCGACGGCGTACCCGCCAACCGGCGGCGCTGGCCGACCAACAGCGCGGTGGACAGCAGCAGGTAGCCCAGCCACGCCGCGGTGATCGCCGGGGTGACGGTGTGCCGCCACAGGTCCCCGTGATCGGGGTAGGGCAGCAGCACGCTCACCCCTGTGATGATGGCCAGCAGCACCGCCACGTGCCAACGGTCGATGCGCCAGGTACTCGACGCGGTGTCCTGGCTGGCGCGCAGCAGGAAGAACAGGCACGGACCGATCAGGAAACAGGCGGTCAGACCCACCTGCAGCACGCTTCGGGGAATGTCGGGCCAGAAGTAGAACGCCACCGACTTGCCGGTGCGCACCGACACCATGAACACCAGCAGTGCCAGCCAGCGCTGTGTGGCCAGGCCCCGCGCGCGCCACCACAGGAACGCGGCCAGCCCGAGCCCGTTGAAGGCACCGAGCATGGCGAAGAAGAACAGGAAGTATTGGGTCAGCATCATGGATGAGGCGTGGTCGCGCATGCCAACCGGTCCGGAAACTTAGGCCGTCCGGGTACGCTCGTCAATACAGTGGCCGGGAGGTGCCCATCACCGCCTTCCTGCTACGGTTGCGCCATCCAGCGAGGTAGTCCCATGCGCGGTCTAGATTTCAGTTCCTGGCAGGCCATGCTCTCCACCCTGGTGGGGTTGGCGGTGATTACCCTGATCGGCGTAGGCATCCGCCTGCTGGTGATGCAGACGATGCAGCAGCGCCGCGAACGCGAGAACCGGCAGATCAACGAGCGCCTGCGTACGCTGATCGCTGCCTACAAGACGCTGGGGGGATCGTTCACCGGGGCGTTGCACGTGGACCCGCGCCATCTGCGTGACCTGCACCACGCACCAGCAGACGGTGCAACAGATGACGCGCTGCAGTTGCCGTCCGATGTCGCGCCGGGCCGTGATCGTGCACGCCGCATCCGCGATGCGGTCGAGGCGGCGCTGTCGGACATCATCCTGCTCGGTACCGACGACCAGGTCCGCCTGGCCGCGCGTGCAGCCACCGAACTGGCGCAGGGCCGGGCGGTGCAGACCGCCGAACTGGTGGTGTCGCTGCGCACCTTCATTCGTGAGGCGCTCGACCTGGCGCCCATCCCGCCCAGCGTGGCCATTCCCCGGCAGGGGCCGGCGCGGCCCTCCACCGCGGCCAAGGGCAAGGCCGACGGCGCCGACAAGGGCGCCGGCAAGGGCGGTGGAATGGGCGGTGGCATGGGGGCGGGCCTTGGCCACGGTGACGACGACGCGCCGGCGCGCTGAGTGCCTGTCAGTCCGAGGTGGCGCCCAACTGATAGGGCGGTGGCGTGGCCCCCATCAGGTGTGTCACGAAGTAGTCCCACATGCGGCGCATGTAGTACCGATCGTTGCGGAACAATTCGTGGTCCTGGTTGGCCAGGTACACCAGGTCGTAATCTTTGTTGGCTTGGTTGAGCGCGCGCGCCAGCTGCAGGGTCAGCGCAGGCATCGCATTCTCGTCCAGGTCGCCATACACCAGCATCAAACGTCCGCGCAGGCGCTCGGCCAGCGCGGCATTGTCCAGCGGTTGGAACAGTGCGGGAACGGCATTGTCGTCGGGGCGCAGCGCGCCGCCGTCGGCATACACCGGTGAACCACCCACCCAGCGATCCATGCCGTGGATGGCTCCGCCGTACATGCCCTGGAAACTGTGGCTGCCTGCCGAGGCCACGCCGACTTTGTAGAAATCCGGATGCCGCAACAGCGCGCGGGCTGCACTGTAGCCACCGAAGGAATGCCCATAGATGCCTACACGGTTGATGTCCATGCCGGGATAGCGCACTGCCAGTTGGCCGATCGCGACCACGTGGTCATCCAGCTGCAGGTCGGCGGCGGACAGGTAGCTGCTGTCGTGGAAGGCCTTGGAGCGTCCAGGCGTTCCACGTGCATCGATGCTCACCACCACGAATCCGAGCTGGGCCAGGCTTGAGCGTGCAACCGGATTCAGTGTCGAGGTGGCCTCGACGAAGGCCACCGGTGCATTGCTGACATGCGGCCCCCCGTACATTGCGTCGATGACCGGATGGCGGCCGTTCCGGGTATAGCCGGGTGGCAGATAGACCGTGGCGTATACGGGCGTACGACCGTCCGCGGCAAGCAGCTGCTCGCGCTTGGGAGGCACCCAGCCCGCGCGGCGTATCGCGCTGTCGTCGGCGCGTTCCAGCGGTAGCAGCACGCGCCCATCGGCGGTACTGCGCAGCACGCTGATCGGCGCCTGGTCGAGCGTGGAGTAGGTATCGACCACGACCGTACCTGCCGGGGACAGCAGGCCAGGGTCGCGGCCACCCAAGAGCACGCTGGCACCGGCGTCGATGGCATGGTCGGCCGCCTCGGGGGTGAGCAGTACCGGCTCACCCCCGTCCAACGCCACCCGATACAGGCGCCGCAGGTAGGGATCACCCGATTCGCGCCCGCCGGCGCTGAAGTACAGCTGCTGCTCGTCTGGGTCGACCCCGATGACATCGCGCACCAGCCACTCGCCGCGGGTCAGTTGCCGGACCACCGCGCCGTTGCCGATATCCACCAGGTACAGATGGCCCCAGCCATCGCGCTGCGAGAACCATGCGACCTGCCCGCGCCGGCCCAGCACCCGTACTGCGGGACGGCTGAAGGGATAGCTGTTGAGCTGGACGCGGGTAGTGGAGGTTTCCTCCAGCAGCGTGCGCACCTGCGCGCGCTGCAGATCAATCTCGACCAGGCGGATGCGCGCCGGGTGTGCATGGCGCACGATCGCGGTGTACACCTTGCCGGCATCGGAGGACCAGCCCAGCACGCCTGCTTCGGTCAGCGCATGCCAGCCCTCCGGTACGGCGATGGCGCGCGTGGTGGTGCGGTCCACGTTGGTGACGAACCACGCATCACGCACCTGCTCGGGGTCGCCGAGCAGGCCCAGCCGGACCTGATGCACGACCGGTCGCACGCCTTCCACTGGCGCGGTGGCCAGGTACGGATACGGCCGCACCTGGCGCTCGTCGTAGCGCACCCCGAACAGGTGCCTGCCATCGGGTGACCAGGACACGGCGAAGGGCGGTGTGTGCATTGTTCCGGCGCGCCAGGGGATACCACGCAGGGCGAAGTCCGGGAGTACGCCATAGCCATGTGAGGTCACGCCGTCGCGGGTCAGAGGCTGGGGCCGATCCGATCCGGCCCGGCGCATCCAGAGGTTGTTGTCGCTCACCCACACGGACCGGCTGCCATCGGGCGAGATCAATTCCCGTGGATCCTTCGCGGGCAGCGGCACGCCACCACAGTGGTAAGTGGGCAAGGTGCAGCGCAGGCCGTGCGCATCGCCGCTGCGCAGCACCAGCTCCAGCCCCCCGGCGACCGTGTCCACGGTTTCAAGCTGTTGCAGGGTACGTGCGGGATCCGCATCGTCGGCACGCGCCAATGCCGTGGCCAGGCGCGCAGGGTCGAACAGGGGCTGCCGCGATGGCACCTTGGGATCAACCAATATGTAGTCGTTCTGCCCCGTGGGCGCCTGCCGCAGGTACCAGAACCGCCCATCATCCAGCCATCGCGGCCGAACCGAGGCATTGGCCACCTTGCCGCGCAGCTGCCCATCGAGCACGTGTTCGGCACGCGCGTAGGCCGCCTGGTCCGGGGCAGCCTGTGTGCCTGGTGTGCACAGCAGCAGGCCGATGCTGGCCATCATCAATGTCCGCCAGACGCTGCGCGGCAGTGCAGATCCTTCTGCCATGGTGGCTCCACCCATCAGTCGACGGTACGCCGGACCTGCATCAGCGCAGGTCCCGGCGCACACTGCCCGGGACCTGAGCATGCCGGGAGATCCCAGGGCCGGCAAGGTAGCCTGCGGACGCGCGCGCCCGTCCGCAGCGACAGGGCGGGATCAGCGCTTGAGCTCGACCACCGGCACGAAGCCGCCGTAGATCATCCGCTTGCCGTCGAACGGCATCGGGTTGTTCTCCGGGTTCATGCGCGGGTCTTCCATCATCTTCTGCATCCCCGCATCGCGGGTGGCCTTGTCGGGCCATTCGATCCAGGAAAACACCACCGTCTCATCCGCCTTGGCCTCCACCGCGCGGAAGAAGTCGGTCTGCTTGCCGTGGCTGACATCATCACCCCAGCACTCCACCACGCGCAGCGCACCGTGCTCCATGCAGATCGCATCGCCTTCCCTGGCGTGGGCGAGGAACTTGTCTTTGTGGGCGGTCGGAACCGCAAGTACGAAACCATCGATGTAGGACATGTACAGCCTCCGGGTCAGGCAGGGTGCGCCGGAATGGGCACCTGCAAGGGATACGACGCGTGGGGGCGGGGGAAATCGACAATGCCTGCCGGGACCTTGCGGCGGGGTGAGGAGGGGTCAGAAAAATCTGAATGAAGGTGAGGAACATCCTGATAGGACCGCTGACGCAATCAGCCCACTATGGGCGGGCCGGGCAGGACGCCCCCCAGCGACCTGCGCTTCGGCGCCCATTGGCGCCGGCCGGTACTGCAATGCGGAGGATGGACGCGTTAGCCGATTACTCCCCAAGAGCGGCTTCCCCAGCGCGTGACGCCCCGAAAGGGCATCGTCGTGACCAGATTCCTTTGTCGGCTTTGCCGCATCTGGCGTATCGCCACTTTCCCTGCCCTCACTGAACCACGCGCAACCACGCGCAGGGTCGTTTCCGCGCAAAAACCCCTGTATTTCCGCTATTGGGAGTGCACCCGCGCGTATGCCAGAGCGCAACTGAACCCCGGCCAAAAATTCACCAATATGAAACCGCCCGACTTCAGGGGGCGTTAGGGCGAATAACGGAGAATTTACATTCCCGATGCAGAGGCGCTTGCGCCGCTGCAGGAAACAAAACAAAAAAGGTGTACCCCCATGAAGACTTCCTTGATTGCTCTGGCGCTGGCCGCCGCCCTGCCGTTCGCCGCTTCGGCTGCCGAAGGCCTGTCCTACAACTACGCTGAAGCCGACTACGTCAAGACCGACGCTGACGGCGGCAAGGCCGATGGTTGGGGCGTGAAGGGTTCCTACGCCTTCCTGCCGAACTTCCATGCCTTCGGCGAGTACAACCAGCAGAAGACCGACATCGGCAACTTCAAGGTTGACCAGTGGCGCGTGGGCGTGGGCTACAACCAGGAAATCGGCAACAGCACCGACTTCGTGGGCCGCGTTGCCTACAACAAGTTCGACCCGAAGCACGGCCTGGACTTCAACGGCTACAGCGCTGAAGCCGGTATCCGTACCGCCTTCGGCCAGCACGCCGAAGTCTACGCAATGGCCGGTTACGAGGATTACAGCAAGAAGCACGGCGTCAATCCGGATGGCCAGTTCTACGGCCGCCTGGGTGGCCAGGTGAAGTTGAACCAGAACTGGGGCATCAACGGCGACATCAAGATGGATCGCCACGGTGACAAGGAATGGTCGGTCGGCCCGCGCTTCAGCTGGTAAGCGCTGTGTGATCGCACCGCTGCGCGCAGCGTTGGCGCAGCAGAGAAGGCCCGGCATTGCCGGGCCTTTTTCGTGGGCGTGATCCCGCGCCCAAGCTGGTTGATGGATAGGGGTAGTGCCGGCCGCTGGCCGGCAACCTCGCAGACAATGAGCGCCACCGAATCACGCCATTCGCTGACGCGATCCGAGCGTGCACGGATGCCCTAGGTCTGTGGCTTCACCGGCACGTGGGCCAGCTCAGTTTGCTGGTCGACATGACGCATGACGCCCACATTCCCGCCCAAGGTCCCCCGCAACCAGGCACTGTGATATGAAGTCATTGCCTTGCTGGAAGGCTCTTTCAGGGATTGGAAGGATGGCCGGGTTAAGGGGAATCGCTGGAGGCGTGTTTTCGGGCGCCGGGAAGCTCAAGAATGGAATTCGGATGCAAGGCCTGCTGGGAGCGTGGCTTTGCTGCATCGCGCTGATAGGTCTCTCATCGGTGTCGTCGGCGTGGGCGCAGGAAACGATCACCTACATTCATACCGATGCGCTTGGCTCGGTAGTGGCCGAGTCCGATGCAAACGGCAACGTGATCAAGCGCTATGACTACGAGCCCTATGGGGCGGTGGTCGGTGGGGAAGTTGAAGACGGCCCTGGGTACACGGGGCAAGTGAGTGACGCGGCTACTGGGCTGAGTTACATGCAGCAGCGGTACATGGATCCGCAGTTGGGGGTGTTCCTGTCTGTGGATCCGGTGACGGCTTATCAGCAGCCGGTGGGGCAGTTCAATCGCTATAGGTATGCGAACGGGAATCCGTACACTTATGTCGATCCTGATGGAGAAGCCGGCAAAGTTGCTTGGCTCGTCAGACTCACCGCAAACCAGGCTCATAAGGTTGCACGCCTGACTCAGGAACAAGCTGTTCGTGCGCGCCGGGCGCAGCAGAACGTGATTGCGGACAGAAGGCAAGTTGCAAGCCAGATTGAGACATCCGCGCACGGGGTTGAGGGACAGCTCAAACACGTTGGCCATGAGCTAGATGGTGGCGGCAAAGGGCTCCCGCATTACCAGACAGATGGCATAAGGGGGCACTCGTTCTGGGGTAAGGTCAGTGTTGGTGCACTCGCTGTGGCCGGTACGCTTGAGCAGGTTGCTGAAGTGGCGGAGTATATCCCTGATGCAGCTCCTAGGCCCGCTGACCAGTCCGACATCGCAAGATGGAATGGCGCGATGGGGGCGATCAGCGAAAAGACCGGTCTGCCTATGCCGGGAGTCAAAATGGGTCAAAATGGCGGATTTCAGGGATATTTTCGAGTTGACGGAAGGCTGGATTCGAAGAGGCTGGATCAAGAGCTGAAAAAGGGGCGGTAGCTTGATGAGATTCTATCAGTTGATGATTGAAGGGGTCTTTATTCGCGCTTCTGAATTGGAGGCCAATGTCGGCGGGTTTCAGGCGACGTTCTTCATCAGGTCTGCGAATGCTACGAGTGCGGTTGATCGAGTGCGGTGGATGCTTTCGGATCGTATGAAAGCACATGGCGTTGTGATGGTTGAACTGGGGTTCTTCAGGACTTATTGCTCTGTTCGTGACATTTGGGAGATTTCGGAGGAGAGGATGTTGAGCGCTGAAGGGCGCGACTTGGGATTTACGTTTTTCAGAGTAGACGGGGTTGAGTGTTGGTATCTCGCATTTAGGCGAGTGCTATTTAGAATGTTTCGACCGCAGATTCTTATTTTTCCCCACCGTAGCGCCTCGATGTAAAAGCTGCGATGCAATAGTCTTTAGTCCTTGGTGCCGGCAAGATTGCGTTTGCGTTTGCGTTTGCGTTTGCGTTCGGAAGGGGGGATTTACGTGACTACCTTCCAATTATTGTTGAGTATATAGGGCTCTCTTGACGCTGACTGCCCTTATCCAGCCACTGCCTCGCACCTTGTCCTAAGTTGGCCTTATCGCCACTGAAGGACAGGATGGCCAATGTCAACTGCACTTACGAAACATATTGTTTTTACAGCAGAACCCCAGGATCACCCCTGTGAGGTCAGGGACGCCTAGGTTCGTAGTCCGATTCTTCGGTTAAAGGAGAGGAGCCATTGCTGCCGCAGGTAACGCCTCAGACTCCGGAGGCATGGGCAGAGGTGCGGGAGAGTATTCGAGCGTATGGCGCACAACTGAAGAGCTTTCCTGAGGAGTCTTGGAATTTCTCTGTTTGCATTTTGTACGGGGAATTCTGGAAAGTTATGGTTGACCTTTATGCGGATGAAGAAGAATGGAGTAATCTCGTGCTTCAGTTGCACATCTATTGAATTGATATTAGATACCGATACGAAGTCGTCTTGGTATGCGTGTCGTAGTATCTGTATGCCTGGTTGTGGTTTGATGGATGAGTCGCTCAAGCCGCATTGCTTAAGACTATTTCAGGGGTTGGAAGAATAGCCGGGTTGAGAGGGATCGCTGCAGGCGTATTTTCAAGGGCTGGGAAGCGCAGGGAGGAATTCAGAAGCGGCGCCGTTTGGGAGCATGGCTTTGCTGCATCGCACTGATTCATCTCTCATCGGTGTCTTCGGCGTAGGCCCAGGAAACGATCACCTACATTCATACAGATGGTCTCGGTGGTGGCCGAGACTGATGCCAATGGCAATGTGATCAAGCGCTATGACTACGAGCCCTATGGGGCGGTGGTCGGCGGGGAAGTTGAAGACGGCCCGGGGTACACGGGGCATGTAAGTGACGCGGCCATTGGGCTGAACTACATACGAAGGTAAGTTCGAACGTGGAGACACAATCCACTGTTGTTCGTCGTGATGATCTGGGGCCAAGTAGATGACGCCGAAAGAGCAGGTAGAAGGGCTGATGCGAGAGTTGTTGGAGTTCGCAAAGAAGATGCTAGGTGCATATGGAGAATTTCATCCATTTGCTGGATACCTACAGTCGCCGACAAAAATGGTTCATGTTGGAGTTGAGCTAAGCGAAGGTGGAGGTCATGCTTGGAACAGAATTGAAGCCTTGTATGCGTCCCTTCAGAAGGAGAGTGCACATGCTCTGGCTTTTGGCGTCGTTTCGAACGTCCGGCTGCCGGATGATGAGGGATCCAGGGATGCAGTAAAGATATTTCTTGAACATAAAGAAGGTTACTGCGTGGATGTATTCTTCTGCTACGACCTGGCAGGAGAAAATGGCTTGCAGTTTACCGAGGCATTTGCTCAGGAGGGGCGTTCTGTATTTTTTGCTTCCAATCGCTCATAGAAGTAAGGCAATTTTCATTTCGTGTAGCGAGCGTCAGTGGGGGCGGTGGTCGGTGGGGAAGTTGAAGACGGCCCGGGGTACACGGGGCATGTGAGTGACGCGGCTACTGGGCTGAGCTACATGCAACAGCGGTACATGGATCCGCAGTTGGGGGTGTTCCTTTCTGTGGACCCGGTGACGGTCGACAGGAAGAGTGGCGCGAAGTTCAATAGGTACGCCTATGCGCTGAACAACCCGTACAAGTTCATCGACCCTGATGGTCGTGATGAAGAGTGGTTTTCAAACGTTGATCAAATGGGGAATCCAGGATTCGGGAACGAACTCGGTGACGATGCCTTTCACTACAATGGCAAGGCGCTGGTTGCTGTAGGGATCAGTGGTGCAACGCTGCCAGGAATTCTGCGATCGATTGCTGCACCCTTTGGAAGGGCTGCAGTATCAGAAATGCAGGGGCGCACCGTTGCCGGAGTGAGGGTTGGAGATGGGCCTGCTGATACCCGGGTGGCGTTGGAGGAGGCTGGGTACATGGGAGCGCGGATATCGAACGACGCCGGCACGGAGTCGGGGACGCTTCACAATGTCTCGTCTATGAAGATGGACGTTAGAGTCATGGATGGGGGCCCGAAGCATTCGCCGAGAATATCGGTGACACGAGAGGGCAATCCGCGCCAGCCCGTGAATCCGGAGAACCGGAAGAACTTTGGAAACATTCCCAGGGGTGAGCAGCGGACTGGAAGTCATATTTACTACCGGGAGAAACGATGATGTCGTGCGTCGAGAGGGTGGAGGTTGATGCCGGTGTGGCGCGATCGAAGTTGGATCTGATGTTGCTTGGTTCGTATCTTGATTCATTCAATGTAAGCAGCCTTCAGGTGTCGCTGAGGTTTATCAACTCGAGGGTGCATCCTGGTGAATCGCTATACGTGGAGCTGAGCTTCTCCTGTTCGGCCAGCATTCGAGAGAGTAGTGCATTGAATGACTCTCTTGCACAGGCAGATTTTTTTGTGGGAAGGGCGAGTTTTCTGGCCGGGGTATATGCAAGGATGGGTACTGAGATTTCGAGCATTGAGCTGGACTCCACCGGTCGCCTGCTTCTATTCATGGATGAATCAATCATTGAATTGATTGCTTCGGAAGAGGATATGGAGGCTGAGGGCTCCATCTGGCAGGTAGCGATAGAGATCTCGGCTGGCTCTGCTCTGTCTTCAGGAAATTCCATTTCCTGCATCTCAACGGGCAGTGACGTCATCTTCATGTCTGACGTTGAGCGGTAACCCTGAAAGGTAAAGGGGGCGTGCCCTGAGCTTGCTGCGGAGAACCAACGACGAGTACTCCTGGCTACCCCAACTCGCTCGAGAGGGATCATGTGGATCCTGAATCGAGGGGAGGGGGAATTTCCAAGGAACGAAAGAGATGCTTGTCGCACATGCAATCGCGATAAGGGTGCTAAAAATCTACGTGAATGGAGATAGTTGGCAATGGACGTTTCAATGAAAGTCAGCTTCGTCCTAGATGCGGGTGGTGTTGAAGTCTTGCATGTGAAAAGACATCCCGACGGATTGTTTGTGCTGGACAATTCTCCGTTCTACGCATTTGGCATCAGCAATGGAGATGTTTTTTTGGCAGACGACGACGGTGGGCGCTTGAGCTTTCGGGAGTTGGTCAAGCGAGGCGGGCATTCGACCTATCGAGTTCGGTTGCAAACAGGCGTTGGGCACGAGGTATTTCTTGCACGTTGGCGAGCGCTAGAGGGTCTTGGGTGTACCTACGAAGGTTCTGGGGCTGGCGAGAGACGGCTCTACTCTGTAGATATCCCTCCATCAGCTTCCGTCCAAGAGGTTTACACGCTGCTGGAGATTGGTGAGAGTGAGGGGGACTGGGAGTTTGAAGAAGGTCACTATTGCCTGCCTGCTGAGCGCCCCTGAAACGCAGTCGCGTTGCGTGGCACAAAGATCGACCCAGTACATCGCGGTGCAGCTGATCGCGATGGCCGCGGTCAATCCGGTATTGGAAACAGGGATGGCTCACGTCGGTTTAACCGTGGCGCGCGCGTAGTACCGGCTCTACCGGGCAGCCCGTTCCGCGGCTGCCGGTGCACACAGGCTGGAGATGGCAATGAGCACGACACCGACGATCGTACTGGTGCATGGTTTCTGGGGCGGCGCCGCGCATTGGGCCAAGGTGATCCTGGCCCTGCACCGCAAGGGGCACACTGCACTGCGCGCCGTGGAGATGCCGCTGACCTCGCTGGCCGATGATGCCGAGCGCACCCGCAAGATGGTGGCCCAGATCGACGGGCCGGTGCTGCTGGTGGGGCATTCCTATGGCGGTGCGGTGATCACCGAAGCCGGCGATCTGCCCAATGTGGTGGGCCTGGTCTTCATCGCCGCGTTCGCCCCGGATGCCGGTGAAAGCCCGGGCGGCATCACCCAGGAACATCCGCCGGTGGCCGCGCCCAACCTGGCCCCGGACAGTGACGGCTACCTGTGGATCAAACAGGACAAGTTCCACGAGAGTTTCTGCCAGGACCTGGATGCCGACCATGCGCTGGTGATGGCAATCACGCAGAAGGCACCGCTGGCCAGCACCTTCGGCGACACCATCACTGCCCCGGCGTGGAAGAAGAAACCCAGCTGGTACCAGATCTCCAGCCAGGACCGGATGATCGCGCCGGACAACCAGCAGCGCATGTCGGCCCGCTTGAACGCGCGCAAGGTGATCACCCTGGACGCCGGCCATGCCTCGCTGGCCTCGCACCCGGAGGAGGTTGCCGGGTTGATCGAGGAAGCCGCGCGCGGCTGATCAGACCACGGCTGCGAGCAGTGCGCCGGCACGTGTCAGCACGATGCGCGACGCCGGTGCGGTGCCCAGCAGGTGCAGGCAGGCATGCACCATGCCGGGCAGGCGTTCGCACTGTACGTCCACCCCGGCCTGCTGCAACCGCTGCGCGTACTGTTCCCCCTCATCGCGTAGCGGGTCGTACTCGCAGACCAGCACCGTGGCCGGCGGCAAACCGCGCAGGTCGCTGGCCAACGCCGGTACCGCCAGCGGATCGCTGCTGCCCGCCGCGCCCACATAGGCCGCCCAGCAGCGCTGCATCAAGGCGCTGGTCAGGTAATAGCCTTCGCCGAAGCGCTGGTGGCTGTCGGTGTCCGTGCGCGTATCCAGCGCCGGGTACAGCAGCAGCTGGTGATGGATGCGCGGACCACCGCGTTCGCGCGCCAGCAGTGCCACTGCGGCGGCCAGGTTGCCACCGGCACTGTCGCCGCCGACCATCAGCCGTGTCGGGCTGATGTCCAGTGCGGTCGCTTGGGTGCTGGCCCAGCACAGCGCCTGGTACACGTCTTCCAACGGAATCGGAAAGCGGTGCTCCGGGGCGAGCCGGTAGTCCACGGCAATGACCACGCAGCCGCTGGCATTGGCCAGCGCCCGGCACGGGTTGTCGTAGACCGCCAGCGAACACTGGAACCAGCCACCGCCATGCGCGAACACCAGGCCCGCGCGGGCCTGGCCAGGCTGATGCCCGGCCGGCCAGTACAAGCGCAGCGGCAAGCGGTGCCCGTCGGCGCAGTCGATCTGCACGTCGCGCACTTCGGCAACGTCTTCGCGCGGGCCCTGCAATGCCGGCAACGCGATCTCGCTGATCGCGCGCAGCTCCTGCAGCGACAGCGCTGCCACCGCCTCCGACGGTGGCAGCGTGGACAGGAAGCGGGCGATATCCGGGTCCAGGCTCATGCTGCGCATTCCGGCAGCAGGAACGGCAGCAGCTGGGCCAGGAAGGCCTCCGGTGCTTCTTCCATCACGAAGTGGCCGCAGTCGGCAATCATCGTGCCGCGCAGGTCCGGTGCATGCGCGCGCAGGGTATCGATCGGCATGTCGGCGGTGGCATGTTCGGCGCCGATGGCCAGCACCGGCATCGCCAACGGCGTCCGTGCGCGGTGCTGGTTCTGGCGGATCGTTTCCGGAATCGCGCGGTAGTAGCCGAAACCACCGCTGAGCCCGCCCGGTGCCGCGTAAGCGCGGATGTAGACCTCGCTGGCAACGGCTTCGCGGCGATGCGCCCAGCGGTCGAACATGAAGGTGAGGTAGGCGCGTTCGCGCCCGGCGATCAGTGCTTCGGGCAGGTCGCGCACCTGGTTGAACATGAAGTGCCAGAGGAAGATGTTGTCCTCCGGGGCCACGAACACCGGCGGCGCATCGGCCAGCCCGGGGATCACCGCTTCGGTGACCGCCAGGCGCTGCACGGCCTGGGGATGATCGCTGGCCAGCGCATAGGCCACCCACATGCCGACGTCGTGGCCCACCACCTGGTACTGCGCATGGCCCAGCTCGGCCATCACCGCGTGCAGGGTCGCCGCGATGCTGCCGGTGTCGTAGCCGTGTGCGGGGGTGTCCGAATCCCCGGTGCCGGGCGGGTCCACCGCGATGGCCTGGAAACCTTGCGCGGCGAGCGCCTGCAGGATGTGACGCCACGCATACCAGGTCTGCGGCCAGCCGGGAATCAGCAGGACCGGGCGGCCTTGCCCGAGCAGGGCGCAATGCACGCTGCGCCCGTCGATGCGGATGTGGCGGTGGGTGATGCCTTCAAGTGCCATATCCATCAGAGGATCCCCAGCATGCCGTGGATCTGCGCGCGGCTGACCGGCGCACCGGCGAAGTCGTCGAAGATGCGGTCGGTAACCTTGATGATGTGCGCGTTGATGAAGGCCACGCCCTCGCGCGCGCCGTCCTCATGGTTCTTCAGGCAGCACTCCCATTCCAGCGTGGCCCAACCGTCGTAGTCGTACTGCGCCAGCTTGGAGAAGATGCCCTTGAAGTCCACCTGGCCATCGCCCAGCGAGCGGAAGCGCCCGGCCCGTTCGGTCCAGCCACTGTAGCCGCCGTAGATGCCCTGGCGCCCGCTCGGATTGAACTCGGCATCCTTGATGTGGACCATGCCGATGAAGTCGCGGTAGATGTCCAGGAAGCTGAGGTAGTCCAGCTGCTGCAGCACGAAGTGGCTGGGATCGAACAGGATCCGGCAGCGCCGATGGCCGCCCACTGCCGCATGGAAGCGCTCGAAGCTGGTGCCGTCGTGCAGGTCTTCGCTGGGATGGATTTCATAGCAGAGGTCGATGCCGTGTGCATCGCACACGTCCAGGATCGGCAGCCAGCGCCGTGCCAGTTCCTCGAACGCAGCCTCGATCAGGCCGTCCGGGCGCTGCGGGAACGGGAACAGGTAGGGCCAGGCAAACGAACCGGAGAAGGTGCCCATGCGGTCCAGGCCGAGCCGCTGCGAGGCCTTGGCGGCCAGCTTGATGCGCTCGATCGCCCAGGCGCTGCGTGCGGCCGGGTCACCGTGCAGGGCGGCCGGGGCGAAGCTGTCGCACAGGCTGTCGTAGGCCGGGTGCACGGCCACCAGCTGGCCGAAGATGTGCGTGGTGAGCTCGCTGATCACCAGCCCGTGGCTGGCCAGCATTGCGATCAGGTCATCGCAGTACTGCTGGCTGTGCGCGGCCTGTTCCACGTCGAACAGGCGCTCGTCCCATGCCGGGATCTGCAGTGCCTTGAAGCCCTGGCCGGCCGCCCACGCGGCGATGGAAGGCAGGTCGTTGAAGGGCGCGTGTTCTGCACTGAACTGGGCCAGGTGCAGGCTGGGGCCTTGGATGGTACGCATCGGCGGTTGCCTTATTGTTTGTCGAGCGACAAAGAATAGAGGGTGAAAAGATCCCGGTCAACGCCGGGTATCGCTAGAATCCCTGCAACGCTCCTTTCCGCACTGAAGCCCCATGGCCGGACGCCCCCGCGAATTCGACAAAGACCACGCCCTCAAACAGGCCATGCTGCTGTTCTGGGAACGCGGCTATGAAGGCACCTCGATGTCGGCGCTGGTGGAAGCGCTGGGCATTGCCTCGGCGCGGATCTACGCCGCGTTCGGCAGCAAGGAACAGCTGTTCCGCGAGGCGGTAGCGCTGTACGAAGCCGGCGACGGTGGCTTTGCCGACCGCGCACTGCGCGAGCAGGCCGTGCGCCCGGCGATCGAACGCATGCTGCACGACGCCGTACTTACCTACACCCGGCGCGGCCGCGCGCAGGGCTGCCTGGTGGTGTCGGCAGCCACCAGCACCGGCCCGGAGAACGCGGCCGTGGCCGACTGGCTGGCCGAACACCGGCGCCAGCGCACCGCGCAGATCATCGCGCGCCTGCAGCAGGCCGCCGCCGCGGGGGAACTGGCCAAGGACACCGATGTGCAGGCCTTGGGCGACTACTACGCCACGGTGCTGCACGGCATCTCCACCCAGGCCCGCGACGGTGCCAGCCGTGCACGCCTGCTGGCCGCGGTGGCGGTGGCAATGCAGGTGCTGCCGGTGCAGGCCCATGGTTGATTCGGCGCCTTCCCGGCAGGCGCGCGTGGGCTGTGGCGCGGTCATCCAGCGTGCCGATGGCGCGGTGTTGCTGGTGCAGCGCGGGCGCCCGCCCGAGCAGGGCCATTGGGGCCTGCCCGGCGGCAAGGTGGACTGGATGGAAACGGTGGAACACGCGGTGATCCGCGAAGTGCACGAGGAAACCGGCCTGCGCGTGGCGATCGAACGGCTGCTGTGCGTGGTGGATCACTTCGAACCGGGGCTGGCCCAGCACTGGGTGGCACCGGTGTATCTGGTACGCACGCTGGATGCGGCCCCTGCCGTGCTGCAGGAGCCGGACGTGCTGCTGGCGCTGGGCTGGTTCCAGCCCGACGCCTTGCCCGCGCCGCTTACGCTGTCCGCGCGGCGCGGCCTGGCCGTGCTCTCAACGGCACACTAAGCACGCCGCATCAGCGCCGCGCCGCGGCGCCGTCGCCACGCGCCACCGCTTCCACCTCGTCCAGGCTGGCGCAGGCGTTGTCGCCCGGGGTGGACATCGCCAGTGCGCCGTGCGCGGCGCCCAGGTCCACCGCGGCCTGTTCGCCCTTGCCGCTGAGCAGCGCATGCACCACCCCGGCCACGAACGCATCGCCGCCACCCACGCGGTCGAGCAGGTCCACCTCGCGCGGGTCGGACACAAACAACCGCTCACGCGTGCGCAGTGCACCGGCCCAGCCGTTGCGCGCGGCGTTGCTGGCATCGCGCAGGGTGAACGCCACCGCCTGCAGATTCGGGAAGCGCTGCAGGGCGCGCTGCGCGGCGGCGTCGGCCGGGCCCACATCCATCGGCGTGGCCCGCCTGCCGAGGTCGGCCAGGTCCATGCCCAGGCACGCGGCGAAGGAATACTCATCGCCCACCAACAGGTCGCATTCGGCGGCGATGGCGCAGTTGGCGTGGCGCGCCGCGTCCGGGTCCGGGTGGCTGTTCCACAGGCTGGCGCGGTAGTTGAGGTCGTAGGACACCGCCACGCCGTGGCGGCGCGCGGCGCGCACCGCGGTGATGGCGGTCTGCGCGCTGTGTTCGGACAAGGCGGCAAAGATGCCGCCGGTATGCAGCCAGCGCGCCCGTTGCTGACCAAACAGTACATCCCAGTCGTAGGCGTGTGGCTGCAGTTGCGAGGCGGCCGAGGTAGCCCGGTCGGAAATGCCCAGCGGCGCACGCACGCCGAAGCCACGCTCGGTAAAGTTCAGGCCCATGCGCGTGTTGCGGCCGATGCCGTCGTAGTCGCGCCAGACGATCTGGCCGGTATCCACGCCGCCGGCCTGGATCAGCTGCTGCGCAAGCGCACCCAGTTCATTGCGTGGCAGCGCAGTGAGCACGCCGGTGCGGTGGCCGAAGGTGCTGCACAGGCCGCGCACCACGTTGTACTCGCCGCCACCTTCCCACACCTGGAACTGGCGCGCGTTGCGGATGCGCCCTTCGCCCGGGTCGAAGCGCAGCATCACCTCACCCAGGGCCAGTGCATCCCAGCGCTGCCCTTGTGCGGGTACTACGCAGAATTGCTGTGTACTCATCGTGCGCGGCAGCCGAGCACGGTCAGGTCGATGCCCTCGGCCATGCGCCGGTAGCCCTCGTCGTTGGGATGCAGGTGGTCGCGGGTGATCTCCTCGGGCAGGTTCACCGGATTGGCCGGGTCGCGCAGGATCTGGTCGAAATCGATCAGCGCATCGAAACCGCTGCGGCTACCCCGCATCCAGGTATTGAGCGAACTACGGGTCGCTTCGGCCACCGGCTCGAAGCGGTCCGAACCGCCGAACGGGGTGAGGGTTGCGGCGATCGCACGGATGCCGTTGCTGTGCAGGCGCTCGGCAATCTGCCGGTAACCCAGCACCATGTCCTCGGCGTTGCGCCCGGCTTTGGGCGGGGTGCCGCCGTCATGGCGGATATCGTTGATGCCCTCGAACACGATCACCCGGTCCACGTTGGGCTGGGCGATCACATCGCGGTCCAGCCGTGCCAGCGCACTGTGGCTGCGGCCGTGGTCGACCACCTTGTTGCCACTGATGCCGGCATTGACCAGCACCACCTGGTCCGGGCAGGCCTGCTGCAGGCGCGCGGACAGCAGCGCCGGCCAATCGCCGTTGCTGCCGCGCGTGGCGGTGGCGCCTTCGGTGATCGAATCGCCCAGTGCGACCACCACCACCGGCTTGCTGCTGCGCTCGGCCAGCACCGCCGAGACGATGTTCTGCCGGTACGCCAGTTTGACCTTGTCGCCCACCTCGGCCAGGCGGCCGTCGGCGATGCGCAGTGCGGTGCGGCGCACCGCAGGGCGTGCAGGTTCGGGGAAATACACGGTCAGCGATACATCGGCCAGCGCCGGTGCGGTGATCGCGACCGGGTCGCTGAGCAGCGCCGCGCCCACCGGCACCACGATCTCGCTGCGACCATTGAAGGTGACCAGCCTGGCCGGGGTGGCCGTGCCGGTGAGGTGGGCCGTGGCACCGCCGATCTTCAGCGGTACGTCGCCCAGTTCATTGCTGATGCGGAAGCGCAGCGCCTTGGCCGAACTGGCCAGGCGCATGTCCTGGCGCACGGTCTGGTTGGCGAACTGCACCGGTGCTTCCGGGGTTCCATCCAGGCGGTCCGGTGCCGGCGAGGCGGTCCACGCCGGCACCCAGACCTGGGCCTGGGCGGGCAGCGCCGCGGCGCTGGTGGCAAGTGCAATCGAAAATGCAGTGATCCAGCGCAGCATGGCAGCCCTCCCAGGCGGTCAGCAGAACAATTCAATCAGGAGAAATAGGTGCCGCCGTTGACGTCCAGGTTGGCACCGGTGATGAACGCGGCCGCGTCCGAGGCCAGGTACACCGCCGTGTCGGCGGCTTCTTCCGGGCGGCCCTGGCGACGCAGCGGGGTGTTGCCGGCCACCGCAGTGCGCACTTCCGGCTTGGTGAACTCATCATGGAAACGCGTGGCGATCATGCCGCAGCACAGCGCGTTGACCCGGATCCCGCGCGGGCCCAGTTCCTTGGCCATGGCGCGGGTGAAGGTCATCACCGCCGCCTTGGCGGTGGCATAGATGGACGCGCCCGGGCCACCGCCATCGCGGCCGGCCTGCGAGGCAAAGTTCACGATCGCACCGCCCTGGGGCATGTGCGGCACCACGGCGTGCGTGGTCAGGTAGACCGAGCTCATGTTGAGGTCCATCACCTGGTGGAAGAACGCCTCGTCGATCTCGGCCAGCGGGCGGCGCTGCACCATGCCACCGGCAACATTCACCAGCACGTCGATGCGCTCGCCGAACGCGGCCTGGGTGGCGGCCACCAGTCCGGCTACCGCCGCGGCGTCGGTGACGTCGGCGCGGTGCACGATGGCGGTGCCACCGGCGGCCTGCACCTGCTGCAGGGTATCGCGCGCGCTGGCTTCATCATTGGCGTAGTTGATGCACACCTTGGCCCCGGCTGCGGCCAGCTTGAGCGAGATCTCGCGGCCGATGTCGCGGCCGCCGCCGGTGACGATCGCCACCTTGTCCTTGAAATGGGTCATGCGTTACTCCAGTGATACGTGGGGGAAAGTCGTAGGGGAGGGGTCAGCGCGGCGTGGCCGGGCCGTCGAGCTTCTCGACGCGGCCGGTCACCAGCCACAGCGCAAGCAGCGAGGCCGGCACCAGCGCCGCCACCAGGATGAAAATGGGTGCATAGGAGTCGCGGGTCATCACCGGCACCAGCCAGGTGGTGATCAGCGTGCCGGCCACCGCGGCCATGCCGCCCAGCCCGGCCAGCGAGCCCACCGATTTACCGTTGAAGATGTCGCCCGGCAGGGTCTGGATGTTGCCGATGGCGATCTGGAAGCCGAGCAGCACGAAGGCGATGGTCACCACCGCCCACACCGGGTCGGTGGCCAGCACCGCGCCAAGCAGGGCCGGAGCCATGATCGCCCCGCCCAGGGTGATCACCCATTTGCGCGCGCGGTCCACGCTCCAGCCCGCACCGATCAGGCGCCCGGACAGCCAGCCGCCGCCAAGGCTGCCCAGCATCGCGCCGACGTAGGGCACCCAGGCGAAGATGCCGATCTGCTTGATGTCGAAACCGAAGGTGTCGGCCAGGTAAATCGGCAGCCAGGACACGAACAGCCACCAGATCGGGTCCAGGAAGAAGCGCGAGACCAGGATGCCCCAGGTCTGCCGATGGCCCAGCAGCTGGCGTACGTTCGGCACGTACTCCGGCGTGGGCGTCTCGCTGGTCTGCGTCGGCGTATCCAGGATCAAGGCGCGCTCGGCCGCACTCACCCACGGGTGCTTGTCCGGGCCGGCACGGTAGATGATCAGCCACGGCAGCAGCCAGATGAAGCCGATCGCGCCGATCAGGATGAAGGTGCCGCGCCAGCCCAACCACAGGAACAGAACGGCGATCAACGGCGCCGACACGATCGCGCCGATCGAGGCACCGGCATTGAACACGCCCTGTGCCAGCGCCCGCTCGCGTGCCGGGAACCACTCCGCATTGGCCTTCACCGCGCCCGGCCATGCGCCGGCCTCGCTGATGCCGAGCATCGCCCGCACCAGGCTGAAGGACAGGATCGAATGGGTAACCGAATGCAGCGCGATCGAGATCGACCAGACCGCAATCGACAGCGCGAAGCCCAGCCGTGTACCGATGATGTCGAACAGCCGCCCGAACACAAACTGGCCGGCGGCGTAGAACAGCATGAACACCGTCACCAGCAGCGCGTAGTCCTCCTTGGTGGCGCCGACGTCCTTGGAGATCTCCGGCCACATCACCGCCAGTGCATTGCGGTCGATGTAGTTGATCACCGTGGCCACTGCGATCAGCCCGACGATCAGCCAGCGCACGTAGGTACGCGCCTTGGTGGTCACCTTCATTTGCCGTCCTTGCCGGCGGCGCCATCAAAGCGCTTCCAGCCACCGTCCCAGCGCCAGCTCTGGCCACCACCGCTCACCGTGTGCGCGCCCGGCTTGGACGGGTCATCGGAGATGCCCAGCGCCAGGCGCTTGCCACCAGCCAACTCCAGCACCAGCACATCGGCATCGCTGCCACGGTAGTGCGCGATCGCATCGATACGGCTGTTGGCGCCGCGCACCGTTTCAGCGGTGCCGTCGTACTGGCCATGCGGTTCCAGCACGCCGTAGAAGGTGGTGGCGGCCTGGCCATCCACGCGCTGCAGCAGCATCGGTTCGCGACGCAGGTTGAACGAGGGATCATTGGCGCCGCTTTCGCCGATCAAGGCGCGCGACGGCGCCGTGCTGGCGAAGCGGTAAGTGTAGAAACGCCCATCCAGCAGCCAGGTCAGGCGACGCGTATCGGCGGTGGGCTCGCTGGCCGCATCAATCCACACATGCTGGTAGCCGTTGGCCTTGCCCAGCACCGGGCGGTTGGCTACCGCGGACTGGGTCTTGAAGCCCACGTCCATGATGTGGCCGTTGAAGTGCAGTGGCAGGTCATAGCGCGCGGCCTTGTTGCCGGTCACGCGCAGCAGGTCCAGCACCACCGGCTGGCCCAGCGCGGGATGCGACAGCAGCGCCTGGGTGCGGGTGAAGCTGACCCCGTCGTAGGCGCCGTCCATGCGCGCCGAGACGATCTGGGTGTCATCGCCCACCGCGAACAGCAGCGGCGTGGGCGCCAGCGGTTGGCCCTTCTTCCAGTCACCGCCGAAGTGGCTCTGCTCGTTCACCACCAGCGTGTTGTGGGCGATGGTCTGGCGCGCCCAACTGTTGTTTTCGGGCAGGTAGATGCCACCGGCCTTGGCTTCGATGTTGAGGAAGCGCGCCGCGCCGTAGTCGGTGACCACGCGCTGGCCGTTGTCGTAGAACAGCCAGTTGAGCTTGTCGAAGTGGCCATGGCCCATGCCCTGCTTGGTGTTCTTCATCACCAGCGCCTGGCCATTGGCACCGCCCATGCGCAGGATCGCCAGCGCACCTTCGCGGCCGTCCGGGCCATCGCGCAGCAACGTCGGCACGAAGGCGAACGGCTTGGCCTTGTCCTCGGCCAGCGCCTGCGCCACCTGCAGGCCTTCGGGGGAAAGCAGCACGCGCTTCTGCTGTTTGGCCACCGACAGCAGGCGTGCGTCGCCGGTACGCGCGTAGGCGATGTCGATCCCGGCCACCAGTTCCTCGGTGTCCAGGCCCTTGTCCAGGATGGCATCGTTGATCGGAATGAAATAGCCGCCGTAGCTGCTCTGCACCAGTGCATCCACCGCCTTGAGCAGCACGCCGTCACGGCGCTTGAAGATGCCGCGCTGCGGCTCGTTGCGCTCCACCGCGTTGGCGAACAGGATGAACGGGGCCAGCGCATAACGCTGGTAGTACGGGCCTTCCTCGTAATAGCCATCCGGCGAGAACAGCTGGTCCACCTGCTTGAGGAAGCCGGCGCTGCCATCGCGCCTGCTGCCCATCAGCGCCTTGTCCACGTAGGCCGGGTCGCGCAGCACGTAGCCGGTCATGCCTACCGCCGCCACTGCCCAGGTGGCGTGGTTGTGGATCTTGTCGAAGTTCTCCGGCGTGCCGGAAAGGAAATCGGCCATCGGCCGGAACACGTTGTCATCGATGGTCTGGCGGTCTTTGGCGTCCAGGCTGTCGCGGATCGCGTCGTAGCCCTGCACCGCGCTTACCAGCCATACCGAATCATTGAGGGTCTGCCAGAACAGGCGGCCGGGAATCTGGCCGCGGCCCTGCGGGTGTGCGCCCAGGCCCGGGTACAACTTGGCGTAGGCCAGCAGGACATCGCGCGCGTAGTGGGCATACACCTGATCACCGGTCAGCCGGTACAGCGCACCGGCGGCCTGGATGCCCTGGTAATTGCGCTTGTGCTGCTCATGGGTGTAACCGCCGCCTTTGTCCTTGGGCACCGGCACGTCGATACCGGCCTTGATCATCGCCCGCACCAGGCGCTCGGCGCGCTGCTGTTCCTTGTTGAACACCGGGTAGCGCGTGCCATCACTGCGCATCTGCTGCCACTGCGCGGCACTGACCAGCACCGGTGCCGCGTCGCTGGCGCGCGGCTGCTGGCTGCTGCTTGGCGCGGCCTGCGCGGTAGGCAGCGCGGCGCCGCCGAGGGTGGCCGCCAGCAGCAGCATCAAGGGCGTGGAACGCGTCATGGCAGGGTCTCGGCTGGAGTATCGGACTGAAGGGCCGCCGTGGCGGTCAGCACGTTGTCGTGCAGGCGCAGGCGCGGCTCGCCCACGCGGTGACTGAAGCGGATACGGCCGCTGTGCGCGAACCGGTTGTTGGCCACGGTGGCCTGCTGCACGCCGTGCAGGCGCAGGCTGGTGTCGTCGGCCACACCCACCGCGTCCAACTGGTTGCCCTGCACGCGCAGTGACGGGCCGAACGTACTTTCATCGGTGCCACCGCGGTACAGGTCCAGCAGCGGGCCGCCGATGCGGGCGAAGCGCGAATCCACGATGTCCACCTGCTCGGCGTTGTAGGTGCCCAGGTCGTCGGTCTCGGCGGCGGCGGCAATCACGCGGCCGCTGACATCGCGGACGTCCACGCGGGCCAGGCCGATCTGCGCGGCCAGGCTGCCCTTGCCGGCATGGATCACATCGAACGCCTTGTTCGCGGTCAGGCCGTGGATGCGGCTGTCCTGGATCAACAGCGTGTAGTTGAAGGCCTGGCTGCCCGGCGGAATGCGCACCACCGCATTGCCGGCCGCGTCCGGCGCCAGCGCGCCGTCGATGTCCAGCCGCGACAGCTTCAACGAACCGCCGGCGCGGATCTCGAACAGGGTAGGGCGCGAGAACTGCAGGCGCGCGCGGCCGCGCGTGGGGCCAACCACGCTGAGCGGATGCACCACGTTGAGCACCTGGTCCACGCTGTAGGTGCCGCGTTGCAGCTGCAGGCGCTCGCCCGGTGCACTGGCCGCCACCGCGCGGGCCAGGCTGCCTTGGCCGGGCTGCACGCGGCGCACCGCACCGCTGTCCAGTGCAATGCCGCTGCTGGCCTTGGGATACCAGCTCACGCCCACCTGGTCGCGTGCGATCGGCGCCAGGTCGCGTGGCGCACCGGCGTTGAAGGTTTCGACCGGATACTGCAGGCCGTTGGCGGCGCGCTGCAGGGTGACCGGCCGCGCCTCCACGCCGCCGGGGAAACCGGCCGACAGCGTCGGGCTCTGCACGTTGCCGCTGAAGGTGATGCCGGACAGGTCGCCCTGGCTGCGCAGCAGCTCACGGCTGCCCTCACCGATGAACAGGTTGCTGCCGATGCGGCTGTTGACCGGCATCGCGTTGCGCTCGTCATCCAGCCCGGCACCGAGGAACAGCTGGCGCACGCCGATGAAGCTGTTGCGCTCGATCCGCGCATCGTCCACCTGCTCGTAGCGGTTCAGCGGCGCATCGCGGGTGCCTGCCATCACCGCCAGCGCCGCGGCGAAGCCATCGCCGGCCACGCCTTCGAAGTAATTGTCGCGCACGATCTGGTGGCGGTTGATCACCCGTACCCCACCGGTGTGCGCCTTGCCGTTGCCCAGGAACACGTTGCGTTCCACCACGTTGCCGTGGCCGTGGCGCAGCACCATCGACCCGCGCGATTCGAAGAACACGTTGCCGCGGTACAGATTGCCACCGGACTTGTTGGAGACGATCTCCACCTCGCCGTCGCAGTGCTCGAACCAGTTGTTCTCCACCACCGTGTTCGAATCGGATTGCGAGTCGTGGCTGGTGCCCACCCGGATCGTCTCGCCGCCGTTGGCGCCGAGGTTGGGGCGCGGGCCGAACCAGTTGTGGTCGATGCGATGGTGGTTGTCCAGGCCGCTGCTGGTATTGCGCACCACCACCAGGGTGGTGCCCGCATTGGCCTTGCCGAGCAGCTGGTTGTGGTCGAAGCGGTTGTACTGGCCGTACATCCCCACCCAGTTGTCCGACTGCTGGCGGTCCGGCTTGCTGTAGCCATCTATGACGATCCCGCTGACCCGGCTGTGGGTGGCCCACTGCTTGGAGGAACTGCGGAAGGACACCACCTCGCCACCGGGCGCCCAGCCATCGCGGAACACCAGGTTGGACACCTCCAGGTACGTACCGGCCAGACGCAGCTGCGATTGGCCACTGAGGATGACCTTGCCGGGGGTCTGTGCCGTCAGTGTAATTGGTTGACCAATTTTGCCGGTGCCCTGCAGCAGCAGGTCGATATCACGCCAGGTGCCATCGGCCAGGATCACGTTATCGCCCGGTTTCAGGGCGCGGGTTGCCGCGGCGTACTCGGCGGCATCGCGCACCAGGTAATCGGCGGCCGTCGCGGAAAACGCTGGCAGTACCAGCCCTGACAGCAGGGCCAGTATCAGCGGGTGTCGCGCCAGTGGCGCGGACAGGTGGTGCGTAGTCACAGGCTTACCCTCCCAGATCAACCGTGGCATCCAACTCGAGTCCGGATCGTAACAGGTCGCGGACGGCGTTCGTCAACCACAATCGCATACCACTTTTGGCGAATGTGGTTCGCGGTTTGCGCAGTTTTCTGCTGCATGCGCACATTAAATTGCCGAAAAATGGTCTAGGCGGATCTCCGGGGTAGACTTTAGTACCAATTCATTGACATTGGTTCTTCAACCGTGAATCGTCGGCTCGAATCCGTGTAGTCGGACGATCCATCCTGGGAGGGAGATCACGATGTTGCATGACCGCCGTATGGCCTCGCCACGAGGCCTTCGCCCCACCGCGCTGCACAACGCGCTGCTGTACGCCCTGTTTGCCACTGCGGCCATGCCGCTGGCCCACGCGCAGGACGCCGACGCCCCGGCCACGCCGCCGGCGCAGGCCACCACCCTGGACCAGGTCCAGGTGACCGGCATCCGCGGCACCATCCAGACCTCGATCGACAAGAAACGCGAGGAAACCGTGGTGTCCGACGTGCTCGCCGCCGAAGACATCGGCGACCTGCCGGCGCTGTCGATCGGCGAGGCCATCGAAACCATCACCGGCGCCTCCACCCACCGTGAGAAGGGCGGCGCATCGGAGATCTCGATCCGTGGCCTCGGCCCGTTCCTGGGCTCGTCCACCTTCAATGGCCGCGAGGCCACCAACGGCAGCGGCGACCGCTCGGTGAACTTCAACCAGTTCCCGTCCGAGCTGATCAACTCCGTGGCCATCTACAAGACCCAGCGCGCCGACTTCGTCGAAGGTGGCGTGGCCGGCACCGTCAACATGGAAACGGTCAAGCCGTTGCAGTACGGCAAGCGCACCATCCAGCTCGATGGCCGTGGCACCTGGCAGGAGTACGACGACCGGCTGAAGGACAAGGATGGCGTCGGCTGGCGGGGTACTGCCAGCTACATCGACCAGTTCGACATGGGCGGCGCCGGCAAGCTGGGTGTGTCGGTCGGCGTGCAGGCGCTGGAAGGCAGCAACCCCGAAGAGATGTTCTCCAGCAGTTCCACCTGGGTGGCCTGCGACGGCCGCGAAGTGGTCGGTGCCACCCGCAACTGCACCACGGTGGACGGCAAGCAGGTCGCCAATGGCGTGCCCTACTACCTGGTCCCCAGCAGCCGCATCTACCGCCAGTTCATCGAACACGACAAGCGCGATTCGCAGTTCGCCGCGCTGCAGTGGCGACCCAACGACGCGGTTGAAGTGAACCTGGATTACCAGCATTCCAAACGCGACTACAGCGAAGACCGCTCGGACCTATCGCTGTCCTCGATGATGCGCAACCTCAACAACCGCGTGGTCAGCGATGACGGCGCGCTGCTGCACCACACCGGCAGCACCACGGTGGATTCCACCGGCAACTTCCTGGAGCGCAAGGAGGAATACACCGGCGGCGGCTTCAACGTGATCTTCCGGCCCACGCCGGCCTGGACGTTGTCCACCGACCTGTCCTATTCCAATACCGCGCGTTCGCAGATCGAACGTTCCACCCGCCTGCGCGCCGGGCGCACCGACGTCAACGGCAAGCCGGTGGGCGGCATCAAGAACACCCGCTACGTCGACTACACCTACGACTACAGCGGCGATGTGCCGAGCATCTACCTGGATCCGGCCTTCGATGTGAACAACCCGGACAACTACACCGACTCGGCCCTGATCCGCCGCCGCCAGCAGAACCGCGAGCACACCATCCGCGCGCAGCGTTTCGATGCGGCCTTCACGCCGGAAAGCGGGTTCTTCACCGCGTTCAAGGGTGGCCTGCGCCACTCCGAGGCCACTTACACCGACTTCACCGACACCCGCGACATCACCACCACCAACGTCGCGGCCATCCGCGCCGCCAACCAGGCCTGCCGCCAGGCGTTCCCGCAGGACGACTTCCTCGCCAATGCCAGCGGCAACACCATCGACCGCTGGGCCAGCTTCGACAGCCGCTGCCTGTTCAAGGCCTTCACCGGCGTGGACGACACCGGCCTGAGCGCGGACCTGCGCGACCCGGCCAACAACGATGTCACCGAGAAAACCAACGCCGTCTACCTGATGGGCGACTACAGCAGCGAATGGTTCGGGCTGCCGGTCACCGGCAACATCGGCCTGCGCTGGGTGCGTACCGAGGTCAGTTCGGTGGGCCTGCGCAGTGGGCTGGACGTGGTCAACAATCCCGACGGCACGGTCACCCTGCGCCCGACCGGCGAGTTCACCTCGCAGACGCTTACATCCAGCAACGACCAATGGCTGCCCAGCTTCAACGCCGCCTTTGAACTGCGCCCGGACCTGCTGCTGCGCGTGGGCGCCTACCGTGCGATGTCGCGTCCGGACCTGGCGGCTGAAGGCTACGGCCGCAGCTTCAACCTGGATGAAGTGGATACCGAGTTCGGCAGCGTCGCCGATGCCCTGGGCAGCATCACCGCCACCGGCAACCCGCGCGCCAAACCGCTGATGTCCTGGAATGCCGATGTCTCGCTGGAGTGGTACGCCAACGCCGATTCGATGCTGGCCACGGCGATCTACTACAAGCAGTTCAACGGCGGCTCGGTGCCGGTGGTGGTAGGCGAAACCTTCGATATCGACGGCCAGAGCGTCACCGTGCCGGTGGAGCAGCTGGCCACCAGCGACCAGAAGAGCGATCTGTTCGGCTTCGAGCTGACCGGCTCGCACAGCTTCTCCTACCTGCCGGGCATCTTCGCCGGGCTGGGCGTGAAGGCCAGCTACAACTACGCCCATTCCAACTTCAAGACCGAAGACCTGCGCCTGGGTGAGTCCACCGACCCGGTCACCGGCATCCTCACCCCGGGCATCGTCGAGCCGGCCAACATCTTCGGCCTGTCCAAGCACGTGGCCTCCGCACAGGTGTACTGGGGCCTGGGCAAGCTGGACCTGCAGGCGATCTACAAGTACCGCTCCGACTATTACCAGCAGTTTGTCGGTGATCCCTCGCAGAACCGTTATGTGCGCGACAATGGCTCGCTCGACTTCCGCGCCACCTACAAGGTGAACAAGCATCTGTCGCTGTCGCTGTCGGCCAGCAACCTCACCGACGAGCCGCGGGTGTCGGATATGCCCATCCTGGGCAGCTTCCGTGAGTACACCACCTACGGGCGGCGCTATTATCTGGGGGTGCGCTACCGCTTCTGAGGCAAGCGGCGCGGCCTTCCGGTCGCGCCGCGCTCTTCAGGCGCGGGTCGCGTGTCGGTTCCCAGCCACCGTACAGCCAGGCCTTTGATGATGTCCGAACCCCGTCTCTACCAGTCCATTGCCGCTGAAATCGTCGCGCTGATCGAGAAGGGCGAATTCCCGCCGGGCTCGCGGCTGCCCGGCGAACGCGACCTGGCCGAGCGCCTCGGGGTCAGCCGGGTGACCGTGCGCGAGGCCGAGATCGCG
The DNA here is from genome assembly GCF_057835245.1 of Stenotrophomonas sp. GL_111. Classification (NCBI taxonomy): domain Bacteria; kingdom Pseudomonadati; phylum Pseudomonadota; class Gammaproteobacteria; order Lysobacterales; family Lysobacteraceae; genus Stenotrophomonas; species Stenotrophomonas sp. GL_111. Next base: position 373,530 of record NZ_CM174421.1, read on the forward strand.
CTGGAGGCGCAGGGCCTGATCACCATCAAGACCGGCTCGGGCGTGTACGTGAAGGCACGGCCCTCGCAGGTCCCGGGCGCCTTGCCGGACGTATCGGCCTTCGACCTCACCGCCGCCCGCGCGGTGATCGAAGCCGAAGCCGCGGCGATGGCGGCCAGCCGCATCACCGATGCCGAAGTGGAAACCCTGGAAGGCCTGATCGCGGCCATGACCGACCCGACCGCCGGTGAAGCGGCGGCCAGCGAGGCCGACCGCCAGTTCCACCTGGCCATCGCCCGCATCGCCGGCAACCCGGTGGTGGAGCATTGCGTGCAGCTGATCTGGCGCATGCGCAACGAGCTGCCGCGGGTGAAGCAGGTGTACGCCAATGTCTGCCATGGCGACAACGACACCCGCAACGATGAGCACACCGCCATCCTCAACGCCCTGCGCCTGCGCGATCCGGCCGCCGCACGGCTGGCCATGCGCAACCACTTCCAGCGCCTGTTCGAATCGATGCTGGAAGCCACCGAGAACGAAGCACTGGCCGAAATCCGCCGGCGCACCCAGCAGGATCGCGAACGCTTCATGGCCGCCACCGGGCACTGAGCCCGGCGCGCGCCGGGCGGTTTATTCGCCCTGGTACTGCTTTTCTTCCACCAGCTGCGAGCCGGCGATACGGTTGATCTCGTTCTTTACCTTCACCCGCTCGCCATTGGTGCCGTAGACACCGCGCGCCAGCTGGATGAAGGCATCGTCGAACACCTGCGCCGCTTCCTTGTCGCGCAGCTGGTCCTGGATCTCCCACATGCGCTCGTTGATGGCCTTGAGCTGGGTCTTCAGCGCTTCCAGCCCGGGCTGCGCGCCTACCTGCTGCTGCCATAGCGGCCACAGCCCTTCGAGTTCCTTGCGGACGTTGGCGTTCTTGCCGGCATCGGCGATGCGTTCGGCCTTGATTTCCAGGATGGTGATCTTGTCGATCAGCTCGCCAATCGATACCGGGGTCAGGATCGCGTCCACGCCATTACTCGCAACAGGTCAGAGCGACCATGATAGCGCGCGCCCCGCAACGCAGCTTTTACAGCGAATTTGCGCCGATCCGCCCGCCGCGCCATGGCGGCTTTACGCCCGCTCCGGGAACACTGCCCCCCTCGACGGCGCCGCCGTCTGATGGAGTAGTGAACGTGGTGGTAGCACAAGCAACACGGCGCATCGTGCGCCGCGGCGCCGGCCTGCTGGTCGGCCTGGCTCTCAGTGGCGCGGCCTCGGCCGCAGTGGAAGGCAACGCAACACTGACCAGCGACTATGTCTGGCGCGGCAGCTCGCAGAGCGACGGCGACCCGGCCGCGCAGGCCGGTCTCAAACTCAGCACCGACAGCGGCTGGTACGCCTCGGCGTGGGGGTCGGGCGTGTCCTTCCAGCCCGACAATGGCGCACGCAGCGAATTCGACGTGGTCGCCGGCTGGAGCGGCACGCTGGCCCCGGACTGGGCGCTGGACGTCAACCTCACCCGCTACATCTACCCCTCCAGCAATGTCGACCTGGACTGGACCGAGCTCAACAGCACCCTGACCTGGCAGCAGCGCTACTGGCTGCAGGTAGGCACCTCCAACGATGCACTGGCCGGCGGCCACGCCGGCACCTACGCCCAACTCGGCGCGCGCCTGCCGCTGGGCGAACAGTGGCGCCTGGAAGCGGCCGTTGGCCACTACTGGCTGTCCAGCCGCCAGGCCGAAGACTACCTGCACGGCCAGCTCAGCGCGATCTGGCGCGTCCACGGCCCGTGGGAACTGCGCCTCACCGCGCACGACACCGACAACGCGGCCAAGCGCCTGTTCCCCGGCAACGCCGGCTCGCGCGTGGAATTCGCCATACAGACGAGTTTCTGAGTCGGGTTGCTGCTGCTTGCGAGCAACGTCAACGTCAAGAGCGGCGCTGGCGGTCTGCTGCGGAGAGGGTGGGCGTGGGTGGGTCCCGGCTACCCACCCCCACCCACCCTCCGACAAAGGGTCGGTGCCCAAAGAAAAAGCACAGCAGCCTCCCGTGTAGGGGAGGGAGGGGGGTAGTGCCGAGCCATGCTCGGCACCTCTCAACCCAACAACCAAGAGCCACTGCTCCGCTCTCAACGCGGCAAGCACAATCTTTGGACGGTGCGGGGTGGGTGAGGGGTCGGGACTGTCCACGACATGGATGTCGTGGACAAGCCTCCAGGGATGGATTTACGGCGTGTCCCGCCCCCTCACCCACCCCGCACCGTCTCCCGCGATCGCCACGCCGAGGCGCTTTTGCTTTTGCTCTAGCTTTTGCTTCTAGCTCTTCGCCTTCAAACCCAACCCCAAGCCCTGCGAAACCGCCCACACCGCCATCGCCACCGCCGCTACACCCGCACCGGTCACACACACCCCCGTCCAACCGAAGTGCCCGTACACCTGCGCCGACACCAGCGACCCCAGCGAACCGCCAATGAAGTACCCGGTCATATACCCCGCATTGAGCCGATTGCGCGCCTCCGGCCGCAGCGCGAACACCACGTTCTGATTGCTCACGTGCAGCAGCTGCGCCGCCAGGTCCAGCACCAGCACCCCCACCACCAACGCCACCAGCGACTGCACCGAAAAGCCCAGCGGCAACCATGACGCCGCCAGCAGCACCAACGCCACCGTCGTCGCCAGCGCCGCCTTGCCCCGGTCCGCCATCCGCCCCGCAATCCCCGCCGCCAGCGTCCCCGCCGCCCCCACCAGCCCGAACAGACCAATCGTCGCATCGCTGTAGAAGTACGGCGCGCCCGCCAGCAGGAACGCCAACGGCGTCCAGAACATCGCGAACATCGCAAAGCTCAATGCCCCCAGCAGCGTGCGCAACCGGAACACCGGCTCCTCCACGAACAGCGTCCCGATCGACCGCAGCAACGCCCCGTAGCCCAGCCCCGCATGCTGGTAGAAGCGCGGCAGCGTGCGATACAGCACCCACGTCGTCAGCACCAGCGTGCCCGCCGCCATCCAGTACACCCAGCGCCAGTCGCCCAGCGACGACAGCGCACCGGCCACCGTGCGCGCCAGCAGGATGCCCAGCAGCAGCCCACTCATCACCGTGCCCACCACCCGGCCACGCTCTTCCGGCCGTGCCAGCGTCGCCGCGAACGGCACCAGCACCTGCGCCACCACCGAGAACAACCCCGTGATCGCCGTGCCCACCAGCAGCCACACGAATTCATGGCTCAACGCACTGATCACCAGCCCCGACGCCGACAACAGCGACATCACCACGATCAGCCGCCGCCGCTCGAACATGTCGCCCAGCGGCACCAGCAGCACCACGCCCACGCCATAGCTCAGCTGCGCGGCCGTCACCAGCATGCCCGCGCGCCCGAAGGACACCCCGAACTCGCCGGCGATCGTGTGCAGCAGCGGCTGCGCGTAGTAATTGCTGGCCACCGCAATGCCCGTGGCGAAGGCCATCAACAGCACCTGCCAGCGGCTCAGCGGGGGGAAAGCATCGGCCGTCATGACGGAATCCAGTAACGAGGGGGCGCCAGTGTCTGCCTGATCCTGTGATGATGGAAATGAATAGTTATCATCCGATGCATCTGAAAAATAGATGCATGACCGGAGCCGCCTGCATGAACCTCAAACAGCTCGAATTTGCCGTAGCCCTGGCCGAAGAGCGCAACTTCACCCGCGCCGCCCAGCGCTGCCACGTGGTGCAGTCCGCACTGAGCCACCAGATCGCCCACCTGGAAGAGGAACTGCAGGCCACCCTGTTCGAACGCCTGCCGCGCCAGGTGCGGGTCACCCCGGCCGGTGAAACACTGCTGGTGCACGCGCGCCAGGTACTCGATTCGTTGCGCCACCTGCGCGAAGACGTGGCAGCCGAGGCCGGCCAGGTACGCGGCACGCTCACCATCGGCCAGATCACCTCGTTGACCGCCGTGGACCTGGTGGCCTGCCTGGCCAGCTTCCACCGCCGCTACCCGCAGGTGGAATTCCGCCTGCGCATGGACAAGAGCGAAGTGCTGATGGAAGACGTGCGCGAGCGCCGCGTCGACGTGGCCCTGGTAGGGCTGTCGCCGGGCACCGCCATCGACGGTGCCTGCCATCGCCTGCTGGCTGAAGAATCGATGGTGGCCGTGCTGCCACCATCGCACCCGTTGGCCACGCGGAAGCGGCTCTCGCTGGCCACGCTGGCCGAACTGCCGCTGGTGGATTTCCAGTACGGTTCCGGCGCCCGCCGGCAGACCGACGAGGCCTTCGCCGCCGCTGGGTTGCCGCACCGCGTACCGTTCGAGATCAACCACATGTCGCTGATCGAGCGCTTCGTCCAGCAGGGTCTGGCGGTGGGCATCGTGCCCGAAGCCATCGCTGTCGGTTTCACCGGCGTGGCCTGCGTGCGCATCCAGGACGCCCCGGTGCGGCGCGTGCATGCGGTGTGGTCCAGGCTGCCCACGCCAGCGGCGCGGGCCTTCATGCAGGAACTGCTGCAGCACGTGGCCCCGTCCTCGGAGCCACGCACTACGGGGCCGCTCAGGCGGCGCGCACGCGCAGGGTCAGGCCCTTGAGGAAATTGCGCAGCATCTGGTCGCCGCAGGCGCGGTAGTTCTTGTGGTCCGGCTGGCGGAACAGCGCCGACAGCTCCGGCTTGGACACCGGGAAACCGGCGCTCTCGAAGATCTCGTGCATGTCCACGTCCTTCAACTGGAAGGCCACGCGCAGCTTCTTCAGCACCAGGTTGTTGGTGATGCGCTTTTCCACCGGTCGCAGCGGCTGGCTCTCGTCGCGGCCACGGTAGTGCACGATCAGGCCATCCAGGAAATGCCCCAGCGTGCGGTCATCGCAGGCCTCGAAGCCTTCCTCGTCTTCCTTGCGCAGCCAGCCTGGCACCTGCGCCTTGTCGATCACGAAGGCCGGGTCGGCCAGGGCACAGGTATCGACGATCATGCCGTCGCTGAGGTCGAGCATGTAGCGGATGCTGCGCAGTACATCGTTGTTGATCATGGGACGTCCAATACCGCCGACGCGGCTGCGTGGCTGGCCGCCATTTTACCCCCTGCCGGGCCCGCCGCCCGTGGCGGCCGCCAAGCGCTGTCATCTGGCTGCCATGAAAGTGAAGCACAGTGCCGCCTTCGGGCATCGACAGGCAGTGGAGCAGGCAATGCGCAGGTGGCAGGCAATCGGGTGTGTGGTGGGCATGGTGCTGGCCGCATCGGCAGCGGCGCAGGCGCCCTATGTGGCGCTGGAACAGCGCCTGGATCCGCAGCAGCTGGCCGACGTGGGGCTCAGCCCGGCCCAGCTGCAGACCCTGAACCGGCTGCTGCGCGAGGCCGAAGCGCGCCAACCGGCCGCCCCGGTGGCGGTCGCCGCCCCCGTCGCTGCCGGCACCCCGGCGCCGGCGCCGATGTTCCCCGGCCTGGACGATGGCCCCATCCATGCCGCCGTGCAGGGGCAGGTGGCCGGCTGGCAGCCCGGCACTGTGTTCACCCTGGACAACGGCCAGCAATGGCAGGTGCTCAAGGGCGAAATGAAGCTGCGCGCCGCACGCGACAACCCGCCCATCGTGGTGGTGCCGGGCATCGCCGGGCGCTGGTTCCTGCAGGTGGATGAAGACCTGCCCAAGGCGCGGGTGTTCCGCATCCGTTGATCGGCGGGCAGAGGGTGCGAAAATACGGGGGATTCCCACGGAGTACCCCGATGACCCGTACCGCTCTCATTACCGGCGCCACCTCCGGCTTTGGCGCTGCCGCCGTCCATCGTTTCGCCCAGGCAGGCTGGCGCGTGATCGCCACCGGGCGCCGGGCTGAACGGCTGCAGCCGCTGGTGGACGCCTATGGTGCCGAGCGCGTGCACGCGGCCGTGTTCGACGTGCGCGACAGCGCCGCCATGGAAGCGGCCTTGGCCGCGCTGCCGGCCGATTTCGCCGACATCGACCTGCTGGTCAACAACGCCGGCCTGGCCCAGGGCACCGCCCCGGCGCAGAGCGCCTCGCTGGACGACTGGCGCACCATGATCGACACCAACGTCACCGCGCTGGTCACGCTCACCCACCGCCTGCTGCCACAGCTGGTCGCGCGCAAGGGCGCCATCATCAACATCAGCTCGGTAGCCGGCGTCTACCCGTACCCGGGCGGCAATGCCTACGGAGGCACCAAGGCCTTCGTCAGCCAGTTCTCACTCGGCCTGCGCGCGGACCTGCACGGCACCGGCGTGCGCGTGACCACCATCGAACCGGGCATGGCGGCAACCGAGTTCACCCTCGTGCGCACCCATGGCAACCAGGCCGCCTCGGACAGCCTCTACACCGGCGCCAACCCGATGACCGCCGAGGACATCGCCGAGCAGATCTTCTGGGTCGCCAACCTCCCGGTGCACCTCAACATCAACCGCCTGGAACTGATGCCGGTCAGCCAGTCCTTCGCCGGCTTCCAGGTCGCCCGCGACTGATTCCAGCCCGCTGGATGAAAACAAGTGCGGTGGGTGTAAACAAAACGGTGGGTGTAAACAAATGCGGTGGGTGCCGACCGTTGGTCGGCACTGTCCTTCAACCGCAATCCCTCAAACCACCGCCGTCCACACCGCCAACTCATACCCATCCGGGTCGCGGAAATGGAACCGCCGCCCGCCCGGGAAATCGAACGCGGCCCGGCAGATCTCCGCCCCGGCCGCTTCCACCCGCTGCTGGGTTTCCACCAGGTCATCGGCATACAGAATCACCAGCGGCCCGCCCGGGCGCACCGGCTCGCCGGTGGTGAAACCGCCAGTCAGGCGGCCATCGCTGAATTCGGTATAGGCCGGGCCGTACTCGGTGAAGGTCCAGCCGAACACCGCCCCATAGAACGCCTTGCTGCGTGCGATGTCGGTGACGTTGAACTCGATGTTGTCGATACGACGGTCATTGCCGTGGGTGCTGCTCATGCTGGGCTCCTGCCGGGAAAGTGAGCACCAGCATGAACGCCGGCGCGACATCCGTCTTGAACAAAACGGCCACTCAGGCCCGCCATTGTGCACACAGCGTAGCGGCGCCCATACCGGTCAACGCGCGCGCCTCGCGGCTCAGGTGCGCCTGGTCGGCATACCCGCATTCGGCGGCCAGCGCCGCCAGCCCTGCGAGGGGCTGCGCGCGGGCACAAGCCAGCAGCCGCTGCAGCCGCAGAATCCGTTCCAGCATCTTCGGCCCATAGCCGAACTGGTCGTGGCACAACCGGCGCAGGCTGCGCGTGCTCAGCCGCAGCGTATCGGCCAGCGTGGACAGATCGCGGCCGCCCTGGCGCACCTGCGCGAACAATGCGGCGGCCACCGGCTGCGCCGCAACCGTATCGCCGGTGGCCTTGCTCAACTGCTGCGCAAACACCATCTGGCGCGCATCGGCATCATCGGTATCGCGCAGCCGCGCGGCCATTCCGCGCGCCCACGGCAATGCCAACGCGTCCAGCTCCACCGCCGTGCCGACAATCTCCGACAGCGGCAGCCCCAGCCACGCCCGCGCCGCGCCCGGCTGGAAGCGCGCGCCCAGCACCTGCGCACCGGGCGACAGCTGCGGGTGCGCGGCCACGACATCGGGCCCCACCACGAACAGGCGGTCATCGCGCCAGAGGATGTCCACGCAGCCATCGGGCAGCACCGCGACATCGCCGCTATGCCCCACCGGCAGATCGCTGCGCCACAGCTGCCCGAAGCAGCCACGCAAAGGCGCAGGCGGGGTCCATTCGCGGTAGCGGCCGGTGGCACCGGCAACGCCGGGGAGTTCAGCAGGATCGGGCAGGGCAGGCATGCGCGGACCATAGCGCATCACGGTTGGATGGAGGTCGCCCGAGAGTCTTTTTGTGAGTTCAAGGCCAGCCCGTTACCCACGCGCGCTCGAGGTTAGGGCACGAATTGCGCTAGTCGAAATGGACAATTTTGATCACCCCCTTTGTTGATGCCCCATCTCCAAATAGAGAGGATGCGCCAACATGCAGTGCATCAGTTGCGCCATCGTGATTGATAAACGAAATTGTGCACGTCACTGTACTGCCAGGTTCAATAATGCCAACGTCCTGATCGTTCAGAACGAATCCGTACCACATGGGCTGAGGGCCGATAGCAAACGCCATTGGTCGAGCGGTTGACGCCTTCATTGGGAGCACGGTGCGCCCCTGTGAATCGACGGAGTCAAGGCTAAGTTCGACGCGGACCGGCCTGAGATTCGGATAGGGAGTGACCATTTCAGCAGCTCGTCTGTTTAATGTGGGACCCAGTGCAGGTGACTTTGTGAACCTGCGAACTTGGTATTCCAATACTCTGCATCGACCTTCCCGTGTCATTGAACGGTGTTCTTTCTGCCGAGTTCATCAGGCTTGCGGGTGCTTGGCCCTCGACAACCGTGTGTTTGCTACCAAATCCCTTGGTGAAAGCGCGCGCAAGTTCTTCCGCATCGGCTTTGCTGCCAAGGAAACGCTTAACACTGTCCCCGTTTGGAGCCTGACCCGTCCCGCCATAGGTTGCTGCGTCCTGCGTCCTTTCAGCGCCATCTGCAGCGACTGGGCAACCTGCTCGGTCTGCAGCGGGTCATGCACGCTCCAGCCAATCTTGCGTGTTCCTGGGGGAAACGGTGTCAGCGCAATTCAGGACGGGTCACGCCTAAAAGAAAAGCCCCGCATCGCGGGGCTTTTCAGGGTGTCTCATCTAGGTGAGAGAAAAGACGTAAAGGCCTCGTGTAAACATTACTGGGCCTTGATCGCCATTCCCTGAAGGCCAGTGCCGTCCAGCTTCTGCTTGGCCTCGGCCAGTTCCCCGGCGCTGCCATACGGCCCCATGCGCACGCGGTACACGGTCTTGCCGTTGATCTGCGCTGACTCCACGCGTGCAGCCAGCCCGATCATTGCCAGCTTGGCCTTGGTCGCCTCGGCATCGCCGGACGCGCCGAAGGCACCGGCCTGCAGGATGTAGCGCACGTTGCTGGGTGCCGGAGTAGCGGCCGCTGCGGTGCTTGCAGCCGGGGTTTCCGGCTTCGGCGTCGCCACTGCCGCGGTGGTGGCAGCAGGCGTCGTCGCGGCCGGTCGTTCACTCACCGGGGCCGGCAGCGGTGCCGTGGTCACCGTGGCCGGTGCGGTAGTCGCCGCCGGGGTGGCTACTGCGGCAGTGGCGGTTGCCGGTACCGGGCGGCCCTCCAACACGGCCTGCGCGCGCTGCGCTTCAGCCTTGACCCGGCGCTGGTCTTCGGCGCGGGCACTGGCGGCCAGCTCCGCATCGGACATTTCCACTTCCTTGCCGGGCAGCAGGGTGTAGAAGTCGTACTGCGTGGCGGCCGGCTTGGCCGGTTCAGCAGGCTTGGTGGTGCCGGGCTTGGGCAGCTCGGCGCCCACATCGGTCTCGGCATCGCTCACCGGGGCCGGCTGCGCATCCGGGTTCGGCTGCGGGCCCACGCGCAGGAAACCGTCCCCGTCGTTCTTGAACAGGTTCGGTGCCGCCAAAAACACCACGGCCGCAATCGCCACACCGGCCACCAGCCACACCCATCCCGGCGTGCCCTGGTTGCTGTTGCGTCGTGCCTGGCTCTTGCCGCGTCGTGCTGCCATTTACTGCTTCTCCACTGCTTACATTTTTTCCGGGGCGGAAACGCCCAGGACGTTCAGACCATTGGCCAGCACCTGGCGCGCCGCGCAGGCCAGCGTCAGCTTGGCATTGCGCTCGGCATCGTCAGCCACCAGCACCTGCGTGCCGTGATACCACGTGTGGAAAGCATGCGCCAATTCACGCAGATACTGCGCGATCAAGTGCGGTTCCAGTGCGATCCCGGCCGCTTCCACCACTTCCGGGAAGCGCGACATTTCAATCATCAGCCACAGCGAGGCCTCATCGTTCAGCGACGCCAGCCCGGTCAGGCCCTCGGCCGGGGTGAAGCTCAGGCCCTTCTCCTGGCCCTGGCGCAGCAGGCTGCACACCCGGGCGTGCGCATACTGCACGTAGAACACCGGGTTGTCGTTGCTCTGCTGGCGGGCCAGGTCGATATCGAAGGTCAGCTGCGAATCCGGCTTGCGCGCGATCAGGAACCAGCGGGTCGCATCGCGGCCGGCTTCTTCGATCAGGTCGCGCAGGGTCAGGTAGCTGCCGGCACGCTTGGACAGCTTCACTTCCTCGCCGCCGCGCATCACCGTCACCATCTGGTGCAGCACGTACTCCGGCCAGCCCTTGGGGATGCCCACGTCCAGCGCCTGCAGGCCGGCGCGCACGCGCGCGAGCGAGCCGTGGTGGTCCGCACCCAGCTCGGTGATGGCGCGCTCATAGCCGCGCTGCCACTTGCTCAGGTGGTAGGCCACGTCCGGCAGGAAGTAGGTGTAGGTGCCGTCGGACTTGCGCATCACGCGGTCCTTGTCGTCACCGAAGTCGGTGGAGCGCAGCCACAGCGCGCCGCCTTCCTCATAGGTGTGGCCGGCCGCCTTCAGCTGGGCGACGGTCTCTTCCACCTTGCCGTCCTTGTACAGCGAGCTTTCCAGGAAGTAGATGTCGAAATCCACCCCGAACGCGGCCAGGTCCTGGTTCTGCTCGTTGCGCAGGTAGGCCACCGCGAAGCGGCGGATGCCGTCGAGGTTGTCCGGGTCGCGCTCGCCCACCACCGAATGGCCTTCCAGCTCCACCGTGGCGCCGGCCAGGTAGGCGTTGGCCACGTCCTGGATGTAGTCGCCGCGGTAGCCGCCTTCCGGCCAGCCGGCGTCATCGGGCTTGAGCCCCTTGGCGCGGGCCTGGGTGGACAGCGCCAGGTTCTCGATCTGCACGCCGGCGTCGTTGTAATAGAACTCGCGCTTGGCATTCCAGCCGTTCACATCCAGCAGGCGCGCCACGCAGTCGCCGATGGCAGCAGCACGGCCATGGCCCACATGCAGCGGGCCGGTCGGGTTGGCCGACACATACTCCACGCCCACGGTGCGGCCGTTGCCGCTCAGGTTGTGGCCGTAATCGGCGCCTTCCTTGAGCACGCTGGCCGCTTCGCGCTGGTAAGCGCTGGGGGCGAGGTGGAAATTGATGAAGCCCGGGCCGGCAATCTCAACGCGCAGCACATCGCTGCTCTTGGGCAGCGCATCCAGCAGCGCCTGGGCCAGGGCGCGCGGGTTGCTGCGCGCCGGCTTGGCCAGCAGCATCGCGGCATTGGTGGCGAAATCGCCGTGCTCACGGGTCTTCGGGCGTTCAACCACGAATTCCGGGGTCAGGGTGTCGGCCGGCAAAGTGCCGTTGGCGCGCAAGGCTTCGATGCCTTGGCTGATCAGGGCGCGGAGGAGATTTTTCACAAGGCCTGCTTTGAGACTGGAGCGGCGGAATCGGCAATTTTAGCCTAGATGGGGGGCCGATCCATTGAACGGGATTGGGGCAGGGGGGCTTGAGGGGCCTTGGGGCCGCTTTCGGGGCTCCGGACAGGGGTATTAGGGCTGACTGAGGCGTTCAGCCCCGAAAGGAGAGGGTGGGTTCGAGCCAGCCTCGTTCAGCCATGGAGACGGGGGTGCCTTCGCCTACTACTACGTGGTCCAGGAGGCGGATGCCGACTAGATCCAAAGCCTTCTGGAGATGCTGGGTGATCTCGCGATCTGCGCGAGAGGGCTCGGCGCTGCCGGAGGGATGGTTGTGGCTGACGATCACGCCTGCTGCGTTGTGAAGTAGCGCACGGCGGACCACCTCACGCGGGTACACCGCTGCCGCATCGATGGTGCCGGTGAATAGTTCCTCGTAGGCGAGCGCACGATTCCGAGTATCCAGAAAAAGGGCTGCAAACACCTCTTGAGGTCGGGAGCGCAGTCGCTGTTTGAAGTAGCGCGCTGCAGACTCAGGATCGCGCATGCTGTCACCTTTATCCAGCTGTGCGCGTAGATGGCGATTGGCGAGCTCCAACGCCGCTACCAGTTTGCACGCTCGTGCAGGCCCCAGTGCTGGCAGCTGAAGGAGCCTTGCCGCATCCAAATCCAGTAACTTTCGCAGGGGGCCGTGAATATCCAACAGCTGACGAGCGCTCTCCAATACATGCTGGCCCTTGCGGCCAGTTCCCATGAACAGAATGAGAAGTTCAACGTCAGATAGGGCTGCAGGACCGCTCGCAAGCAGCTTCTCACGAGGACGTTCGTTCTTGGGCCAGTCTGCGATCGTCATGCTGACTAGTGTCGGCGAGCATGCTCTGCGCCACCATCAGTGAAACCCGCTTAGCTCAGTCGGGAATACGATGGCTACCTCTACTGCATCACTACATGGTCTGTCCATGAATGGGGGGGCGAGCTCGCGCATACCTCCGAATACTAGATTCCCGCCGAAGCTCACAGGCATTGGGTGGCGCTCCGAACTGTATCGAAACAGTGAGAACGGACCTCCCGGTTGAACTCCTACGGAGGAGTTCAACCGGGCTGCTGTCCTTTTGCGTGGTGAGACCTGTGATCAGTACGCTCAATTCAGCTCAAAACCCTCTTGGGCGCCTACTTCTTCAGGCCACGCCAGATGATCACGTAAGCCAAAATCATCCGTAGATCCGTACTTGACGATCCTCGGTGGAAGCTGACTTGATATGTAAGTGTGTACGCGACGCACCAGTGTTTTATCAAATGTCAATATTCCAAGTGGAACCGGGAAACCCCGTCCTGGCGTGACGGGAGCATGAACTGTAACCGCTGCAATTCGTTCTGGGACAAGAAGAATCTCAAGAGAGCTCGGTATGGAGCCATTGCTTGGCTTTATAAATGTGCTTGGCAGAACTCTCGTCAAGTATCTTGCGGGCTTCTCATCGCCGACTACCAGAGCACTCCTCATCTTTGGATCACCATCCTCGCCTTTGGCTGTGCCTTCTTTAGTCAGCGCTTCAACCAAACTGGGAAAAGACCTGGCAGCTCCCCAAGCCGATTGGCTCGGCGGGATCCATATGAAAGCACTATCGTCACCGATAAGACGATTGTTCGTGTAGCCGATTGCAGTTCTTATTCTCTCAATGTTCTCCGGTTGATACATTGCGCCCACAATTCCGACCGTCGGCCTGTCCGTTCGCAGTTCACCGGCGCGCCCTGCCATCTCCTTGAAGTATCGAAGTGCAGCGAAACCGGTCCTGCTTGAGTATTCCTTCAAATAACTTGGCGCAATCTCAACTAGAACATCGAACGCGTTGTCGTCTTCCGTAGTTTTAGTCCTTCGTAGGCTCTCCATGAACTCGGCGATGCCGTGGACGACCTGATCACGATCGCTCAATTCGTGGCCAATCCTCCATGCGTCAAGAAGAGGTTCTGGCTCGCTTGGTCGCCGAGTGTTTGCCATCGCAACGAAGGGAACGGTCGAGCAGAATCGGTCACCTGCGACAACGTCATCAACAGAGTAGAGGGACCTCTTTAGGGCGTCCGCAGCCTCTTTCTCTTTTCTGCTGGATATCTCTCCATAGAATCTTCTGAAGGACTCCGGAACATGAGCGGATGCGCTTGAAGCTAGCTCAGAATCGCGGATTCCAAGCTCGGGCAGGGCTCTTTCGAAATCGGATTGATAGTCTCGATCGCACGGTGCAAGCGATAGTAGGTCGAATCCGATTCTCTCAACCTTCTTTACGACGTCGAAGATTTGGGGCTTGTCGCCGTCCTTGAATAGTGCGTGGCCAGCGTCCGTCAGCCATATGCGTCCCTCCGATCTGGAGATGTATGCTCGGGTCTCTGCATCCCTGATGACGTACGCCATCTCGATGGCATTGAAGCCAAAGAAGATCGCGACATCGTCCTCTTTAATGCCGTCCGCTGAGTTGAGTAGCCGTAGCAAGAACTCCGTAGTCAGGGACACGTCGCCAACTTCAGCTACCTTGTGGTGAACTAGGAAATGCCTCGCAGGCAACTGGACGTCGTATATGCCTACAGGAACTCGAATGTCAATGGATTCTGTCGTGCCACCTAGTACGGCTTTTGTGAGTGACAAAATGCCACGAGAGGGCTTCATGCTCGCACCCCGCGTCGAACATCCGCATCGGCATCCATAGCTCTTCTGCCTTTGCTCGCCTTGGGGGCCGACACCAAGTCAGAGGCGTCCAGTACTAGCGCTTCGCCGGCCTTCACCTCTTCATCAAATCCGCTGGACACCAAGCCGAGTGGAGAGTCATCCTTCCACGCCGATTTTGCGCCGACGATCAGTAGTCGATCCATGGCGCGGCTTAGGGCGACATTGATTCGATTCTTCTTCGCCATAAATCCGGGGCTGATTGTGGCGGACCCGCGACATTTTATGCCATCGGAGTTATTTCTCACAAGAGACAGTATGACGATAAGATTCTCCTTTCCCTGGTAGCTATCAATGGTGTCCACCTTGATGGTTCGTCTAAATGCCTCTGGCAAGTTCTCTGACTGGAGTTTATGTCTAACTAGGTCTAGTTGTGCCGCATAAGCGCATATGACACCCACTGCCTGAGATTCTCTAGAAAGATTTTCAATCCAAGTCATGAATGGCTCGTGTTCGGACCAGCGCTTAAGCAGGGAGACAATTACGTCGGCTTCGGTAGAGTTCTGCAAGCTGCCGCGCCGTATATCACTCTTCCTCTGGTAAGCCTCCGCGCCCATGGAGTCTGTACATGCCCAGGTCAGTGGTAACCTGATCTCTTCCGGAAGAATGTTAAGTGGAATATTCGATTCCGTCCGTCCATGCTGGAGGGCGCGATCATAGAACGAATTGGAGACCAGCCGTCCGATAGGTGGAAGCATTCGGTACTGTTTTCTTAGAGTGTGACCCGCTTGCTTCCCGTACGAGGAAGCGAATACCCGTTCGAAGTCACTCTTAACGACATCGCCAATTGATAGCCTTAGTTCATCGGTGAGGGCTTCTACTACGTCGGAAGAGTGTAGTGGCTCTAGTTGCGCGTGATCTCCGACTAGCACAACCCACTTGCCTGCCTGTATTGGAACGGCGAGTTCGCTTGGTGTACAGCGCGCAGCTTCGTCGACAATTACTAAATCAAACGAAGTCTTAGTCAGGCCTAAGGATGACCGACCGAGGCCGACGCATGTACCTGCAACTACCTGACGTGTGCCGGCCAAGAAGGTTTCGTAGCTTCTCTGCCACGTGGAAACTGTGCCCACGATGTCTCGGCCGAGTTCCACAATATGTCGGAATCGCTCAACGCGATGCGCTTGGCTACTCGGTAGCTTGGAGAAGTACAAGGATGAGACATGCGGTTCTACATCAATTGCCTCAAGGCCCATCAGATCACACTCGACGCCTCTATCAAGCAGGCATTGTTCGAGTGTCGCCTTCAGTGCGTTGACTCTTGAGGTGCCATCCTCTGTCTCCGCATGCTCAGAGAGGCGCGAGATCAACGGGGTGATTGTGTCCTCGTAAAAGAGGACATGATCACATTCGGACCTATCAAGTCCGAGGTGTCGCGCTAGCGTCGCCATGCGTAGGTGGCGGGTGGCGAAGAACTTATCCTTGTAAGATTTCTCTACGGTTGCCACGTGGTAAGGCCGCAATGACTCAGAGACTTGTCCTTCGGCCCCTACGCGAATCATGCTCAGTGAGTCTCGATCCTCACCAAACAAATTGAGAACTGCCTCTGCTGCATTGTTGACGGCCTCGTGTGATTGACTGGCTACTAGGACGTTGCGTGCGAGTCCATTCGTCAGTGCGTAGTGGACAAGTGCACCAATAAAGTGCGTCTTGCCTGTTCCAGGAGGTCCCTGCAGGAGTCCGAGTGGTCGATGCTCCATTATTCCTTTGAGCGCATCGATCTGCGTCGGGTTCAGCTTGTAGCGCTCCCTTACAAATCCCTCGTCAACTTTCAGGTCGACTGTGTCAGGGACCATCCCTGTGGCGGGGCTGAAAGCATCAAGGAGTCCATGGGCTACTGAGTTTCCCTTCAAAATTCTGGCTGTTGCTTCTTCGCGTCTCTGCCAACTGGTGTTCTCCAGCCGGCTTTGGAAGCGCAATCGATCGCCATCTCGAACAATCGCCCCACGCGCACCTTCAGCGTAACCTTGGATTGCAAGCGTATCGGCTGATGACTTCTGTACATCTAGGGTGCCGATCTTTCTCCAGCCCCCTTTGCTGTCTAATCTCTCAACTGCAACAAGATCTTTTCGATCAAAGTCCATGTCACCCATTGCCAACTGGATGGGCAGGATGTGCAAGCGCGCCTGTGCGCGGTAAGCGCTGTCACCCAACGCGAGAACTTCTGTCTTCAGTTCACCTTCGATTTTAATTGAGCGTTCCCAAAGTAGCGGAACATCCACGATAGTGTTCCCGACTGGCGACTCAGCTTGTTCCCGTTCGGCCAAGTCGTCTTCTTTAGCCTCGATGCTTGCAACTTGTGAGGTTTCCGCTTCATCTTCACTCTGTGGATCATAGGGGCGACGTTCAAGGGCTGTGGCAACCTCCGGCAAACTTAGGATAGAGGAGATTGCGTCAAGCTGAGCGGGGCCGTCCTCAATAATTATGCTTGCGCGGAATGAGCACAGCCTCTGACGACTCCACCGCTGGATCTGAGCGTGATCTAGTTGGTTCCGCCAAGCTTTTGAAGGAGTGCCATCACTGCTCAACTCAACGGAGAGCTCTTCCAGTGCGCCGATGATCTTTAACCTTCTATCGGACTTAACAACGTAGTATCTTCCCTCGTCGGGAAGGATGAGGCCTGCCTCCGCCCGGGGGATAGAGATGGAGAAAGTATCCGATTGCCCGTCAACGGAACCGTTGCTGACGCAAGCAATGGCTTCACGAAGAGGAAGCAAGGTTCCATTGGCGGGAGTTCCTAGGCGACACTCCTCAATGGACCGAGCTATCCGAACGGAGTCATTTTCGCTGAGATGAATTTTATCGAGGAGTTCTTCGGCGATCTTCGTCACCGCGAAACGATCACGCTCATACCTTCCGCCTAGCGCTGGAGAATATGCGCGAGATTTTCGTGAGCCATCTTGGCCGCACGAGTAATCCACTAGATCTATGAGGGACGGCAGTGGATCTTCTCCGTCGGTTAGACACACGACTAGGTTGTCTGGTTTTATATCTCCATGCGCTACTGAGCGTCCGTGGAGGTTGTCCACAATGTCAATTAGCCTCGCGATGAAGTTTAGCCCTTTGGCTGGACTATCAAATGGGCTTGAGCCTTCGTACTCGGCGAGAGTTTTGCCTTCGATGTACTCCTGCACAAGTACGATTGAGTCGCCCGTCCAGTGCACTTTGAGTAGTTTGGTGGCGCCTTGCAGTGGTGCTTCGACCAGCTGTTGAGCGTGATCGAGGAATGCGAGAATTCTAGCGCGCTCTTTAGCGACATTCCCCAAAGCAGACGGTTGCCACATCTTGACCAATTGGCTGCGTCCATCTGCATCTGATCTCCAGATTATCGTCCGCTCATCCTGCTTTATAAGCTCATTCTCCGGATAAGCTTTGAAGATGTCTCGCTGCGTCTTGAGGGTGCGGTAGCGATCCAACCCTTCAATCGTGGCGTTTTCGTTTGGCACGGAAGACAGTGCTTCATTGAACGCAGACAGCATATCCCCCGCATTCCCGAATCTATTTGCTTGCTCTAAGTCAAGACATGTCTCGAACCACGGATAGAGACTGGCAAAGTTCTCTTGGGAATCGATGGATTGATTCCATTCAGGTGGGTTGCCGTCTGGGAGCTGGTCAAATAGAAGAACATGAACTACGCAGCCAAGTAGAAAGACATCCTTACGCAACAAATCAACTGGCCCGCCTAGAATGTCCTCAGGCACGCTGGCGGTTGAAAGGAATTGGAAACGCGACTCTCCCAAAGTCTGGACCTCCGGCAACGAGGCGGCCATCATGTGAGATATTCTGATCGTCGTGGGAAGCTCTACCCAGATACTGTGAACCCCTACGTCGAGATGCGCTGCATTAAGTCCGTGAATCGGGGTGATCGCGGATAGAACCTGTCGAGCAAGTTCTATTCGTTCTCCGGTGGTTAGTTCAACTAGACCGGTCTTGGCAAAGTCGCTAAGGCGTTTCATTCTTCGACGCCGCTCGAACACCTCCCAGTAGGCGACGCCTCGTTCGGGATCTTCCGCCTTTGGCTTGAAAATGATCTCGCCACATTTCGGGTTGCGATCATCCAGCCACGCAATCACTTTGCGTTCACGCCCCGCGATTTCTGCCCGGCCCTCCTCAGTCTGGAAGCGAGTTTCAGCTTTCGTGAAGTTCCAGCGCCTTAGTAGGCCGAAAGAATTGTTTATTCCGGACTCGTCTACCTCGTACTCGCTATATACATCGGTGCTATGGGCGAAAGTAGGGCTCTCGGTGCGTGCGACGAACCCTCCATATCTCCGTGCGCCCGGTTGAAAGACGCCTCCGCTGACGTTGAAAAACCTCTTGAGGCGCTGCATCCATTTTTCATTTGTAAAGTCCTCGCGCCAAGCGGGGCCGAAGGCCTTCAAGCGATCGGGGGTATTTCTTAGTATCCGGATGAAATCATCAATGTAGAAAACAAAAGAAGATTCACTTTCTGCGATGCCTGAGCGGTCCTTGGATTTTGTTAGGACTACTGCTGACTGAATCAATGGAGTGCCCAGCGGGATTGCGAGTCCCTCTCGTTTCGATTGATCTGCAAGAGATTTTCTCAGCAAGGGGAAGACCTCGCGCGCGATTTCTGCAATCTTTGCGACTGGCGATCTGCCATTGTCATGATCCCCATTGAACCAATTGCCATCTCGGCTGGTAACTGGTCCCTTCCAATCTTTCAAATCCACCATCAAGATTCGATCTTCCAGCACTAGAACCACATCAATCTCTCGCATCCCCTTCCCAGGTATGGAGAGATCAAGGTTTGTGAAGGCTTGCCAATTTTCTGGCAGTGCTTTGAGTTTTTCTATTCCAGGTATCTCGCGAACATGGATGCCGCGGCCGTTGTTGATAATCCTCATGTAGTTCCCCCTTCACTTGCATTGATCAGGCTCCGCATCTGAAGGTCGGGTCGCGATTACGATCGTACCCTTCTGATGCGTGGTCGAACCCAGACTTTACAGTCGTTGGAGTGGCAGCGGAACAGGTTTGTGAGGCTCTTGCTACTAGTGAAATGCTGATTTTGCGAGTGCGGGATTGAAGGGGCGCTGGCTTACATCGATTGGAATCCATGGCTCCTGATCGGGGGCGTGAGGTGAGGGCTTCTTGCGTTCCTGACAGTCGGTACTGAGCTAAGCAGCAGGTGATGATGGTCAATGGGCTGTTCTTGAGTATTTCTGGCACTTCATAAGCATGTGGGTTCAGATGCCCCCGTCGGCTAAGCGCTGGAATGGAGTGGTGGATGGTCGAACTCGGGCCGTTTCCGTTGCTTACCCGAAGCCACGAATGCATGTGCTTGCGTTCAACCTTCTCTTGGTTGGCCGTCAAAGTCTTGGCGCTGCGTTCGTATTTGATCAATACGCACGCTCGATCGCCTCACCGCTGGTCAACGCAAGAGGATTCTCCTTCAGCATTCAAGTGCTTCAATTGGGTGCCCAAGTTGGTCCAGGAGTCTGTCATTTTTGTTTCCAGTTCGCTGATGGGAGGGAGGCAGTTTTGACTCCGACGCATGTTTAGTCCATGTATTTCTGGTAGGGCTTGAGAAAGCTATGGGCTTCGCAGCTGCTCCCCCACCCCGGCCCCCTCATAACCAAAAACACCCCACTCATGCCCCTGAGGCATCAGCCCCCCACACCCCATCAGGTAAGCTAATCGCCTCAGTACGACAGGAAATACGCAGGTGGCTGACTCCCCCCAGGCTTCTCCGGCGTCCGCACGCCCGCTGCACGGCCAGAAGCTGTTGCTTTGCGTAGGTGGCGGCATCGCCGCCTACAAGTCACTCGAACTGGTGCGCCGCCTGCGCGACGCCGGGGCCCTGGTGCAGGTCGCCATGACCGACGGGGCCCAGAAGTTCGTCACCCCCTTGAGCTTCCAGGCCCTGTCCGGCCAGCCCACCCGCACCACCCTGTGGGACAGCGCGGCCGAGCAGGCCATGGGCCATATCGAGCTGGCGCGCTGGGCCGACCGCATCGTGGTGGCCCCGGCCACCGCCGATCTGCTGGCCCGGCTGGCCCACGGCAACGCCGATGACCTGGTGACCACGCTGTGCCTGGCCACCACCGCGCCGCTCACCGTGTGCCCGGCGATGAACCA
Source organism: Stenotrophomonas sp. GL_111 (assembly GCF_057835245.1). Taxonomy (NCBI): domain Bacteria; kingdom Pseudomonadati; phylum Pseudomonadota; class Gammaproteobacteria; order Lysobacterales; family Lysobacteraceae; genus Stenotrophomonas; species Stenotrophomonas sp. GL_111. Next base: position 393,569 of record NZ_CM174421.1, read on the forward strand.
CCGCATGTGGCAGCACCCGGCCACGCAGGCCAACATCGGCCTGCTGCGCGCGCGCGGCGCACAGGTGATCGGGCCCGAAGACGGCCCGCTGGCCGAGGGCGAATCCGGCCCGGGCCGGTTGAGCGAGCCGAACGCGATCGTGGCCGCGCTGGCGGCGCTGCAGGCTCCGGCCGCCGATGCCGCCGTGGCCCAGCAGCTGAAGGGCCTGCGCGTGCTCATCAGCGCCGGCCCCACCTATGAAGACCTGGACCCGGTGCGCTACGTGGGCAACCGCAGCAGCGGCAAGATGGGCTATGCGCTGGCCGCCGCCGCCGCCCGCCAGGGCGCGCAGGTGGTGCTGGTGAGTGGACCGGTGCACCTGGCCACGCCGGCCGGGGTGCAGCGGGTGGACGTGCGCTCGGCCGCGCAGATGCGTGAAGCGGTACTCGGCGCGCTGCCGGCCGACATCTATATAGGGGCGGCAGCGGTGTCCGATTACACCCCGCGCCAGGTGGCCCCGCAGAAATTGAAGAAGACCGCCGGCACCCAGACCCTCACGCTGGAACTGGTGCGCACCCCGGACATCCTGGCCGAGGTGGCCACCCAGACCAACGCGCTGAAGCTGGTGGTCGGCTTTGCCGCCGAAACCCACGATGTGGAGAAGTACGCGCGCAGCAAGCTGATCGACAAGCGCCTGGACCTGGTGATCGCCAACCAGGTGGGCATTGCCAACGGCGGTTTCGAAAGCGATGAAAACGCCGCCACCGCCTACTGGCAGGGGGGCGAGCAGGTGTTCCCCGGTACCAGCAAGGCGCTGTTGGCCGAACAACTGTTGTCCCTGATTGCCCAGAGGTTGCACGCATGACCCACGATTCCGCCCTCCAGCCGCTGCAGGTGAAACTGCTCGACCCGCGCTTCGGCGATACCTGGCCGCTGCCGGCCTATGCCACCGAGCACAGCGCGGGCATGGACCTGCGCGCCGCGCTGGAAACCGAACTGACCCTGCAGCCGGGCGACACCGCGTTGATTCCCAGCGGCATCGCCATCCACATCGCCGACCCGAACCTGGCCGCCGTGGTGCTGCCGCGCTCGGGGCTGGGCCATCGCCACGGCATCGTGCTGGGCAACGGCACCGGGCTGATCGACGCCGATTACCAGGGCCCGCTGCTGATCAGCGCGTGGAACCGGGGCCGTGAGCCGTTCACGCTGCAACCCGGCGACCGCATCGCGCAGCTGGTGGTGCTGCCGATTGCGCGCGTGGGCCTGCAGGTAGTGGATACTTTCACTGACAGCGCCAGGGGAACGGGTGGATTCGGCCATACCGGGGTGCGCTGACAGGGGGAACATCCATGAGCAAGGCGAAGTCGGAAGGACAATCGCGATTGGCAGGGGGGCGAACCGGCCCGCTGCTGGTGGCGGTACTGGTACTGCTGGCGCTGTGGTTCGGTTGGAGCGGGGTGCGCCAGTGGCGCCAGGCCGCCACCGGCACCGCGCTGGAACAGTCGCGTGACCAGATTGTCACCGGCGTGCAGGCTGCGCTGAGCGGCCAGGTCGCGCAGCTGGGCAAGCTGGTCAAGAGCGAGCGTGTGAGTGCCGCGCTGGCCAGCGGCAATGCCGAAGCCACCGCCGTGGCCATCCGCGAAGGCTGGCCGGGCACCGAGGATGTGCAGGTGCTGGGTGCCGGGCTGGATGAGGCCTATGCCGATCCGAAGGCCTTTGGATACTCGCGCCTTGCCCTGCTGGAAGCAGCCAATGCCGAACAGCGCGTCATGGCCCGCGTGGTCCGCGATGCCGGTGGGCAGCGCCTGGGCCTGGCCGTGCCGGTGCTGCTGGGCCCGCAGGGGCCGGCGCTGGTGTACGTGCGCCAGCCGCTGCTGCGCCTGACCGCCACCTTCGACCAGGTGCGCGTGCCCGAGGCTGGCTATCTGGCCCTGCGCCAGGGCCAGCACAACATCATTGAACAAGGCAGTGCCACGCTGTCCGACGGTGCCGAGGCGCTGGCCCGGCCGCTGGGCAAGAGTGGCCTGCGCCTGGCTGCGGCCGTGCCGGATATCGAACCGGGCCCGCTCGGCCTGGGCGCGCTGCCGAGCCTGATCGTGGCGGTGCTGCTGCTGGCGATCGCCGCGATGCTGCAGTTCGGCAAGGGCCGGGTGAAGCTGCCGCGCCGGCGTGCGGCCGCGCAGGGCGATGCCGAGCAGGGCCCCACCCTGCGTGAAAGCCTGGCCCTGGAGCCGGTCGTGGCCGAGGCCAGCACCGATGCCAATGCGGGCGCAGCGCCGCCGGTTCCCACGGAGGCCGGCCAGGATGTGCCGGCCGGCATTTTCCGTGCCTACGACATCCGTGGCGTGGTGGGCCGCGAACTGACCCCGAAGGTGGCCGCGCTGATCGGTCAGGCCATCGGCTCGGTGCTGCAGGTGCAGGGCCTGCGCGAAATCGTGGTCGGCCGCGATGGCCGCCTGTCCGGCCCGGAACTCAGCGCCGGTTTGATCGAAGGCCTGCGCCGTGCCGGCTGCGACGTCATCGACATCGGCCTGGCGCCCACCCCGGTGGTGTACTTCGCCAGCTACCACCTGCGTGCGGGCAGCTGCGTGGCGGTGACCGGCAGCCACAACCCGCCGGACTACAACGGCTTCAAGATCGTGGTGGGCGGCGAGACGCTGTCCGGCGATGCCATCACCGAGCTCTACCAGCGCATCCGCGATGGCCAGCTGCACGTGGCCGCCGAGCCGGGCAGCCTGCAGCAGCGCGAGGTCAACGCCGATTACATCCAGCGCATCGCCGATGACGTGCAGCTGGACCGCCCGCTCAAAGTGGTGGCCGATGCCGGCAACGGCGTGGCCGGCGAGCTGGCGCAGCCGCTGCTGGAGGCGATCGGCGCGGAGGTCATTCCGCTGTACTGCGATGTGGACGGCACCTTCCCCAACCACCATCCCGACCCCAGCGACCCGCACAACCTGGAAGACCTGATCCAGACCGTGAAGCGTTTCGACGCCGACATCGGCCTGGCGTTCGACGGCGACGGCGACCGCCTCGGCGTGGTCACCAAGGAAGGCCGCATCATCTACGCCGACCGCCTGCTGATGCTGTTCGCCGCCGACGTGCTGATGCGCAACCCCGGCGCGCTGGTGATCTACGACGTGAAGTGCAGCGGCAAGCTGTCCGACTACGTGCTGCGCAATGGCGGCAGCCCGATGATGTGGAAGACCGGGCATTCGCTGATGAAGGCGAAGATGCGCGAAACCGATGCCGAGCTGGCCGGTGAAATGAGCGGGCACTTCTTCTTCAAGGAGCGCTGGTTCGGTTTCGACGACGGCCTGTACGCCGCCGCGCGCCTGCTGGAAATCCTGGCCCAGCGCGAGGAGACCCCCTCGGAAGTGCTGGACGAATTGCCCGACAGTGTTTCCACCCCGGAGCTGAAGGTGCCGGTGGAATCGGGCACGCCGCACGCGCTGGTGTCGCTGTTCGTGTCGGCCGCGCAGGTGGAAGAGTCGCCGTTCGCGGGCGCACGCCTGTCCACTATCGATGGCCTGCGCGCCGACTTTGCCGATGGCTGGGGCCTGGTACGCGCCTCCAACACCACCCCGGTGCTGGTGCTGCGTTTCGAAGCCGATGACGAGGCGGCGCTGGAGCGGATCAAGAGTCTGTTCCGCGCGCAGCTGCAGCCATTGTTGCCGGGTGTGGAACTGGGGTTTTAAAGGCGTACCGACCAACGGTCGGTACCCACCGCGATGGATTCACACCGCCATGGATTCACCGGTAGAGCCGAGCCATGCTCGGCTGCTCCCGCATCACCCCTTGAACCGCAACCCCACGCCGGGTTCGGTGAACAGATACCGCGAATCCAGCGCCGAATCGCCCAGCTTGTGGCGCAGCTTGCCCACCAGAATCCGCAGGTAATGGGTGTCGTGCTGGTGGGTGGGCCCCCAGATTTCCTGCAGGATCTGCGGCTGGGTCACCACCCGCCCGGCATTGCGCAGCAGCAGCGACAGCAACGCGTATTCCTTGCGGGTAAGTGCCACGGCCTCACCCTCCAGGTGCACTTCGCGGCGCACCAGGTCGATATGCAGGTGGCCGTCATCGAAATGCGGCAGCACGCCATCGGCCGACACCGTGCGCGTGCGCAGCAGCGCCCGCACCCGCGCCATCAACTCCTGGGTACCGAACGGCTTGGTCACGTAGTCGTTGGCGCCGTTGTCCAGCGCCAGCACCTTTTCGGTTTCACTGGCGCGCACGGTCAGCATAATCACCGGCACCTGGCTCCACTGGCGCAGCTCGGCCAGCACCTGGTGGCCTTCCATGTCGGGCAGGCCCAGGTCCAGGATCACCAGGTCGGCGCCTTCGGTGGCCAGCAGCTCCAGCCCGGCCTGGCCGTTGGCGGCCTGGTGCACGCTGTAGCCCTGCGCACGCAGGCTGATATCGAGGAAGCGGCGGATCTGCGCCTCGTCATCGATCACCAGCACGCGCGCCGGGGGCACGCCTTGGGAAGGGTCAGGAATCGTCGTTGTCATCGGCAGGGTGGGGTTGCAGCAAGGGCAGCGTGATGCGGATCAGGGTACCGCGTCCGTCGCGGCCCGGCAGCGCCTGCACGCGGCCGCCATGCGCGCCGATCATGCCCTGGCAGATGGTCAGGCCCAGCCCGGTGCCGTGGCGGCCACGGTCGCCGCGCTCCACGCTGTAGAACATGTCGAAGATGCGCGCGCGTTCGTCATCGGGAATGCCCGGGCCGGCATCGAGCACGTCGATGCGCAGCTCGCCTTCCACCAGCCGCGCCTGCACTTCCACCGCCGCATCGGGCGGGGAGAACTTCGCCGCGTTCTCCATCACGTTGAACACGGCCTGCTCCACCAGCGCCGGGTGCACCCAGATCGGCTCCAGCGTGGCGGGAATGTCCAGCTTCAGCCGCACATCCGGCTGGTAGCGCTGCAGGCGGCGTGCGGCCGAGCCGACCAGCTCATCCACGCCGATCCAGTCGCGGTTGATCTGCAGCCCTTCGTGGCCCAGCCGGGTCATGTCCAGCAGGTTCTGGATGTAGCGGTCGAGCCGCTCGCCTTCCACCAGGATGGTATCGAGCAGGGCGCGGCGGTCCTGCGCGTCCATTGCATCGGCATAGCTGGACAGGCTGTCGGCCGAACCGATCATCGCGGCCAGCGGCGAGCGCAGGTCGTGCGACACCGAGGACAGCAGCGCCGAGCGCAGGCGTTCGGTCTCGTTGCTGACGTGTGCTTTTTCCAGGTCGGCCACCAGTTGGGTGCGCAGGGCGGCCTGGGCGATGTCATCCACCATGGCTTCGGCCAGCTGGCGCTGTTCGGGGGTAAGCCGAGGCGCATTGCGCGCGAAGCGCATGCCGGCCACGCCGATGGCGCGGTCATCACCATCCAGCAGCGGCAGGAACCACCACTCCGCGCCGGCCAACGTGTCGGTGAAGCGACCACTGGGCTGGCCATGCCGGCGTGCCCAGTCGGCGGCGGCCAGGTCGGTGTCGCCCGGCGCGGCGCTACCGCTGGTGCTGGTGTCCTGGCCGATACGCAGCCATGCCGGTGCATCCAGCGCCTGCTCCAGTGCTTCGCGGCCAGACTGCGCCACTTGCTCGTTGCTGGCCGCGCGGGTCAGTTGCCGGCCCAGCAGCTGGCGCGCGGTGGCGTGGCGGTTGGAGGCGCGCAGGGCCACCACCTGCATGCGCAAACGCGAGGCCAGCCGCCCGGCCACCAGGGCGGCGGCCAGGAACAGGAAGACGGTGATCACGCCCTGGCGCGCGCTGATCGCGAAGGTGAAGCGCGGTGCGATGAAGAAGAAGTTGTAGGCCAGGAAGCACAGTGCAGCGGCCACGACCGCAGCGCTGGTGCGGCTGCGTGCAGCCACCATCACCACCGCCACGATGAACACCATCGACAGGTCGTACAGCCCCACCCAGCGCTCGGCGATCAGCGCCACCAGGCAGGCCAGCCCGGTGGCGGCCACGGCCAGCAGCATGTCCTTGCCGGTGCTGCGCGCCGGTACCGACAGCCCCACCCGGCGCGCGCGTGCACGTGCCTGCGGGGTGCCGATGATGGTGATCTCGTAGTGCGCGCCGCGCTGGATCAGCTGCTGGGTCAGCGTGCGGTTGAGCATGCGTGCGATCGGCCGCTCGCGGGTGCGGCCCAGCACCAGGGTGGAGACGCTGTTGTGGGCGGCATGGTCGAGCAGCGCATCGGCGATGCTGGTCCCGTGCAGCAGCTCGGCCTCGCCACCCAGCCGGCGCGCCAGTGCGAAGGCGGCATCGATCTCGCGGCGGGTGCTGTCGTCGTGCCGGCGCGACTGCACCGTCACCACTGTCCATGGTGCATCGCGGCGCTCGGCGATACGCCGCCCCACGCGCACCAGGTATTCACTCTGGCCACCGCCATCGATCGCCACCAGCACCCGCCGCCGCAGCGGCAGGTTGGCTTCGCCGCGCGCGGCGCGGGTCTCGCGCAGGCTGCTGTCGACGCGGTCGGCGGCTTCCTGCATGGCCAGTTCGCGCAGCGCGGTCAGGTTGGCCGGCGAGAAGAACGCCTGCAGGGCCTGCGCGGCCTGCTCGGGCACGTACACCTTGCCCTGCTGCAGGCGCTCGATCAGTTCGCGCGGCGGAATGTCCACCAGCACGATGTCGTGCAGGCGGTCCAGCACCGCATCGGGCACGGTCTCGCTGACCCGTACCCCGGTGATCCGCATCACCACATCGTTGAGGCTTTCCAAGTGCTGGATGTTGACCGTGGTCCAGACATCGATGCCGGCCTCCAGCAGTTCCATCACGTCCTGCCAGCGTCGTTCGTGGCGGCTGCCCGGTACGTTGCGATGCGCCAGCTCGTCCACCAGCACCAACGCCGGGTGACGCGCCAGCACCGCATCCAGGTCCATCTCCGGCAGCGCGTGCTGCTGGTACTGGCGCTGCGCCAGCGGTACCTGCGGCAGGCCCTCCAGCAGCGCCGAGGTTTCGGCGCGGCCGTGGGTTTCCACCAGTCCCACCACCAGGTCCACGCCGCGGCGCAGTTGCTCGTGCGCGCGGCTGAGCATGCTGTAGGTCTTGCCTACGCCGGGAGCGGCACCGAGGAACACGGTGAGCTTGCCGCCGGCTTCGCGTTGCAGGCTTTCAACCAGGGCATCGGCCTGGCGGGTACGGGAGTCGCTCATGGGTGGCGATTGTGCGCCGGATGGCGCGACTGCGGCATCACGGCGTCGCCTTCAGATCATCCAGCGCCAGGTTGAGGGTTACCACGTTCACCCGCGGCTGGCCGAACACGCCCCATTGCGGGCCCAGCGTATGGGCCTGCACCAATGCCGTCACGCGTTCCACCGGCAGCCCGCGGCTGCGGGCCACGCGCGCTACCTGCAGCTGCACCGCGGCCGGGGACAGCTCCGGGTCCATGCCGGCACCGGACTGGGTGACCAGGTCACCGGGCACCTGTGCGGCCGGCACGCCTTCGCGTGCGGCCACCGTTTCAATGGCAGCCTGCACGCGTTCCTGCAATGCCGGGTTGCTGCGCGCCAGGTTGCTGCCCGCCGCGGCCATCGGGTCGTAATTGGCAGCCGACGGCCGCGCCTGGAAGTAGCCATCGCCGTTGAACGGCTGTGCGATCAGCTGCGAGCCGCGCACCTGCCCATCGCGCAGCAGCAGGCTGCCATCGGCCTGCGCCGGGAACAGCCAACGGCTGACCCCGGTGGCGGCCACGGCATAGGCCAGGCCGAGCAGCAGCAGGCTGGCCAGGCCCAGCATCAGTGCCGGGCGCAACGCGCCGTCGTGTTGCAGTGACGCCACCGCAGTGTCGCCACGCGGGCGGCGGGGCAGGGAAGTGGTTGCGAGTGAGCGGTTCATGCGCCGAATACCGAGACAAGGAAGAGGTCGATCAATTTGATGGCCGCAAACGGCAGCAGCACGCCGCCCAGGCCATACACCAGCATGTTCCGGCGCAGCAGCGCGGTGGCCGTGGCCGGGCGGAAACGCACCCCGCGCAGGGCCAGCGGGATCAGCGCCGGAATCACCAGCGCGTTGAAGATCAGCGCCGCCAGCACCGCATTGCGCGGGCTGGACAGGTGCATCACGTTCAACGTGGCCATCGCCGGCAAGGTCGCGGCGAACAGCGCCGGCAGGATCGCGAAGTACTTGGACACATCGTTGGCCAGCGAGAAGGTGGTCAGCGCGCCGCGGGTGATCAGCTGCTGCTTGCCCACTTCCACCACCGCCAGCAGTTTGGCCGGGTCCGAATCCAGGTCGACCATGTTGCCGGCTTCCTTGGCGGCCTGCGTGCCGGAGTTCATCGCCAGCCCGATGTCGGCCTGGGCCAATGCGGGCGCATCGTTGGTGCCGTCGCCCACCATCGCCACCAGCCGGCCACCGGCCTGCTCGGCACGGATGCGCGCCAGCTTGTCTTCCGGGCGGGCTTCGGCGATGTAGTCATCCACACCGGCCTCGGCGGCGATTGCTGCAGCGGTGAGCGGGTTGTCGCCGGTGATCATCACCGTGCGGATGCCCATCGCACGCAGCTGGGCGAACTTCTCGCGCATGCCGTGCTTGACCACGTCCGACAGCTCGATCACGCCCAGCACATGCCGCCCTTCGCACACCACCAGCGGGGTGGCACCGTTGCGTGCCACCTGCTCCACACGCCCCGGCAGCTCGGCCGGCACGGTGCCACCGAGCTCACGCACGTAGGCGGTGATCGCGTCGCTGGCACCCTTGCGGATGCGTCGGCCGCCTTCCAGGTCCACGCCGGACATGCGGGTCTGCGCGGTGAAGGCCAGGTAATCCGCGCGGTCCGGTTCGCCGGTGGTGCAGCCCTGCTCACGCGCCAGGCGCACGATCGACTTGCCTTCCGGGGTCGGGTCGGCCAGCGAAGACAGCAACGCCGCTTCACGCAGCTGGCTGGCGTCGATCCCGGCCAGTGCATGGAAGTGGGTAGCCTGGCGGTCGCCGTAGGTGATGGTGCCGGTCTTGTCCAGCAGCAGCACGTCCACGTCACCGGCCACTTCCACCGCCTTGCCCGACTTGGCCAGCACGTTGGCCGCCAGCGCCCGGTTCATGCCGGCGATGCCGATGGCCGGCAGCAGCCCGCCGATGGTGGTCGGGATCAGGCACACCAGCAATGCGATCAGCAGCAGCGGATCCACCTTGACGCCCACGAACGCACCAATCGCCGGCAGCGTTGCCACCACCACAAGGAAGGTCAGCGTCATCGCCGCCAGCAGCAGGGTCAGCGCGATCTCGTTGGGGGTCTTCTGCCGATTGGCGCCTTCCACCAGCGCGATCATGCGGTCCAGGAAGCTGTGCCCCGGTTCGGCGGTGATCTTGACGATGATCTGGTCTGACAACACCTTGGTGCCGCCGATCACACCGCTGCGGTCGGTGCCGGCCTCACGCAGCACCGGCGCCGATTCACCGGTCACCGCCGCTTCGTTGATGGTGGCCAGGCCCTGGACGATCTCGCCATCGGCCGGGATCAACTCCCCGGCACTGACGATCACATGGTCGCCGGGGCGCAGTTCGGCTGCCGGCACGTGGGTTTCAGTGGCACCGGGATGAGCAGCGGCCAGGCGACGCGCGCTGAGGTCCTGGCGCGCCCGCCGCAGCGAGGCAGCCTGGCCACGGCCGCGTGCCTCGGCCACTGCTTCGGCGAAATTGCCGAACAGTACGGTCAGCAGCAGGATCGCGGTGACCGCCAGGCCGAAGCCCAGCGGCGCCTGGCCGCTCAGGGTCACCACCAGGCTGACCACGGTGCCGACCATCACCACGGCCATCACCGGGCTGTGCAGCAGGTGCCGTGGCGAGAGCTTGATGACCGCATCGCGCATCGCGCGGCGCCAGCCGGCGCCGTCCAACAGGCGCTGGCGGCGGTGGGAAGAAGCGTTCAAAGGATAGGTACTCATGGGAGCGGTACTCACGGCAGGGCTCAGTGCTGGGTCAGCGACAGGTGGTCGGCCACCGGGCCCAGCACCAGCGCCGGCATGAACTGCAATACGGTCAGGATGGCGATCAGCGCGAGCAGCGTGATCGCGAACGTCGGGGTTTCGATCTGCAGCGTGCCGGCCGATTCCGGTGCGCGCCGCTTGGTGGCCAGCTGTGCGGCCACGATCAACGGAATGATCAGTACCGGGTAGCGGCCCAGCAGCAGCACCGCGGTGCAGCTCAGGTTCCACCACACCGTGGCATCGCCCAGCCCTTCAAACCCGGAGCCGTTGTTGGCATACGCCGACACATACTCGTAGAACACCTGGCTGACGCCATGGAAACCGGGATTGGAGGTACCGGTGATCGAGGGAATCGCCAGGGTCAGCGCGGTGAAGCCCAGGATGGTGATCGGCTGCAGCAGCACCAGCAGCGCCAGCAGACGGATCTGCGGGGTTTCCAGCTTGCGTCCGAACAGCTCCGGGGTCCGCCCGGTCATCAGCCCGGCCAGGAACACGCCGAGCAGCAGGTACACGAAGAACTGCTGCAGGCCGCAGCCGATGCCGCCCCAGATGGCACTGATCAGCATGTTCACCATCGGCACCGCACCGGCCAGCGGGCTGAGCGAATCGTGCATGCCGTTGACCGAGCCGTTGGAGACCTGGGTGGTCACCGCCGCCCACAACGCCGTGCCATCGGCCCCGAAGCGCACCTCCTTGCCTTCCATCAGCAAGGGGCTGGCACTGGTGGCCGAGTGACCTTCCAGCCACACCGTGGCCGCCACCGACAGGCTGGACATCGCCAGCATGCAGCCGAACACCAGCCCGGCCAGCCGCTTGCGGCCGGTGAACGCCCCCAGCATGAAGATCACGCTGATCGGGATCAGCAGGATGCCGATCAACTCCAGCGCATTGGACAGCGGGGTCGGGTTTTCCAGCGGCATGCTGCTGTTGGGGCCATACCAGCCGCCACCATTGGCGCCGAGCTGCTTGGCCGCCACCATCGCCGCGACCGGGCCCAGCGGCAGCTTCTGCGTCTGCATGCCCGAAGCGGCATCGATCGGCGTGGCCTGCGGGCCACCGGCCAGCGTGGAGGGCACGCCCTGGCTGGTCAGCAGCACCGCCCACAGCAGGCACAGTGGCAGCATGAAGCGCACGCAGGCGCGCACCACGTCGGCATAGTAGTTGCCCACGTCGATGCGGCGGTCGGCACTGACCAGTGCGGCTTCTTCGGCGTTGGCCGCTTCAGCGCGCTGGCCGAACAACGCACGCAGCGTTGCCACCGCCAATGCCAGCCCCATCATCGGGGTGACCACCTGCAGGCCGGTGATCGCGGTCATCTGCGCGAAGTAGGACAGCTGCGCCTGGCCGGAATAGTGCTGCTGGTTGGTGTTGGTCAGGAACGACACCATCGTGTGCAGCGCCGTATCCCAGCGCATGTTCGGAATCTGGTCGGGGTTGAACGGCAACCAGGCCTGGGTCATGAACACGGTCTGCACCAGCACCGCGATCACCACGTTGCTGAGCAGGAAGGCGCCCACGTAGCCGCGCCAGGACATGCCGCGCGAAGGCGTCACGCCGAGCAGGCGGTACAGCGGTTTTTCAACCAGCCCGAACAGCGCGTCGCCGCGCATCGGAGCACCGCGCATCACCCGCGCCAGGTACAGGCCAAGGGGAAAGGCCAGCGCGATGCTGGCCAACAGGATCAACAGAATCTCAGTCATGGCAGGGTCCGCTTAGAACGCATCGGGCCGAAGCACGACGTACAGCAGGTAGGCGGCGGCGACCAGCACCAGCACGCCGCACAGCAGGGAAAGCCAGGCAGTCATGGCAGGGGTCTCACGCGCGGAAGAGGGAAGGAACACGCAGGCATGCCAAGCGCCCACGGGCGGTGGCAGCGGCATCTACGATCAGATTCGGGGTCATTGCAGCGTCCTGGTGGAAACACTCCACGTCAGGGCTGCATGGTCTGCCTCAGGGGCATAAACGCTCCACGCCCAGGACCGGGCTGGCGCGTAAAGAGTGCATAAATAAATACGGCGGGCATGAAAAAGGCGGCCCTTGGCCGCCTTCGTCGTGATCGGGGTGCAACCGCGGCTTAGCCGCGCGGGTCGCTGCCCACGCCCTTGAGCAGCCGGTAGCGCTGCAGGGTTTCCTCGATCTCCACATCCAGTGCCTTGCGCTGCTGCTGGAACGAGGCCTGCATGCGCTGCTGCGCCACCAGCTCGGTGTGGCGCTGGCGGATGCTCTCCACCTGTTTCACCGGCACCGGCTGCCCGGCCAGCTCGCGGTCGCCGGCGCTGCCCAGCAGCGTGATCAGCGCATCGCGCAGGCTGGCCACGTTGTAGCTGGCGGTCTGCACGTTGTTGTCGATGATCGCCGTGCGCTCGGTGAACACCCGGCGCAGGTCGCTTTCATTCTCGAACGTGGACAGCATCGCCTGTTCGGTACGTTGACGGGTCTGCTCGGCGGCCAGGTCGAGCTGGCGCTGCGCGGCAACCACGGCCGCGTCAGCGCGCTCATCCTCGGTCATCGACCGCTCCACTTCGCCGCGGCGCAGGCCGCTGCTGGCGCTGAACTCTTCGCGCGCGCTGTTGACCGCATCCTGCGGCAGCGCATCGCTGCAGATCCGCTCCTTGCCCTGGTTCCAGCAGTACAGCTTCTTCGGCTTGGGCTCGGTGCTGCCCCCGCGCTGGGCCTGGGCCGACAGAACGGGCGCGGCCAGCAACAGGCCGATGAAGGTGATCGTGGTGAACCTGGACATGGTGGCAGCCCCCTGCTGTCAGCGCGTAGGACGGCTGCCGTAGCGGGAACGATAGTCCTCCAGCGGCTGCCGATACCCGACAAGTTCCGGATTTCCGGAGGCAAAATCAAGCAGGTCGGCCAGAGTGGCCACAGCGACCACCGGAATGCCGGCTTCTTCGGCCACGGCCTGGGCGGCCGAGCGCGGGTCGGTTTCCGAGGCGATCTCCTGGCGGTCCAGTGCCACCACGATCCCGGCCGGGGTACCGCCGGCGTCCTTGATGATGGTCAGCGCCTCGCGGATCGCGGTGCCGGCGGTGATCACGTCGTCCACGATCAGCACGCGCTTGCCATTCATGTCCGCGCCGATCAGGTTGCCGCCTTCACCGTGGGCCTTGGCTTCCTTGCGGTTGAACGACAGCGGCAGGTCACGGCCGCGCTGGGCGAACTCGCAGGCGGTGGCGGTGGCCAGCGGAATGCCCTTGTAGGCCGGGCCGAACACGACGTCGAACTTCAGCCCGGTGGCTTCCACCGCATCGGCGTAGCAGGCGGCCAGCTGGGACATCAGCGAGCCGGAATCAAACCGGCCGGCATTGAAGAAATAGGGGCTCAGGCGGCCCGACTTCAGGGTGAACTGGCCAAAACGCAGGGCGTCGGCGGTCAGGGCCAGTTGCAGGAAACGGTGACGATGGTCGCTCATCAGGACTCTATTCAATTCATTTGGACCGCAAATCCTAATGCATGGGCGCATTTTTCGCCCTCCGCCGCCCCGTGGCGCGGTGTCGCAGCCGCGCCGGAGACAACGGCCGGGTGGGGCATGCCGACCGATTCCGGCGAGCCGCCACCGGGTCTTCCCGGTATGCTTTGGCGGTTACCGCTCCATACCCGGGTCAGCATGCGCATCATCAGTTTCAATGCCAACGGCATCCGTTCCGCCGCCACCAAAGGCTTCCTCGACTGGTTCCGCGCCCAGGACGCCGACGTCCTGTGCATCCAGGAAACCAAGGCCCAGGAAGACCAGCTGACCGACCCGATGTTCCGCCCGGACGGCCACCACTGCTTCTACCGCGACGCCATCACCAAGAAGGGCTACAGCGGCGTGGCCATCTACAGCAAGCGCAAGCCTGACGAGGTGATCACCTCGCTGGGCTGGGCCCCGTTCGACGATGAAGGCCGCTACATCGAGGCCCGCTACGGCAACCTCAGCGTGGTCTCCTTCTATATCCCCTCGGGCAGCTCGGGCGATCTGCGCCAGGGTTTCAAGTTCGAGGTGATGGAGTGGCTGCGCCCGATCCTGGCGCAATGGGCCGCCAGCGGCCGCGACTACGTGCTGTGTGGCGACTGGAACATCGTGCGCTCTGCACTGGACATCAAGAACTGGAAATCCAACCAGAAGAACTCCGGCTGCCTGCCGCCCGAGCGCGATTGGCTCAACGGCCAGTGCGCCGACGCCGACCAGGCGCTGGATGTGGGCACCGGCCAGGGCTGGACCGACGCCTACCGCCTGCTGCACCCGCAGGGCGAGGACTACACCTGGTGGAGCAACCGCGGTGCGGCCCGCGCCAACAACGTGGGCTGGCGTATTGACTACCAGTTCGTCAGCCCCGGCCTGCGCGAGCGCCTGCGCAGCTGCTCGATCTACCGCGATGAGCGCTTCTCCGACCATGCCCCGTTCACGGTGGACTACGCCCCATGACCGAAGCGGTCGTCAAGCCGCGTCGCCCGTGGCAGCGGGTGCTGGCCAACCTGCGCCAGCGCAAGGTGCTGGCCATGCTGCTGCTGGGCTTCAGTTCCGGCCTGCCGATCTACCTGGTCGGCAACACGCTCGGCTTCTGGATGCGCAAGGAAGGCATCGAACTGACCACCATCGGCTTCCTGTCGTGGGTGGGTCTGGCCTACTCGATGAAGTTCCTGTGGGCCCCGCTGGTGGACAAGGTCAACGCGCCGTTGCTGGGGCGTTTCGGCCGTCGCCGCGGCTGGATGCTGTTGTCCCAGCTGGTGGTGGCCGTGGCGCTGGTGGGCATGGCGCTGGTCCAGCCCAAGGGCGGCCATTTCGTCTTCCTTGGCATTGCCTGGGAACACCTGGTGGTGTTCGGGGTCATGGCCACCGTGGTGGCCTTCGCCTCGGCGACCCAGGACATCGTGATCGATGCCTGGCGCATCGAGATCGCCGAGAACAGTGAACAGCTCGGCCTGCTGACCTCCTCGGCCGCGCTGGGCTATCGCACCGCGCTGCTGGTCACCGATGCGCTGATCCTGCTGATCGCCGCGCGGGTGGGCTGGCAGATCTCCTACGAAATCATGGCCGGCCTGATGGCGCTCGGCGTGGTGGCCGTGGTGATGGCCAGGGAGCCGGCGCGCGCGCAGCTGGCCGTGCAGACCCAGGCGGCCCCGCTGTGGACGCCACGCGGCCTGTTCGATGCACTGGTGGGTCCGTTCGTGGCCTTCGTGCGCGAGCACCGCAGCGGCGCGATCCTGATCCTGCTGGCGATCAGCGTCTACCGTATGGCCGATTTCATCATGGGCCCGATGGCCAACCCGTTCTACGTGGACCTGGGCCTGGCCGAAGAGACCGTTGGCGCGGTGCGCGGCTCGGTCGGGCTGGTGGCCACCTTCATCGGCATTGCCGCGGCAGGTCTGGTGTCGGTGCGGTGGGGCGTGCTTGCCACGCTGCTGGTCGGCGCGGTGCTTGGCCCGGCGTCCAACCTCGCCTTTGCCTGGCTGGCCTATGTCGGCCCGGACCCGACCAGCTTCGCCATCGCCATGGCCATCGACAACATTTCCGGCGGCTTCGCCGGTACCGCGTTGATCGCCTACATGTCCAGCCTGACCAGCATCGGCTACACCGCCACCCAGTACGCCTTGCTGAGTTCGTTCTACGCCATGCCGGGCAAGGCGTTGAAGGGGCTCTCCGGCTGGGCGGTGCAATCGTTGGCCCAGGGCCGCACCCTGCTGGAAGGGTATGCGCTGTTCTTCACCGGCACCGCATTGATCGGCATCCCGGTGGTGATCCTGTGTGCACTGCTGATCCGTCAGCAGCGTCGCCGCGCCCCGGCAGCCTGACCCAGGTTGCCCGCCGCGCCCCGCTGCGCCATGATCAAGCCCGTTGTGCCGTGGGGGCGGTGCTTGCCAACGGGGAGAACAATGGTCGATCTGCTGCTGCGGGATCTGGACCCGCACTTGAACGAACGTATCCGGCGCGTGGCGGTTGCCCGCGGCTGGACGCGCGAACATACCTGCGTGGTGCTGCTCGAACAGGGCCTGTTCGCCAGCGAGCTGGAAGTCCACAGCGGCTTCAAGAACCCGGAAGTGGACGCGCTGGCCGATGCCATCGCCGCCCTGCAGGCCTTGCCTGATGCGCAGGGCGTGTAGCGGGTTGCCGAGCATGGCTCGGCACTACCCGGGCACACGCGGCATCGTCGGCACGCACGGGATCCCCGGTACACGCGGCATCGTCCGCACGCACGGGATCCCCGTGTAGAGCCGAGCCATGCTCGGCTGCGCCTCAAGCCAGGTGGATCGCCCCAAGAATGCGCGGCCCCCGCGCCCCGCTGACACTGGGCAGGTTGCCCGGCAGCCCATCCAGCGTGCGCTGGGCCAACCAGGCAAAGCCCATCGCTTCCATATAGTCCGGGTCCAGCCCATGCACCGCACTGGATTCGATCACCACGCCCGGCAGCCGCGCGCCCAGCCGCCGCAGCAACTGCGGGTTGCGCACCCCACCGCCGCAGACCAGCACCCGCTTCGCCCCCGGCAGGTGCGCCAGCAGCGCATCAGCCACCGTGGCGGCGCTGAGCTCCAGCAGCGTGGCCTGCACATCGGCCGCCGACAGCTGGCCATCACCCAGTGCCGCCTGCGCCCAGTCCAGATGGAACTGTTCGCGGCCGGTACTCTTCGGCGGCGGCAGCGCGAACCACGGATCGGCCAGCCAGCGCCGCAGCAGGGCCTCGTCGTACTGCCCGCTGGCGGCGAAGGCGCCGTCGGCATCGAACGGCTGGCCGCGATGGCGCAGGCACCACGCATCCAGCAGCGCATTGGCCGGGCCGGTATCAAAACCACGCGGCACGCCCTCGCGCGGAATCAGGGTCAGGTTGGCGATGCCGCCCAGGTTGAGGATCGCGCGGTCTTCATCGGCGGTGCCCAGCATCGCCAGGTGGAACGCCGGCATCAGCGGCGCGCCGTGCCCGCCAGCGGCCACATCGCGACGGCGGAAGTCGGCCACCGTGGTGATCCCGGTCGCTTCGGCAATCCGGTTCGCATCGCCCAGCTGCATCGTGAACGCCGGGTCGCCCAACGGCCGGTGGCGCACGGTCTGCCCGTGCGAACCGATCGCACGCACCTGTGCGCGGTCCACGCCGCTGGCCCGCAGCAGTTCCTGGGCGGCCTCGGCGAAGGTCAGGCCGATGCGGGCGTCGATCCGGCCCAGGGCGTCCAGCGAGGCGATGTCGCCGCCTTCGCCCAGGGCGATCAGCTCGGCACGCAGCGCCGGTTCCCACGCATGGGTGTGGCCGTGCACGAACCGGCAGCCGCCCTCGGCGGGAAACTGCACCAGCGCGGCATCGATGCCATCGGCGCTGGTGCCGGACATCAGGCCCAGGTAGAGCGGGAGTTGCGGGTCAACAGCAGTCATGGCCACGGCGTCCAACGGAGTGCGCCCAGCTTCCGCGCAACCCGTTGCCGCCGTCAATGCGCGCGTGGCCGCGCGCTGTAACCGGTGATCAGCCGCGGTTGCGCTTGGCCGGCTTGGCCACGCTGGCGGTCTGCGGCTGTGCCTGGGTGTCGCCCGGGGCCACTTGCGGGGCCGGGCTGGCCTCGGCGTAGATCAGCTTTTCCATGCCCTGGATGCGCGCCAGCGCCGGCGCGGTCTGCGCGCGGAAGGCGGCCAGCTCAGCGCCACGCAACGGCTCCGGCGGCGGCATCGTCACCGACAACGGATTGCGGTGCACGCCGTTGACGCGGAATTCGTAGTGCAGATGCGGGCCGGTGGCCAGGCCGGTCGACCCGACATAGCCGATCACCGTGCCCTGCGCCACGCGCTGGCCGGTCTTGATCGCGCCGAAGCGCGACATGTGCCCGTACAGCGTGGTGTGGCCGCGGCCGTGGTCCAGGATCACCACGTTGCCATAGCCGCGCTGGACCCCGGCGAACTGCACGCGGGCATCGCCGGCGGCCATGATCGGGGTGCCGGTGCGCGCGGCGTAGTCCACGCCCTTGTGCATGCGCATCTTGCCCAGCACCGGGTGCTTGCGAGCACCGAAGCTGGAGCTCAGGCGCGCGAACGGGATCGGCATGCGGATGAAGCTCTTCTTCAGCGGGCGCCCGCTGACGTCGAAGTACTCGGACTTGCCGTTGCGGTCGAAGCGGAAGCCGCTGTAGGTCTTGCCGCCCGAGGTGAAGGTGGCCGCCAGGATCTTGCTGGTGTCCACCTTCTCGCCTTCGCGCCAGGTCTCATCGAGCACCACGCTGAAGCGGTCGCCCGGCTGCAGGTCCTTGGAGAAGTCGATGTCGTACTTGAAGATCTCGTCGGTCATCGTGGCGATCGCCGACGGCGACAGCCCGGCCTTGCGTGCGGCGGCATACAGCGAACTGGTGATCTCGCCGCTGGCCACCACCCGGCGCATCGAGGACTCGCGCTTGATCACCTTCTCGCTGATGGTGTCGTCCTTCAACGACAGCTCCACGCGGTTGTCGGCATCGCGGTCGAAGCGGATCGTGCGCAGGTTGCCCGACAGCGGCAGGTCGAAGGCGATCTCCGCGCCGGGGCGCAGCTTGGTCAGCGCCTCGCGTGCGCCAGGGTGCTCCAGCACCTGGTGCATCACCGTGGCCGGAATGCCGGCCTCGTCGAACAGGTTGCTCAGGGTCTGCCCGCGCTGCACCCGCAGCACCTGCCAGCTGTCGCCGGGTACCTGGCGCTGGCGTTCCTGGGACAGCGGCGGCAACGGCAGCGCCAGCGTCGAATGGTCCAGCGAGTAGGGCGGGTCGATGGTGTGCGAGAAGCCCGGCACGATCGTGGCCACCAGCGCACCGATGGTGACGAACAGGCTGGCGTGCATCCAGTGCCGGTGCGTCCAGCGCTGGTTGAAAGCGGCAGGAAGATGCTGTTTGAGCTTCCGATGCAGGGCGGTGTCGTGGAGGACGTGGAGACGTTCCTTGAAGCGCTGCTTGCGCGCGCGGCCTTGATCGGAATTGAGCATCGTCGGTCTGTTCCTGGCTGGCCCGGGAGCGCGGGCCCAAACGTCGGTAACATAGACAGGTATAAATACCGCGTCAAACCCTTGTGCCTATTGGCTTTTGTGAAGCGCATGCGGTTAACTTGTACTTAACGTCATTCATGTAAATAAGGCATTGCCGGGAGTTGCACCGTGTCGTCCATTGAAGAAGCCATCGCCCTGATTGGTCGCGGCGCCGACGAAATCCTCAAGTCCGAGGAGCTGCGTCAGCGCCTGGAAAGCGGCCGCCCGCTGCGGGTCAAGGCCGGCTTCGACCCCACCGCCCCGGACCTGCATCTGGGCCACACCGTGCTGCTGAACAAGCTGCGCCAGTTCCAGGACCTCGGCCACCAGGTCATCTTTCTGATCGGCGACTTCACCGGCATGATCGGTGACCCCTCGGGCAAGAACGTCACCCGCAAGCCGCTCAGCAAGGACGACGTGCTGGCCAACGCGCGTACCTATGAAGAGCAGGTCTTCAAGGTGCTGGACCGCGACAAGACCGAAGTGCGCTTCAATTCGGAGTGGTTCGGCAAGATGGGCGCGGCCGACATGATCCGCCTGGCCGGCCAGCACACCGTGGCGCGCATGCTCGAGCGCGACGATTTCGCCAAGCGCTATGCCGCCCAGCAGTCGATCGCCCTGCATGAGTTCCTGTACCCGCTGGTGCAGGGCTACGACTCGGTCGCCCTGGAGGCGGACGTCGAACTCGGCGGTACCGACCAGAAGTTCAACCTGCTGATGGGCCGTGGCCTGCAGGAGCACTACGGCCAGAAGCCGCAGATCGTGCTGACCATGCCGCTGCTGGAAGGCCTGGACGGCGTGGCCAAGATGTCCAAGTCGCTCAACAACTACATTGGTATCAGCGAGCCGGCCATCGACATGGTCACCAAGACCATGAAGATCGGCGACGACCTGATGTGGCGCTGGATCGAGCTGCTCTCCTTTGATATCAGCCAGGCCGAGGCGATCAGCCTGCGCCAGCAGGTCGAAGCCGGCGGCCTGAACCCGCGTGAGGTGAAGCTGCGCCTGGCCCGTGAGCTGACCACGCGCTTCCATGATGCTGCCGCGGCCGAGCTGGCCATTGCCGGTTGGAATGCGGCGGTCACCGGGCAGGGCGATGTGACCCTGCTGCCGCTGCAGGAAGTGGTGATCCCGGCCGAAGGCCTGCGGATCGGCGCCCTGCTGACTACCGCCGGGCTCACTCCGAGCAATTCGGAGGCATCACGCAAGCTTAAAGAGCGTGCGGTGAAGGTCGATGGCGAGGTGGTGGACGACGCCCAGCAGGTGTTCGTGCCCGGTTTCGAGGGCCTGCTGCAGGTTGGCAAGCGCAACTTCGCCCGCGTGTTGCTGGTCGCCGCCTAAGCGCCACAAGGGTTTCCGGCCGACCAGGGTCGGCCGGACCTGAATGGGAGGCCCGGGGCGTGAAAAAAACTGTCTTGCCCCCTTCACAAATGCCCCCGATGGGCACATACTTCACCTCCCCCGACGCAGGGGTCGCCGCAAGGCGCCAACCGCGAAGGATCAGGAAGCCAACTACTTCGAAAGAAGGTGTTGACGGAAACGAAAAGCCTGACATAATAGGCGGCTCGCAACGACGAAATGATCTCCGGATCGGAACGACGAAGCGGCATCGGTAACAACGGTTCACTACGGTGAAGCGGCCTTGAAAAAAGGTGTTGACGAAGCAGATAAGCCGGCTATAATGGGCGGCTCGCAACGACGGAAACGTCGGGGTACACGGAGGAAGGCGCTGAGGCCGACTCCCAAGTTCTTTGACAGTATGCGCAGGTATCTTGTGAAGGCGCCTGCAGGAAGGATGTATGTCCATCTTGCAGACGTTTGATCAAGCAACATATCAATTGTTTTAAAGCAAGCGAAACGTTGCCAGCGGTCAAGCATCTGCAGCTTTAAATTTTTAGTCTTCGGACTATGCGTTTTTAAGTGAAGAGTTTGATCCTGGCTCAGAGTGAACGCTGGCGGTAGGCCTAACACATGCAAGTCGAACGGCAGCACAGGAGAGCTTGCTCTCTGGGTGGCGAGTGGCGGACGGGTGAGGAATACATCGGAATCTACCTTTTCGTGGGGGATAACGTAGGGAAACTTACGCTAATACCGCATACGACCTTCGGGTGAAAGCAGGGGACCTTCGGGCCTTGCGCGGATAGATGAGCCGATGTCGGATTAGCTAGTTGGCGGGGTAAAGGCCCACCAAGGCGACGATCCGTAGCTGGTCTGAGAGGATGATCAGCCACACTGGAACTGAGACACGGTCCAGACTCCTACGGGAGGCAGCAGTGGGGAATATTGGACAATGGGCGCAAGCCTGATCCAGCCATACCGCGTGGGTGAAGAAGGCCTTCGGGTTGTAAAGCCCTTTTGTTGGGAAAGAAAAGCAGTCGATTAATACTCGGTTGTTCTGACGGTACCCAAAGAATAAGCACCGGCTAACTTCGTGCCAGCAGCCGCGGTAATACGAAGGGTGCAAGCGTTACTCGGAATTACTGGGCGTAAAGCGTGCGTAGGTGGTTGTTTAAGTCTGTTGTGAAAGCCCTGGGCTCAACCTGGGAATTGCAGTGGATACTGGGCGACTAGAGTGTGGTAG